>CAZECQ010000121.1:0-7853 GCA_964510545.1 uncultured Pirellulales bacterium | reverse complement strand
CCATTCAATATATATTCACAGTATACTCATCATTTCAAGAATGTGCGCATCAAAGTTGCATTATTACACTTTTTTTGTAATATGCTCTAACAGTCCGCCATCGTTTATTATCTCTACTGCGAAGTCCGGCAGCGGATTAAAAGTAATATCAATACCAGTTGAGAGGTTTTTAATCAAGCCGTTTTTATAATCAATTTCAAGTTCGTCGCCGTCACTGATTTTTTCGGCCCCCTGCGGCGATTCAATCAGGTAAAAACCGCAGTTTATGGCGTTTCTGTAAAAAATCCTCGCAAAGGATTTTGCAATGACGGTTTGCAGCTTCGCTCCTCGGATGGCCCAGACGGCGTGTTCCCTGCTCGAGCCACAGCCGAAATCCTCGCCGGCAACGATAATATCGCCCGGCTTGACTTTGTTTACAAAGTCAGCGTCCAGAGCTTCAAGACAGTGCATTGCCAGTTCGGCCTCGTTATCGGTATTGAGATACCGGGCCGGTATAATTTCATCGGTGTTTATATGGTCACGTTTATAAACATGTGCTCTTGACATTTTCTTTCCCTTATCTGTTTTATTAGAGGTTTTTTCTTGGGTCGGCAAGTTTTCCTTCAATGGCGCTGGCGGCAGCGGTTGCGGGGCTTGCCAGATACACTTCGCTTTCAGGATGTCCCATTCTTCCGACAAAATTTCTGTTAGTGGTGCTGACACATTTTTCACCTGCCGCCAAGATACCCATAAAGCCGCCCAGGCAGGCTCCGCAGGTCGGCGCAGCGATTACGCAGCCGGCATCGTAGAATATATCGAACAGCCCCTCATCGTTGGCCTGCTTCCAGATGGCCGGTGTGGCCGGGACAATAAGTGTTCGAATGGCGACAGTTTTGCCTTTAAGTATTTTCGCTGCGATTCGCAAATCTTCGATTCGCCCGTTCGTACAGCTTCCGATATATGCCTGGTCCATCGCTTTGCCTTCGCATCGGCTTATAGGGACACCGGCGCTTGGCAGGCTCGGCAGGGCTACCATCGGTTCGATTACCGAGCAGTCGAACTCCTCGGCCGAATCGTACCCGGCATCGTCATCGGATTCGAAAACAGTATAATTTGTTTTGTCTTTTAAGTGCTCGTCGAGGTATTCTTTCGTTACGTTGTCGAATCCGATTATTCCGTTTTTGCCGCCTGCTTCGATGGCCATATTTGTCATTGTCATTCTTGCTTCGGCAGACATTTGAGCCAGTGCCGGACCTGTAAACTCCATTGCTTTGTAAAGTGCACCGTCAACTCCGATGCGTGCAATTACAGCTAAGATGACGTCTTTGCTGTAAACGCCGGTTCCGAGTGAGCCGTTAAGTACGATTTTTATCGAGGCCGGTACTTTGAACCATAACTGTCCCGTTGCTATGGCGGCAGCCAGGTCGGTTGAGCCGACACCGGTGCTGAAAGCCGCAAGAGCCCCGTATGTGCATGTGTGCGAGTCACCGCCAACGATTACTTCGCCGGGACGTATGTGGCCCTGTTCGGGCAGCAGTGCGTGGCAGACGCCGGCCTTGCCGAGCTTGTAGTAATATTTTATGTTATGGCGTTTTGCCCACTCATCGAGGCGCTTGTGGAGTTCGGCGCTTTTGATGTCTTTGGCCGGCTGAAAATGGTCGGGTGTTACGATAATTTTTTCTGTGTCGAAGACCCTATCAATGCCCTTTTCCTTAAGCATTGAAATCGCCGGCGGAGTGGTAACATCGTGGCACATAACTACGTCGAGTTTGGCGTCGATGAGCTGGCCGGGAGAGACTTTTTCCCTGCCGGCCGCTTTGGCCAGGATTTTTTCTGTAATTGTCATAGCCATTATTAATTCCTCTTGTCTTTTTACTTTTCCTTTGCAGCTACCATTCGGTTAATTGCATCGACATAGGCCTTTGCGCTTGCCTCAATGATATCAGTCGATACGCCTCTGCCGATAAATGTGTTGCCGTCATCTGTAATCTTAACCGTTGCTTCGCCGAGGGCTTCTTTTCCGCTGGTTACGGCTCGTATCGAATAATGTTCCAGTTTCGGCGATAAGCCTGTTACTGCTCTTATGGCCTCATAGGCTGCATCGACAGGGCCGTCACCACAGGCAGCAGCTTGTTTTTCTTCTTCTCTGATGCGCATCTTAACGCTTGCTGTCGGCAAAGTGCCCGTCCCGCAGGCAACGTGAAGATACTGCATTTTGAAGACCTGCTCGACAGCCCGAATCTCATCGTTGACCAAAGCGATAATATCCTCATCGAAAACTTCTCTTTTTTTGTCAGCCACAGACAGGAAAAGCTGATAGAGCTGGTCAAGTTCCTGGCTGTTCAATTTATATCCGAGTTCTTCAAGGCGGTGAGCCAAGCCGTGCCGTCCTGTTCTTGCCGTCAAAACCACGCGGCTTTGCGGGGAGCCGACATCTTCAGGCTTCATAATCTCGTAAGTCTCTGCTGCCTTTAAGAACCCGTCAACGTGGATACCGGAGCTGTGTGCAAAAGCATTGCTTCCGACAACGGCCTTGTTTGGCGGAACCGGCATGCCCAGCATATTTGCCACCATTTGGCTGGTTTTATAGAACTGTTTGGTGTTGATGGCGGTTTCGATGTCGAAGAAGTCTTTACGCGTGTTGATAGCCATTACTACTTCTTCGATAGCGGCATTGCCGGCTCGTTCACCAATGCCGTTGACTGTCCCTTCGACCTGACGCGCACCATTTTTTATTCCCGCCAGCGAATTTGCCACTGCCATTCCCAAATCGTCATGGCAGTGTACGCTGATAATCGCCTTGTCAATATTCGGAACTTTGGCCTTTATTTGGTTTATCAGCTCGCCAAATTGTTCCGGTATCGCATATCCTGTAGTATCCGGAATATTCAAAACGGTCGCTCCGGCATCTACGACTGCTTCGAGCACTTTAAAGAGAAAATCTCTGTTGGCCCGGCCGCAATCTTCTCCATAAAATTCCACGTCATCGGTATAATTTTTAGCCAACTTAACCGCCTCGACGGCCATTTCAATAACCTTTGCCTTCTTTTCTTCGAGAGTTTTGCCGTATTTCTCATCCCTGAATTTGGATACGATGTGAATGTCAGAGATACCAAGGCCTGTATGAATACGCGAGCGTTTGGCTTTAATGAGTGCCTGTCCGCATTTCTCGATGTCAGCCTTTACCGCCCGGGATAAGCCGCAAATAACCGGACCATGGACCTGGTTTGCGATAAGCTGTACAGCCTCGAAATCCTGCGGGCTTGAGATGGGAAATCCTGCCTCGATAATGTCAACACCCAGAGACGCCAGTTGGTGGGCCAAATCAAGCTTTTCTCTGGCCCCCAGACGAGTCCCTGCTGCCTGCTCGCCGTCGCGTAAGGTAGTGTCGAAAATTATGATTTTTTCTTTTTTATTAGCTGACATTTGTTTATCTCCAAATTATAATTTTTTTAGCTCAATCGGTTAATTATGCCAGATTAGAGCTAAATTGCTACGAATTTACGAAAAAAAGCGGACTTGTAAACGAATTTTGTGTTGGAAGATTATAGCGCCTTGCGGCGCAAAAGGAGGGCGAGCAGACCAAAGAAGGTCTTTGTAGAAGAACAAATTGTACCGTTTCGTGTCATCAAAAATCATTATACAGGCAGGAGGAAGCTTTTGCAAGAAGTTTTTCTAATGCTAATTTCACGAATTTTGAGCCACCAAAGCACCAAGGTACAAGAAGAAAATTACATATTAAAAATCGAAATTGTGGTATTGCGACCACAGCACCAATTTATCCCGCACCAAATTGCGGCAGGTGCCTATTTGGTACGGGACATGTGGGTAGGAGTATAATTGCTGCTGGGATGGGTATTTTCATTGATTATAGATGGTTTAGGGAGTGGGGGAGATTTTGGAGCGGGCAAAAGGGACATTTTGCTTTTGGTCGGCAGAAATCTTTGCCGAGACGAACGAGCAAGGCGTGGTACTCATTAAATAATTTAACATCAGCAGGAAGGTTCGACTCAAATAAATCCCTCAACTGCTCATAATCGGCGCCCGGCTCAATCAGGTTATGCCGGGTGGCTATGCGGGCGGTATAAGCGTCAACTACAAAAACCTCTCTTTCAAAGGCGTAGAGCAAAATGGAATCTGCGGTTTCCGGCCCGATACCTTTTACAGATAAAAGCTCTTCTCTGAGGCGGTCGGTAGGGAGCTGCTGGAGATTTTCGAGTCGGCCTGTGTAGTTTTCAAAGAGCCAGGTGAGGAAGTTTTTTAGTCGTTTTGCTTTTATGTTGAAGTATCCTGCCGGTCTGATAAGCTCGGCGAGTTTTGGAAGCTCTAAGGCGTTGAGCTTATCGGGGGTGAGGCAATCGGCGGCCTTTAGATTGTCTATGGCCTTTTCCACATTGGACCAGCTTGTGTTCTGGGTAAGTATGGCTCCTGTGATTATCTCGAATTGCGTTTGTCCGGGCCACCAGAACTGCGGGCCGAAACAATCAAAAAGCAGTTGGTAAATTTCGGTCAATTGCTCGTGTAACATATAACAAGTCCTGTTATCAAAAGATTAGTTTAACTATTGTAATTTCGATTTAGTTTAAGTAAACTCAGAAAAAATAAAAAGTAAGGTTTATTCAGGCAGGTTTTTATTTCTGACAGTGTAAAAGGGCGAAAGAATAGAGGTTGATGTTGAAGATTAACGGGATGAAAGACAGAGCCAAGTATGACAAGGGTCAATTGTTTAACTTTGCGCCGGATTCGTACCTTGAGCGGACGAGTCGTCCAATTTACGCAATAGTTTTTCTTCTACCTTTTATCATTTTCTACGAGTTAGGGACTATTTTTATCAATACTGATGTGCTGAATGAAACACAGGTTCGCGTGGTGGCGTTCGTGTGGCTTCATCATTTTCTCAATGAGTATCTTGGGTTCGGCAGTAAGTTGGCGTGGCTTGCGCCGCCATTGGCGGTTATGGCGATTTTGACGGGTCTGCAGTTGGCCTCTCGGAAGCGTTGGCGGTTCGGGACCGGTGATATCTGTCCGATGGCGGTGGAGTGCGTTCTGCTGGCGGTCCCGCTGATAGTGCTGAGTCTGCTTCTTAATAATCCGGCTAACCAGCGGGGCGATGTTGGGCCGTTTGTTAATAATGCGGCGCAAGTACGAGTAGAGGCGGTGCATGGCTGTTCGGTAAGTACTACTCTGGAGGTGACGTCGGAAAAAGGAAATGGTGACGGCCTGAAAACATCGCTGCTGGCCAATATCGTTACAGGTATAGGGGCTGGGATTTATGAGGAGCTTGTTTTTCGGTTGATTTTGATATGCGTTTTGATGCTGCTGTTTCAGGACGTTCTTCGTTTCGGGAGCAGGAATTCGATTATACTGTCGGTGCTTGTTTCAGCGGCGCTGTTCAGCGCGCACCATCATATAGATTTTCTGAGCGGGCAGTTAAATCAAAGGGACCCGTTCGACTTAACTAAGTTTATTTTTCGGACAATTGCAGGTATATATTTTGCGGTGCTTTTTGCGATTCGCGGTTTTGGTATAACTGCGGGGACGCACGCATTTTACGATATAATCGCCACTATTTTGAATGCAGCTTTCTTTGAGCAGTAAAAAAGAGGGTAGGTTGTTTTTTTCACTTATTTTTTTCAAAAAAGTTCGGGGCTGTTAGTCTTTTAGTTTTCGAGGCTTGCAAGATAATCGTCCTATAAGTTTTCAAACCGGCCTTATCAGTACTGATATTAAGCTTGAAATAGAGGGCGTATTTTTGTATAATAAGGCTGAACTTAGAGATTATTTGGGGATAACAGGTTATTATGGAATCACCACAAATCAATGTTGCTATTGAAGAGTTGTCGTTCAGTCTTTTTCAAAGACCTTTGCATCCCGAACTTTTTCAAATTTATGCGAAGCGTCAGTTAAGAACTGAAAAATATGAAACCCTTATCTGGGTTACCGGCTGTACTCATGTTGTCAGTGTATTTTCGGGTGAGCTTAGCCTTAGTGAAGTAATAAGTACTCCGGGCCAGATGCTTCCACAGCGAGGTTTGATTGAGCGTTTTCAGTTCCGCGGTCCTCGTTCTCATAAATGCACTTTGAGCCGGGGGCTTAGTTATATGACGGATTTTCAGATCGAGAAGATGAGCGGCAGCCTGTATCGTCAGAGCCATACCGACCTTGAGCGTTTTGCCCGCAATCGCGGTGTATTCGTGAAATTCCCCGATTTGGAAATTGGCGGGCTTCAGCCATTCTGCTATGTTGACTTCGAGGCGAGGCGCAGCGAATTGCATATCCATACTTTTGCGGCTTATCCGGACCAAGTGACAATAATTAAGACACAGTCACTGTTTGATTTTCATTAAGAGAACGGACGAGTTACAGACCAAACCTGCCCTGCGGAACTGTTGCTGCTGTTATATCTTTTGTTTTAAGATGTTTATTTTTGCGCGGATTTCCTGTGACATTTTGCTGTTTGGGAAATTGTGAATAATCTGCTGGCCTATCTTTAGTGCGTTTTCCCACTGCTTTTCAGAGACGGAAAAAGAGAACTGGACTCCGAGGTTATGCAGCTTTGTTCTGAAGACATCCCTTGCCGCTTCCTGCAGCGCCAGTCCTTCATTCGGGGTAAGATACAAATCAAGCTCCCTTAGTATTTCGAGACTGCGGTCAGTGTCCTGACGTTTTACGGCGTCGTCCCAAGCGGCCAAGAGCACTTTTTTTCGTTCCTGTTTTTTGTCGATGAGTTTCTGGCGCATCGCTTTTGCTCTTTCGGATTTTGGGTAAGTCCAGATTAGCCTTTCGATTTGGGCGCTGGCGCGTGCCCACTGACAATTTTCAAGAAGCTTTTCGATGTGTGCTATGACCTGGTTGGCCCTTTCGGCATCGGTGGCATCGCGGTATTTGTCGGCCTGTATTCTTAGCTGCTCAGCGAGTTTTTTATACCTTGTCGAATGAGCAATTTCGTCAATCATTTCATAAGTTGTGTTAAAATCCTGCTGGTGGAGTTTACTAAGTACGGCCTCTCGGAGAGACTGTCTGTCGGCGTCGCGGAATGCAATGGCCCTTGTTGTTTCGCTGAGTGGAATGTTCTGGTTGATTTGTGAGAGGGTGACGTGGCTTTTTTCGAGGAAGTCGGCGATTTCTTCGAGTTTTTTGCTGTCCTGGCGAAGTGTGTCAGCTATCATAAGAATTTTAGAAAGCATTGTCATAACTGCAATCAGAATCAGCAGGGCGCCGAACAGCCACAGGAACTGAGGTACCATAACCCCCTGCGGTGTCTGAAATATGTCTGTAAAAACTATGAGCAGCACGACGGCCGCCAACACGATTCCGATAATGATAATCTGCCATTTGAATCGCCATAAGGGACTATCCTGTCCGAGACTCATAACCGCACCCCTTCAAAAAAAGAAGTCTTCGCAAACATAACTAATACATTATACCTTTAAGGGCTTACTGTGTCAACGGTTCAAAGCTGATAATAGTAATTGGTGCAATTATTCAACAGGGATGTTTACAGGAATCAACATCAGACGTAACTGTTTTTTAATAAAACCGTTATATTCGGTGGTAAAATAGCGGTGAAGCGATGATGTTGATTTTTTGCAACCTGTGGGTTTAACCGGTATAAGGGTTGTGTTTCGGACAGCAGAAATAAAGCTTAGGAACGATACTGCAACGCCATTTCACGGGCTGGTAATAAGGGTGAGGGTTTAAATTGTTTAGGAGGCTTATTTTAGTGCGTTTCGGTATGAATTTTGCACATTTATTACCGATAAAAAGCTTCGGAGGCTTTCTATCGGGTGATGTAAAAAGGAAGACGTATTTGTAGGATTGGGGAGCAAAATGAAGGATGATGAGAAGGACAAAGTAAAACTGGAGGACAAAGT
>CAZECQ010000120.1:0-7873 GCA_964510545.1 uncultured Pirellulales bacterium | reverse complement strand
CTCCTTCTATATCATAAGTATCGGCAAATAAAGAACATAGCTTGAGTAAAGGCACACAGTCATCAAGCATCAAATGCTGATTTTATGACAAAAAATATACGCTCCTGACGTCCCATAAGTTCATATCACATAACTTGCCCTCATCGGGCCAAATGCCCTTTTTCCAGTTCAAATGAACTTTAGAAGCCACACCCTACAGCAACTGCCGTCCTCATCATATTTCCAACATTAATAGCTCGTTTTTTATCGGTCCTTCTCCTCTAATCCCAGCCCCTTAACCCTCTAATCATATTAGCTTCAACACAGCAATTGATACAAAAAGCAATTTTTTATATAATACGGACTTTAGGGTGATATCTGCCCAACTGTGATTATATAAATGGCCAAAAATAAAAACAAAACGCCGTGGTATGTCGCGGGTCTGCATTTTCAATGCCTCCGGTGCGGCCGATGTTGTTCCGGACCGGGCGAAGGCTACATCTGGGTTACCAATCCCCAGATTAAACTCATAGCCGACTTTCTGAAAATATCAGTCGAACAACTGCGGCAACAATACCTAAAGCGAGTCGGGTTGCGAACAACAATCATTGAACATCCGGATAGTAAAGATTGTATTTTTTTGCGAGAAATTCAGAACCAAAAAAAATGTATGATTTACCCCGTTCGCCCCTACCAGTGCAGAGCTTGGCCCTTTTGGCCGAATAATTTAACCAATCAAAATGCCTGGAACAACGCCGCTCGAAAATGCCTTGGCATCAATCACGGAAAACGTTACACCTGCGAGGAAATTGAAAAAATAAAAAAGAATAAAAGATGGTGGCACAATTCAAAATAAACCCCCGGCTCACAGCGAAGGTCGCCGAAGTTTACAATTGGCTGGACTCGCAAATCCAAAAAAAACCGGATTTGGCTCGAAAGTGCTCCGCCTGTGGCAAATGCTGCGATTTCGCTAAGTTCGACCATCATTTGTTTGTCACTACGGCTGAACTGATGTACCTAACTGCAAAACTCGGCGCCGAAAACATAAAGCCAATGCTCACCGCCATCTGCCCATACAACTTAAACGGCAAATGTACTATTTACAAGTATCGCTTTGCCGGCTGTAGAATCTTTCACTGCATCAGCAATGCAGATTTTCAAAGCAAATTAAGTGAGTCCGCACTGAAAAAACTTAAATCAATCTCCACCCATTTCCAAATCCCTTACCGATACACCAGGCTACCTTTGGCGCTCGGCAGCTTCAACAATGACTAATATTTGTCAATCGGCAGGGGTATCCTCTCCTGTGGCTCACACAGATTAATATATTTTACGTTGTTTTGCAGTGAACCGTATTCCTTGTAATGACCGTACAGCCGGGCTATTTTTTCCTCATCCGGCACTTCCAGATGTCGTTGCCACTTTCCGAGTTCAGCCCCCCAAATGATTTCGGTCCTGTCTTTTGCATACAATATAATATGGGATGCTCTATTGTTTTGACGACCGTTGAAATTGCTCACATCAATGCTTTCAATTTCATAAAGTAACGGCATTGTGGAAGAATCAATTCGGTCTCTCTGGTCCAGCAGCGCCAGGATTTCCATCGCTGCTGCAAGGTCGTTTTCTCGGCACACCTCACCTGCGGCCGGCACCCTGACTGCCGCAGACAAACCCTTTACATCCACAATCGGCAAATTTGGCATCGGCACAAAATCCAGCACAACCTTATCGGCATCAACATAGTACACTCGGCGAAGACCCCTTTTGACCATAGCCAGCGGCTTGCGCCATCGGCCTTCTATTTGGATACTGTCATGCCCGACCTGCACCCTTACATCATCAAGCCAGGCCACACGCTCCTCGATGTTCTTTTGCACCGACTCGGCGGCATCTTCATCAACTCTTAAATCCTCATCATAAGCCATTGCCGCCGTATAAATCTTTTGTTCCAGCTCCTCATTAACCCACTCAGGAACACCCGCTAATTTCAATGGGACGGGTCTTTCCACCGCCGGAACTGTTTCTTTTACATATCTACTCAATAATACAAAGCCGACCCCTATCCCGCCGACTGCACAAATTACCACAGCCACTTTTAAAATAAACTTCAAGCTCAGAACAGACAAAACTGCTTTTAGTTTGCTTCTTCGTTTTGCCCTACGGTGCCTGAACGATACTTTCTTCTTTTTGACTTTTCTTTTTCTTCTTCTGGCCACTGAATATCTCGTATTTCACATTGCGTATTTCCTGTGCTAAAACTTATCCTCTGCACGCTATCCTCTTTTTATCTTTCACAGGTTCCCCAAACGCATTACTTTGCGTTTGGGGGCCCTCAGCGCCGCCTCAACGATTTTTACACACAAATCACCCATCGAAAATCCTGCCTTTGCCGCCGCCATCGGTAAAAGTGAATGGCTCGTAAACCCTGGAATAGTATTAACTTCCAAAGCATAAGCGATTTTCTCATCACCTAAAACAAAATCAACACGCCCAAAGTCTTTGCAGCCGAGTGCACGGAAACAGGCAAGGGCATCTGCCTTGATTTTTGCCGCCAGCTCCGCATCCTTAATCGTATCGAAAAGAAACTCCGTTCGTTCATCCATGTACTTTGCCTGATAATTGTAGAACTCTTCTTTGGGTCTGATTTCAATAATCGGAAGTGCCTCGCCGCAAAGAATACCGACAGTTATTTCCCGCCCCGCCACAAATTCCTCTATCATGCAATCGCCGAATCCTGACAGGGTTTTCTGAGCGACTGCCACCACTTCTTGACTGTCCCTGATAATTCTGACACCGACACTGCTTCCCTCTTTTATGGGTTTTACGACATAACTTTTCCCGGACTGCTGTAATTCTTTTTCAAGTTCCTGCAAATCGCTGTTGCAATTAAACTCCACCGCCGTAGGGGTGGGTACATCCACTGCCTTAAAGGCCTTTTTGCTTGCAATTTTATCGAACGCTAATTTGCTCGCCGCCGGCCCGCTGCCCGTATAGAGAAGTGACTTCTCCTCCAATATCTGCTGCAACTGGCCGTCTTCACCGAATTTGCCGTGCAGTGCAATAAAGAATACATCAATACTCTCATCTTCGAGTATGCTTAGATTGTCAGGCCCAATATCGCCAATCTCCACTTTCAAACCGGCTTCTTTTAACCCCCGCGCAATACATTCGCCGCTTTGGATACTAACCTCACGTTCGCTGCCAACACCACCGGCAAGAACAGCTACTTTGAATTGGCTGTTTACCACCGGCGTTTGAAAGTTGAATGAAGATTTGATGGTCATTTCACCGTATATATTATTGCTTATTATCACACCGTACGTTTCTTTTTACGCAAAAAACCTCACGCCCAACGCACAACCAGTTCAATTCCAGATTTCGATTTCAAGTTCCAGCTCAATACCGAATTGCTCCTGCACACGCTGCCTTACCGCATCTATCAGTCGCATAACGTCCCGGCTTTTGCATCCTTCTTGCGCAATTATGAAATTTGCATGCTTTTCGCTGACAACCGCTCCTCCGATTTGCAGACCCTTCAACCCGGCCCTGTCGATAAGCGCTCCCGCAGAAACACCTCTTGGGTTCTTGAATATGCACCCGGAATTCTTCGAGTTCAATGGCTGATTATTCTTTTTATATATCCATATCTCTTTCACCGTTCTCATAATTTGTTCAGGGTCGCCCCTCGCCAGTTTAATCTCGGCGCTGAGAACAAACTTAGCCGTAATATTTGTCTGCCGATAATCGAATATCAACTCCGGCTTACTCATCTCGAAAACGGTACCCTTATGGTCCATCACCGTAACAGCTTCCACTGCCGAGCCAATGTCACCGAAGTTACCACCCGCATTCATTCTTATTGCTCCGCCGACCGACCCGGGTATCCCCGTCAACGCCTCGAGCCCAGAAAGCCCTTCCTGCACACAAGTCAGTACCAGCTTGCTCAATTCCGCACCTGCCCAGCTGCTCAGTCGCTCACCGTCAAATTGTATCTGAGCGAACTGGTCCGATTCGAGTTTTATTACCGCTGCCCGCAGACCGTCGTCGCCTATCAGCAGATTTGAGCCAAAACCCATCACATAAATTTGGACGTTATTTTCATTACACCGCTCAACCACTTCTGTAAGCTGCTCGACGGTTTTCGGCCTGATAAAATAATCCGCCGACCCGCCAAGTCCATACCATGTCCGCTTTGACAACGGATAATCGGTCTTAACTATTTCCTCTAAGCCACTGAATATACTCATCTGAAACCTTCCAAATATCTCCGGCACCCATTGTAACCACTAAATCCCCGGATGTTACATTCTTCTTTAGATAATCACAAATCGGCCCAAAACCCTCGATAAAAACCGCCTCGGAACCGTTGCCACGAATTCGCTCAACCAGTTTTGCCGAATCAATCTCTTGCTTCGCCTCTTGTGTATCTCTGACGAAATAAATTTCCGGCACTATCGTTACATCGGCAAGCTTAAAGCTTTCTGCAAAATCATCAAGTAAAAATCTTGTTCTGCTGTACTGATGGGGCTGAAAAATACACCAAATCCGCCTCGGTGCGTATTTTTGACGTATCGCCGTCAGTGAAGCCCTGATTTCCGTCGGGTGGTGCGCATAATCATCGATAATTGTAATACCCTCTAACTGTCCTTTGAGCATCAGCCGACGGTCGATACCTGTAAAATCACCTAACAATTCAAGTATCTTTTTAGCCTCGACCCCTGCACTGACCGCCATAGAAACCACCGCCAGAGCGTTTAAAATGTTGTGCTCTCCAGGCAGTGATATCCTCGTTGCCCCGAGCAGCTCACCGTTATGATAAACGTCAAAACAATAAAGCCCGTCAATCAACCGAATATTTTCAGCATAATAATTGCAACTTGAACCAAGCCCAAACGTCTCACATCGCAAATCAGCGGCCAGTCCGTCAATTATTCTCGTCACGTTCGAATCCGTCCCATTTCCGATTAACACACCGCCCGCCCGCACACCGCCGGCAAACTCGCCAAAGGCCTCTACTATCTCATTCTCGTCCTTGTAGTAGTCAAGGTGGTCGGCCTCAATATTCAGTATGCACCCAACTTTCGGCCTCAAATTCAAAAAGCTCCTGTCGTATTCACACGCCTCAGCGATGAAATAATTGCTCTCGCCCACCCCCGACGAGCCGCCCAACTGGGTAACCTCAGCCCCAATGATAAAGTTGACATCAATACCCGCCTGTTTAAGACAATAGGCAAGCCACCCGCTTGCCGTGCTCTTGCCGTGAGTACCGGCTATGGCTATCCCGTCATAGTAACTCATCAAATCGCCCAGCATCCGGGCATATTTCTTGATTTCGCAGCCTCGACTGAGTGCTTCTTTAAATTCCGCATTGTCCTCCTTTATCGCCGCTGAAATAACAACCGTTTTGACATCCTCACCGAAATTGCTCCGCTTATGCCCGATTTTGATATCGGCCCCTTTGCTGCACAGCTCGGTTACGATTTGGCTTGGCGTTTGGTCTGAGCCGCTAACGCTCGAATTATGTTTGAGCAAAAGCTTAGCTAACCCGCTCATCCCGATACCGCCGGCCCCAATGAAGTGAAATCTTTTCCCCGCAACATCAACGCCGCTTTCGGTTCCTGCCGCACGCCGCTTGTCATTCCCGTGCAAACGAAAATTAACACTATCAAAGGTTTCCATCCTTGACTTAACCATACAGCAGCCAAGTGTAGCACATACCACCGGCAAAAAAAAGAAAAAATATTGAATCAATTACAAACTTATTTTTCCTCAACCGCCCGTTCCTCTCTGCCTCAACACACTCCGATTTTGACGAGCCCAAGAAGAAACAATTATCAATGAAAAGTCAACTCCCTGCCAGCCAACTCGAACCAAACTCCCGCAAATCATTAGCATCGACTTTCCCATCACCGGTAAGCTCCACCCAGCCGCACTGCCCGCAGCCCGACTCCATCCAACGTCCGGCAAGCCCGGCAAAGTCGGCCCAATCCACATTCCCGTCGCCGTCAATGTCTTCCAAAAAACCCGGCAATTGATACCAGAACCCGACTGACGTCCACTCCGAGTCGTCTATGCCGTATCTGCATTCGACCTTCACTTCAATTGATTGCGAAAATGGGATGCAGTCGGCTATCCGCCAGCGATACTGGTCGGCCCGCGCTATACCCTCCTCTTTATGTACATAGAGAATTCCATTCAGCGGCCGCGTCGCCGACTGAGGCCGTATACCTTCCGGTTCATCCGGCTGGACCGCAACCCAGTTATAGTAAGCTCCACCGTTATATGTATCTTCCAGTCCGGTACCCCATTGTGTTATTGCCCCGTCAACGCTAATAACATCATCTCCTTCCAGCATCAAAAAGCTGTTGGAATCCTGCTGCACATAGAGCAAATCCCCTACATAGTGTCCGCGCCCGGTTGTGGATAATATCGTGTGATGAGTATCTCCCGCTTTTGTCAAAGTATTCTCCACCGCATAAAGGTAGCACATATCCTTCTCTATCTGCCCCGGCTCGTACTCAACCTTCACAGAATCAATATTGATTGGCCCACCGGTAGTATTGCAGAGCTTGACCTCCACCGACTCACGAAACGGCATAGGCCAGTAGCAGTAGAATCCCTCGTTGGCATCATTCGGGTCGGTGCCTATGGGAAGGCTTCGATAAGCTGCTCGTTCTTTGCCGGCTCCGAAGAAATGTGCCACCGAAACATCGATTGCCGCTGCCGCCGAATCGTCATAATATACCTGCAACTGCACTCCATAAAGTTCTATGTCATTTGTGTCATCCATTCGCACGTTTATTTTTCGTATCACCCCCGGCCCGGACAAAGCCAATGTTAAACATCCTCCACCCGGAATTAACGTCGGACCTGTACTCATTCTCTCTGCTGTCGGATTGTCGCCTGCCGGATGCTGCCCGGCATTCTCAAACAGCGATACCGCCTCCGACCGCGCCTGTTGCTCTTCAGAAGTTAACAGACCCGTGTACGAATTAACCTCCGTCACGGATGGAAACGTAAGATAGCTGTACTGGTAATAGTGGCGATTGACCCACGGACCGATTGGTTTGTTCACCGTCTCGATACGCAGTGACTCGGCAAACCCTATCGGCTCATAGCATACTTGTCCTCCCGCGCACGTAGTTATCAATGGCTCGGAAAAATAGCTGAATGTACCCCCAAAAACTGCTATACTATTGGTATCGATACGAGCGGTGCCTTCGCCGTCGAAGTACATACGAACTACATAGTCGTTTTTGGCCATCACATGCGGCATCCAGAAACGGTAGACAATCCCCGGCCCGTCTATTGTTTTGACCGTCGCAACCACCTCTTCTGTGAGCAGTCCCGGCGGAGATTCATAGTGGCTCCAGTCTGAATTCTCCCCCGTTCGGTCGTAGCTCGACGCCATACCTCCCTCAACTCCGACTCGCAAACGTGCCCACTCCTCCCATTGCGTATAAGCATCATAGCCCGCAGCAACTTCTGCAAAAACGCACGAAGCCATCGCCAACATCACTGCGATTATTGACACAATATAGACTTGTTTTTTCGTTTTTTCCTCCTCCTGCCAATAAAATAAATCGAATCCCTTCTGTTCCTGCAAACCCTGATTATAACACTTATCGCAGCGAAAATCAAATAAAAGCTTGTCTTCGCAAAGCAAATACTTACCTGTCCGTCCTGAGTTTATCGAAGGGCCCATCCTCATTCCGGCCTCCGGCAGCAATACGCAACATAAAATAATTAATGATTTTATCCTTGCAAAGTCGGCTATTTAGGTTTATAATTGTTTTAATAATTTAATAGCGGAGGCGCATGCGGCTTTAATCGCCTCTGTAAGGCTTTTGACGAGCTATTATCTTCAAAGGAAGGAGAAAAATATGTTCAAGAA
>CAZECQ010000119.1:0-7881 GCA_964510545.1 uncultured Pirellulales bacterium | reverse complement strand
CAGGCACAACCATAAATGCCGGCCTCGTCTCTGGAGGGACAAGGGTAAATATAGTACCTGAATATGCTGCTTGCAAATTTGATGTGAGATTTACCACCAGCGAGGAAATGGCCAGAGTCAAAGACAAAATCAGGTACCTGGCGGAAAATCCTGCCAACAAAAAGATAAAAATCAGTATAACCGAAGACGGCTTTCGTCCTCCTATGGTGCCCTCAGAAAAGGCGATGAGGCTGTGGGAGCTAACCAAAAATATTGGCTGGCAGCTTGGTATGGAACTGAAATGGGCGGCGGCCGGTGGATGCAGCGATGCAAACTTCACTTCTGCTGTTGGCGTACCGACATTAGATGCTTTAGGCCCAATCGGTGGCCTCGACCACAGTGAAAAAGAATACCTCGAAATTTCAAATATAGAGCCAAACCATCAATTGCTGAAAAAGTTGATCCCAAAGGTCGCAAAATTGGATATCTAATCTCAAATTTTAACGGCGAAAAAATCTTATAAGCCATAAGATAAGCGTCAGTACAATCGAAATTATTATACAGCTTGCTATGGGGAAATAGAAACGCCAGTTTTTCGAACCGAACTCCAAATCACCCGGCAGCTTAAACAGCCCCGACCGGCAGATACCAGGGCAATTATTCAAAGAAAACATTACAGAACTGGGCGCAATGGCTAAAGGAGCATAACAGAGGTGCCCGCAGTGCCTTCGTTTATTTCAATAATGACATCGGCGGTCACGCCATCCGAAATGCAAAAAATCTAAAACAGCAAATCAGTTCTGATTTCTAACCTTTAGCTTACCACTTCTTCGAGATGTGCTGCAAAAGCAAAGAGCCATAATTCACAAAAGAACATTCAACCCTTTTTCGCTTGCGTAGCGGCGGACCGATTCAATCTCTTCGGTTGTAGGTTTGTGGTTTAGCTCAGTATGTGACGAGGCCTTGTAGCAGGGTCGATACTGGCCCATTACGTTAATAGCGGTCTTTTGACTAATCTCTTCGGCTAAAAAGTCTATTATCTCAAAACTGCCTGCCAGTCCCTCCGGCAGAACAAGATGCCTTACCAAAAGACCTCGCGAAGCAATTCCGTTTTCAACCTGCAAATCTCCCACCTGCCTGTGTATCTCTTTAAGAGCGGCCCGGTTTACCTGTGGATAATCCGCTGTGCTGGAAAACATCTCGGCGACATTTGAATCCGAATACTTCATATCCGGCATATAAATATCTATCATACCAGCCAAAAGCTCCAGCGTCTCGACCGAGTCATACCCGCCTGTGTTGTAAACTATCGGCAGCTTCAGCCCTTTCTTGCGAGCCAATTCGATGGCTGCCATAATAGGAGCGACAAGGTGCGTCGGCGTAACAAGATTAATATTACAGCAGCCGTAATTTTGCAGGCCAATCATAGACTGGGCCAATTGTTCAATCGTCATCTCGCTGCCGTGGCGCTCGTGACTTATATCAAAATTTTGACAGAATATGCAGCCGAGGTTGCATCCGGCAAAGAATATTGTCCCCGACCCGCCGAAGCCGACAAGCTCCGATTCCTCCCCGAAATGTGGCCCCACTGAGCTGACCACCGGCATATCGGCGATACCGCAAAAGCCCGTCTCCCCTTTGCTGCGATTGGCCCTGCATTTTCGTGGACAGAGCGTGCAGGGATTCATATTCTCCCACAATTTGCCAATGTTCTCGCTGAAAGAACCAATATTGTCCGGCAAAAATGCCATAATGGTTAAAGAATTTGGATTGCCTGGTTTGAGCCGTCCACAAATACCTGTTTATATTGTTTTGATACTTTCTCGCTCTTTATGAATATAATGAAAAATGAGAGTGCAGGGGCTCGAACCCTGGACCTACGGCTTAAAAGGCCGTTGCTCTACCAAACTGAGCTACACTCTCAAAACCATCTGCAAACCTTCAACCCCAAATTATAGCTGCAAACGCCGCCGATGTGTAAAGTAAATTTTCAAAATAAACCATTTTTATAGCAAAAATACAAAGGTTTGCACGCACAAAATCGTCTCAATAGAAAAAAATATATTTATTCTTTACAAGAGGCAACAGGAATTGTATTACTATTGCCTTGCCGTTAAAGGAAGTGTAAAAATTTTGGGAATTTTGGTATGAAAAACAGGAGAAAAAAAGAATGACAACATTCAATATTGTTTGGACTAAAGTAGACGAGGCACCGGCTTTGGCAACGTACTCATTACTGCCGGTGGTAAAAGCTTACGCAAAGGCTTGCGGCATCGAGGTTGAAACCAAAGATATCTCGCTTGCTGGCAGAATTATAGCAAACTTCCCAGACAATCTTACCGAAGAACAAAAAAGCGAAGACTGTCTCAGTCAGCTGGGCAAACTGGTCAAGACTCCGCAGGCGAATGTTATCAAGCTGCCCTGTATCAGCGCTACGATTCCCCAACTGCAAGGGGCCATTAAAGAGCTGCAGGAAAAGGGATATGACATTCCAGACTATCCTGAAGAGCCAAAAAACGATGCAGAAAAACAACTGAAAGCCAGATTTTCCAAAGTACTAGGCTCGGCCGTGAACCCTGTTTTGCGGGAAGGTAATTCCGACCGCAGAGCAGCCGCTTCGGTAAAAGAATTTGCCAAAAAGCATCCGCATAAAATGATGAAGCCATGGCCTGCTAAAGGCTCTAAAGCTCGTGTTGCTCATATGAGAAGCAAGGATTTTTATGGTACCGAACAGTCTGTCACTATGGTCAAAGCATGCCGTGCGAAAATCGAATTTGTCGATGCCGACGACAATTCAACTATCCTCAAAGATGATATCGCACTTCAGGAAGGTGAAGTGGTCGATGCGGCTGTCATGAACGTTGCGGCTTTACGTAAATTCTATGAAGAACAGATTGACGCAGCTAAAAAAGATTCCGCATTGCTCTCGCTGCATCTTAAAGCCACAATGATGAAGGTCTCAGACCCGATCATATTCGGCCATTGCGTTTCTGTATTCTATAAAGATGCACTTGAAAAACATGCCGATGTGCTCAAAGAAATCGGGGCTAATGTGAACAACGGCCTTGCTGACATCCTGGATAAGCTCAATAGACTTGACCCGAAAAAGAAAGCCGAAATCGAAGCTGATATCGATGCTGTTTATAAGAAACGTCCAAAGCTGGCTATGGTCGATTCGTCAAAAGGCATTACCAACCTGCACCTGCCGAATAATGTTATTATCGATGCCTCTATGCCCAATGTAATTCGTGACGGCGGCAAGATGTGGAACAGTGACAACCAGCTTCAGGACACCGTTGCGATCATACCTGACCGCTCTTATGCGTCAATGTATCAGCAGGTAATCAAAGACTGCCAGAAGAACGGCCAGTTTGACCCTGCAAAAATGGGAACCGTTTCAAATGTCGGGCTGATGGCTAAAAAAGCCGAAGAATATGGCTCACACGACAAGACATTCCAGGCCCCTGCCGATGGAACGATTCGCCTGGTCGATGACAACGGCAACACGATTATGAGCCAGTCTGTACAAAGCGGTGATATCTTCAGAATGTGCCAGGCCAAAGACGCTCCAATCCGCAACTGGGTACAACTGGCCGTTGCCCGCACAAAGGCCACCGGCTCTCCTGCGGTTTTCTGGCTGGATGAAAACAGGGCTCACGATGCGCAGCTCATCAAAAAAGTAAATGAGTACCTTCCCCAGCAAGATACTACAGGACTTGATATTCATATTGCCAACCCAACTGAGGCAATGAAGTTTACTCTGGAGAGGATTCGCAAAGGACAGGACACTATCTCCGTCACAGGCAACGTTCTGCGTGACTACCTGACGGATTTATTCCCCATCCTTGAGCTGGGAACAAGTTCCAGAATGCTGTCCATTGTGCCGTTGATGAACGGCGGCGGGCTTTTTGAGACCGGCGCCGGCGGTTCTGCTCCAAAACATGTTCAGCAATTCCTACAGGAAGGACATCTGCGATGGGATTCTCTGGGTGAATACTGTGCGCTGGCACCGTCTTTTGAACTGATTGCCCAAAAGACCGGCAATGAAAAGGCAGCTATTCTTGCCGAGGCGCTCAACAAAGCCATCGGTAAATACCTGGAAAACGACAAGTCGCCTTCTCGCAATGTCCACGAAAACGACAACAGGACAAGTACTTTCTATCTGGCTATGTACTGGGCACAGGCAATGTCCCATCAGAACAAAGACAAATCGCTGCAGGCTGCTTTCGTCAACACAGCAAAACGGCTTGAAGAAAATGAAGCTAAGATCAATCAAGACTTGCAGGCTGCACAGGGAAAGCCTGTGGATATTGGCGGTTATTATTTGCCGGATCCGGAGCTTGCAGCCAAACATATGCGTCCAAGCAAGACTTTCAATGATATTATTGATGCCATGTAATGCAGTGCAGAAACTGGGAAAAGAGCCAAATGGCAGATGCCATTATCGAAAAAATTAAAACTTCTTAAAAAATTGACCGTTAAGGTAACAAAACAGTTTTTTAGTGACAGCAGCCAGTGCGAAATCAACTCTGGTTGCTGTTCTGTTTTGGGCGGCTAAACTTTGCAGGGAGCCTGAGATTGAACCAGAATAGTTTCCGAAAATTAATTTTAGGTTCAGGTGCCGGCCCGGCAGCGGTGCTTTTGCGAATATTGCTTAAAGTGCCTGCACTGGTTTACTCGATTGCTGTCACACTGCGCAATTTGCTGTATTCAAAAGGCCGACTCAGGATATATTCTGTAGATGTACCCGTAATAAGTATTGGCAACATAACGGTCGGCGGGACCGGTAAGACCCCGCTTGTAATCTGGCTCTGCAATTTCTTAAAAGAAAAAGATATTGCCTGTGCGATACTTACTCGCGGCTACAAAACGAAAAAAAGTAAACTTTCTGATGAACCTGCAATACTTGCAAAAAGCTGTCCTGATGCCAACGTAATCGTAAATTCGAACCGTCTTGCAGCGGCACACAAAGCCGTCAGCAGCTTCGATGCGAAAGTACTGGTTATGGACGATGGCTTTCAACACCGCCGTTTATACAGGGACCTCGACATTGTAACAATCGATGCTATGTGTCCTTTCGGTTCTGATAGAATTCTGCCGGCAGGACTGTTTAGAGAACCCATTAGTTCTCTAAAGAGGGCTCATGCCGCTGTCATTACCCGGTCCGACCAGACTACCCAGACCGAACTGGTTCAAATCGAGGACAAACTAAAACAAACTAACCACGATTTATTCATCGCAAAGGCCGCACATACGCCCCTCTGTGTAAAATCTTTCCGAAACAATGAAATCGGGCTTGAAGAGCTGAAAGACAAAAAAATATTTGCCTTTTGCGGAATAGGCAATCCCGATTCTTTTTTAGACACTTTAAAGCGGTTGGGGACAAATCCGCTCGGCTCAATAATTTACAACGACCACCATCGATACAGCGAAAATGACATTACCGACATTTACGAGCAGGCCGTATATCTGAATGCGGATTTGATACTCTCAACGCAGAAAGACTGGACCAAAATAATTGGAAACCCAAAATTGAATATTGCCGATTATCAGAATATTCCTTTCGCATACCTGCTGATTAAGTTAAAATTTCTGGATGGTCAGGACAAATTAAAACAGTTGATTGAGGATGCATTAGTGGGTAAAATCTCAGAAAAGTAAAAATAATATTAAGATACTGATAAAGCCAGAGTGACAGTTATGGACCAGGAAAACAAATTATCAATGAAAGTCTGCCCGTTTTGTGCTCGGGAAATTCCTGTCCATTCATTAAAATGCAGATATTGTGACCAGTGGGTCAATAAAGAGCCGACAGAGTCCCCATTGGTACAAGCCACGGGACAACAATTTTCGAATGCACAGCCGGCATGGCATTTTATTCTCCTGTCAATAGTTACATTTGGGATTTATGAAATTTACTGGTTCTACAGAAACTGGAAACACTTCAAATTTCATAAAGGGTTGGATATTAGTCCGGGATGGAGGACAGTGGGACTTTTTGTCCCGATATATGGATTAGTTCTGGTTTACAGACAGATAAGAGATATCAGGGATTTCTCAAGCGAAACGGGGATTGATAAAACTTACTCGCCTGGAGGAATTTTTACGGGTTGGTTGGTCCTTAATGCTCTTTGGCGATTACCCGACCCGTTTTGGTTACTGTCTTTTCTCTCGGTATTACCGCTTGCGGTGGCCCAGGGTGTACTGAATTCATATTGGCAGAAAGAGCAGCCGCAAATGCCAGCGAGAACAGGATTTTCCGGAGGACAGATTGCATTGTTGGTAATAGGCATAATTATGCTGATTCTTGCATTGATTGGTACTTTTATACCTCTACCGGAATATAATTGATAGTTTAATAAACAATAGTCAATAGAAAATAGTTAATCGATAATATGCACGAACAACTGTTAAAAACTGTAGCAAATCTGGGCTCACCGAAAATTCTCGTCGTAGGCGACTTTATGCTCGATGTCTATACCTATGGCGATGCATTGAGGATAAGTCCGGAAGCGCCGGTGCCCGTTCTCAAAGTTACTAAAACTGATTACCGCTGCGGCGGCGCCGGCTCTGTCGCTGTAGACCTGGCGGCTTTGGGAGCGATACCTTACTGCCTTGGGGTTATCGGCGAAGACCCAAACGGCAAAATCCTCACCCAAAAGCTCACAGAAGCCGGAGCTGATATAACCGGCCTGTTTACCAGTTCCGACAGGCCAACCATCAGCAAACAACGACTCATCGGACTCGCACAGCATCGCCATCCGCAGCAGTTGATAAGGATGGACGAAGAGTCCATAGAAATGCTCTCTGACCGGCTTTGTGAAGAAATTTTACAGACTTACAAAGACAAATTGCACCAGGTCGATATTGTTTGCCTGCAGGATTACAATAAGGGTCTGTTGAACTCATCGCTCTGCAGCGAAATGATAAAGTTGGGAACACAAGCCGGTAAAAAAGTCCTTGTTGACCCCTCGTTTACAGACGATTATTCAAAATACACCGGCGCCACCCTACTCACACCAAACCGAAAAGAGTCTTCTTATGCTGTTGGTTTTGAGATAAAAACAACCGAGGCTGCGGCTAAAGCAGCGAAGCAACTTGCCGATAAATTCAAACTGGAAGCAGTGGTGATAACCCTCGACAAGGAAGGTGCATATCTTATAACGGACAAAATAAGCGAGATTATACCCACCAGGCCTCGCAGTGTTTACGATGTCACCGGCGCAGGCGATATGGTTTTAGCTACTCTTGCAGTTGCACTGGCGGCTGATTGTGAGTACAAAACCGCCGTCCAGTTATCGAACATAACAGGCGGAATTGAGGTCGAAAAATTTGGTGCCGCAACGGTAACCGCAGAGGAAATTATCGACGAAATCCTAAGTCAAACTCACGACAAAAGCACAAAAGTCCACTCGACTGATTATTTAGTCGAAAAGCTTAACTGGCACCGCAGACAAAAGCAAACTATAGTTTTTACCAACGGCTGCTTTGATGTGCTGCACACCGGACACATCGAGTTTTTGAAATTCTGCAGGGCCCAGGGCGATATTGTTGTCCTGGGATTAAACAGCGACAGTTCGGTAAAAGCTATCAAAGGGCCTGAACGGCCGCTCAACAACCAGCTTGACCGTGCTGCTGTCCTGACTGCTTTGGAAACAGTTGATTACATTACTATTTTTGATGAGCCGGACCCTCTCTCCTTAATAAAAAAGTTAAAACCTGACGTATTGGTAAAAGGCAAAGACTGGGAAGACAAAGGTGTCGTTGGAGCCGAGTTCGTCCAATCTTACGGCGGCAAAATTGTTCTTGCACCACTTGTGGAAGGTAAAAGCTCAACTGCTACAATTGAAAAAATGAAGTCATTGGAAAAAAAAACTGATGAATGAAAATACAAAAAAACAG
>CAZECQ010000118.1:0-7898 GCA_964510545.1 uncultured Pirellulales bacterium | reverse complement strand
ATTCCAATTGCTTCGTTGTTAGAATACCCTATTTCTTCGTTAGAAATAGTAAGGCTGTAATTTGGCTTATCTTCATCATATTCACGATTCCCAAGTTTGCCCCAACTATATAGTTGGTTATACATGCGTTGGCTATCAAGATCGTAACGGCATTGTCCACGATAAAAAGCGTCCGAAGCACTTCGACCCATGGGGGAATTAGAAAAACCCTTCAAGGTTTTTTCATACTCTTCAGTAAAACTTGAAGTTGAATCAAGGGCATGACTATATTTATCGAGCAACTGCAAAGCTTTGATAGACTTTTGCCGGGCAGTTCTACGAAGTGTTTTGGCCAAACACAGGCCGATGGCAACTGCAGAAAACATCACTGCAAGCAGGATTAGTTTTTTAGCGTTTTGCACAGTCGCCTCCTTTCATCCCAATTATACCATATAAGCAAAAAAGAAGCTATAATTTGAAATTGCTTATGGCCTCGTCGGAGGCATTGGAGGATTTGAGTTGCTATCGGGGCTATCTTTTCTTTCGGTTTTTCCAGCAACTCTGCCGCCGCCTATGCCATAGCCGCCATAGCCGCCCATCATACCGCCCGTTCTTCTCCTTCTTTTCGTAGTTCTGCCGGTCATTTGGCTGTCTGTCGCTGGTTGAGGCTCGTCGGCAGTATCGTAAATTTCATCGTGGACATCGGGCGGCTTCGAGACTGTTTCTATTGGTTGGTCGGCTATAATTAAGTCCGGCTGGTCATAATAACTTGTTTTGGCGGAGTCGGCCCCTGCTCGAGTATCTTTACCGGGTTGTTCGGTCTGTAAAGCTGTTTGCTGCTGCAGGGCGGGCTGCTCAGATTGTTTTGTAAACTGTTTGTAGGTTACTACCGAGCCTACGCCGACCGCAGCCACGACGGTCGCCGTGATAACCTTAGCTTTAAGGCCTGCTAAAACGGCACCGGTGGTTTTTGCGGCTGTGGTTGCTGCGGCGGCAGTTCCAGCCCCGGTTGCGGCTGTAGTTGCAGATAAAATTGCCATTTTTCCTAATTCTTTCAAAACAAAGACAGGTGCGGCCTTGACGGCGTTTTGCCCCAACAGAGCAGCCAATACAGCGGCGGTTACAATTATGCCGCGTTTTTTCAGTTTGTCCCGCAACTGGTCGATGCCGGAGTCAACTCTGCGCGATACGGTCGGCTGAGAGGTGTCCAGCTCGGCTGCGACCTGTTGCATTGTTCGGCCCTGTAAGAAGTGCCGGATGAGAATCTCTTTTGTCTTCTCATCGAGTTCACTCAAAGCCCGGTCAACGTGAGAGGAGATATCCTCCCATTTTTCAGTTTCAATTGGGTTATTGACTGCGTATTCGGCCTCCCGTCTTCTTCGCGAGGAATCCCTGCGAACCACATCAATGGCCTTGTTTGTAGCCACCCTGTGCAGCCAGGCGGGCAGCGAACCGGTAATTTCTCCTGCGCTGCGCAGCAACTGAAAAAAGGTCTCCTGCACTACGTCTGCGGCTTTGTTTTGGTCCTGAAGAATTCGCAGGCAGGCACCATAAACCAGTCCCGCATAACGCCTTACAATTTCTGAAAACGCCTCAGCATCACCTGTCCGTGCAAACCGCTGTAATAAGATATTTTCGCTCTCGGCCATTATAATATCTCCTTGCAATATTTGGCTTTCTTTCAAGCACACACAAGTAAGTCGCTGCAAAGTGGGAGATTATTCAAGAAATTACTCCTCTACCAGTTTTTATTAACAAACAGTTATTCTACCAGCTTAGAAAGGTATTCAAAACAATAAAAAAAATGAGGATTACGGATTACTGAGCTAAAAAGGTGGTTGGTGTTTTTGCTGCGGGGCTGAGAGGAAATGAGAAAATATTTTATCCCTGATTTCAGCAGGTGAACTCTGTCATTCCACTTTTTTGCTCTTTTCTGCTATCTTGTCAGGGCGCAAGAGTGCTATTGTGCATTGTGCCGTTCTTTTTGTTTCCCAAATTAACACTTGTGGTATTTCTGTAACTACCCAACTTTAATAAACATAAAAAAAAGCCAGATTCTCATAACGACAGAATCTGGCTTCGGAGGAGGGTGATGAAAAGCTAATAGAACAAAAACCCTAAAATAACACTCCTAACTGCTAAAATCCCTTATATATATTTAATCGAAACATCAGCACGAATTCCTTTAAAGAAAATTCACATATTTTTCCCTTAAAGAAAATTCATCAACCCTTTTCTCCTCCAATATTAATCTTTGAAATACACTTTTTTCACCAGTAATCAAGTATTAACTAATAAAAATTCAATTTTTTTATGGTTTTTATGCACAAAAGCCGATTTCTGCCCAAAAACCAAGATATTTTACGCTTATTGAGGGATTTATGTTCTCAAATTTTAACCAATAAGCTGTTATTTTTTTGATTTTCGAACTATTTTTTTTATTTTGACTACTGTAGAAATTGCTGTTATTCTTAATGCAATATTGTCATTTATAAACAAATTTAAAAGGTCAGCGAGATGAAAAAGGTAAAGCGAGCCTTATTTGGCTTAGTGGTTCTGTTGGTTTTTTTAGCTGTATCAGGCTGTTCGAGGCCAGCTGCATCTACATTATCAGCAGGCAGACAGTCGAGAGACCCTCTGTCCGGTCTTCCTTTTGTAAGTGCCAAATCCTGGGCGATTGCCAACGGCAAAACGGGAAAAATCCTCTGGGATTATGAAGGAAACAAGGGCAGAAAAGCAGCAAGCACAACAAAGATGATGTGTGCCTATGTAGTATTGGAACTGGTAAAGAAAGACCCGAAAGTCCTTGATGAAATTGTTACCGCTTCCAAATTCGCGGCCGATACGAAAGGTTCAACGGCAAAGTTGAAAGAGGGTTCAAAGACAAGCGTCGGCGAGCTTCTCTATGGTTTGCTTCTGCCATCCGGTAACGATGCAGGCAATGCCTTGGGTGAACATTTCAACCACCTTTTTGAGCCTCCTACAGAAGAATGGATAAGAAATAATCCTAAATATGCAGAACGCGCGAGCAGAAATTTCGTTGCTGAGATGAACCGTACCGCCATAAAGCTGGGGATGGAAAACACGATTTATCGTATTCCCTACGGCGATGGAGGTGATGCTACAGTTTATACCACGTCAGCATGTGACCTCTTGAAACTTGCCTATGCCTGTATGCAGAATCCTCGGTTTAGAAAATATGTTAATACGCGTGAGCACCAAGGAGTTTTTACAGAGCAGGATGGAAGCAATCGCGAGCTCTTGTGGAAACATACCAACAAACTGCTGGCAATAGAGGGCTTTGACGGCATCAAAGGAGGTATAACCAAACTGGCAGGCCACTGTCTGGTTGCCAGTAACCACCGGGACGAAGACCATCTGCTAATGGTTGTTTTAGGCAGCAGCGGTGATAGGGCACGCTATGCAGATACAAAAAATCTTTATCGGTGGGCCTGGCTTGAGCGCGGGCATAAGAAAAACAAGTAGAACATTTATGATAAACTATGGTAAAGCAGCGGAAAGATTCAGCTGCAAAGACAAAAGGACGAAAATCAATTCGCCCGGCATTGATTGCGTCAGAGCGCACAATGTCGGAGTATTCGATAAACCTACATCATTTATTGGTTGGTCTGGCGGATGAGTCGATTCAGCCGGCTTTGGTTTGTCGGCCAGGCAGTAATCCGGCTCCTGTTGTTCCGCCACGGGCTGAGATTATTAACCATCCGGCCTTTGAACTGCCGTTAATGGGGCGGCAAAATAAAAAGATACTTGTTGAGCGGCTTGAGAAGTTCGGGCCTACTGTTCTTCACTGCCTCTGTGAGAGCAAGGCGAAACTTACAAGGCAATTGGCAAGACAACTCGATTTGCCTTATGTGGTTACAGTGAATTCTCTGCAGAAGGGGTTTAGGCAGTTAGCCGTCTCAGCAAGGCGCTGTGCAAAAATTATAGTACCAGCCAAAAGCATAGCTTCCAATATTGCGAAAGTTTATCCGAGATTAGCCGGGCAAATTGAGCAGATAAACATCGGCACATTTGCGACGGAGACGGTGAGGTGTTTTGAAAAAACGGGGCGGCAGGGATGTATAGTAACAACACATCGTCTGGAGGATGTTGACGATTTTGAGAATTTGTTCAACGCGGTCAGGCATCTGGCAATTGACGGTTATGAATTTATGTTAGTAACAGCAGGCGGTGGACGGGAAGAGAGTAAAGTGCGGAGACTGTTAAGCACGTTTGGTCTTTTGCAGACTGTTATTATTGTCCCAAGACTGAAGCCGCTGCGCAGCGTCATTGATGCCTGTGACATTTTTGTACAGCCAACAGCAAACTATGTTTTTGACCAAACATTGTTAGAGGCGATGAGTGCTGGTGTCGCCGTGGCCAGCTGTAAGGGCGGAGTCGATGACCTGATTATCGAAGGGCAAACAGCGGTTGTTTTCGACGGAGGTGACGAACTCAGCATATACAGCACCCTGCAACAGTTGTTCGACAGGCCGGAATTGGCGCAGCAAATAGCCAGAGGGGCACAGGATTATGTAAGAAAAAACCACACGGTCAGTAAAATGGTAGCTGATACTTTACGAAGCTACCTCGACGCTGAGCGATGGTACAGAAGTAAAACGTAGGGAATTTTTGCCTTTTGTGGGACCGGCAAATTTGGAACTTTATTCCCCCTGGGGAGAAGACATAATATAATCGAGACACTCGTCTAACTTAGCTGTAGCAACAGCAACGGCGCAGTCGGCGGCACCATAATAGAGATTAAGCTGATTGGTCTCCTTTGTAACGGTAGCCCCTGTGGGGAAAATAACACCTCCGACATCACCAATACGTTCGTAACTTTCTCGCGGCCCTAAAACCCATTCATCGCTTCGCCGCAAGACTTTCCAAGGCTCCTCCAAATCCAAAAGTACCAGTCCAAGACGATATATTGCCCCCGCTGTGGTTGCACGAACACCGTGATAGAATAACAACCAGCCCTGTGAGGTTTCTATGGGCTGGCAAGCCAGTCCCACCCTGTGGGCGTCCCAATAGGCATTTCTTGTTTTAATCAAGGGTCTGTGGTCACCCCAATGTTTCAGGTCGGGAGAGAAACTTATCCACATATGCGCCTCGCCTCGTACAATCGGCCGGTGAATAAGAGCAAACCGTCCCTTGAACCTGCGAGGCATCAGGCAGGCGTCCTTATCTTCCGGCGGCAGAAGACCGCCAAGACGAGCAAAGGTTCTGAAATTTTTTGTAATAGCCAGTGATACTATTGGCCCACCTTCACTAAATGAGGTATATGTAATTGCAAACTGCTTCTGCTCTTCGAGCCATACAATTCGAGGGTCTTCGAGACCCCACCTTTCTTCTCGCGAGCTGTACTCAGCTTCAAGCGTCGGCTGGGGGTCTATCTGCCAGTTTGTGAAACCATCGGCACTTTGAGCGACAGTTAAATGGGAAAAGCCACGCATATCCTCTACGCGAACCAGCAGCAGTGTCTCATTATTTAATTTAATCGCTGCGGGGTTCATAACTGCATTTGCAGGATAAGGCCAGTTTTCAGGTGTCAATATTGGATTGCCGTCGAACCTCTCAAAAAGTTCATAAGCTTTTTTTTGCCGTAAAAAGTCAGCCACAATTTCAACCCTAAAACATCAAATATTCCTGAAGATATTGCGTCATACCAACTCGAGGCTCATTTAGTACAATCTAAATTTTAATCGGCCAAATGAGCAAATTACATAAATCAAAGTACGTATTTTTAAGTACGTATGTGCAAAAAAACCCGTTGGCTTTGCATTTTCGGCCAACTTGCTCCGTTCAAAGCACAAAGCCAAGTTATGTACAGCGACTACAATACCCAAAAACACTAATAACCGCAAGCTCCCCATGCAAAATGTGGGTGCAGAAATTGTTTGCAAAAGAGAAGTTTGTGGTTATACTAATCGGGCTTAATCTTTGCCTGCAACAGGCAGAGAACACTTTGAATTAATTCGGAAGGGATGTTGCAATGGCGCAAAATGGAGCTGATTTGCAGACAGTAAAAAAACTCATTGAGATAATGAGAGAGAATGACTTGCTTGAGGTGGATATAAAGCTGGTGGGAGTGGAAGTTAAGCATGGTAATGAAAAAATCCTCCTGAAGCGTTCTCATTCCCTCCAGCCGACCGTAAATGTTGTTCCAGTGTCGGGTGGTAAGACGTCAAGTGCTCCGGGCGGTTCCGGTGGAACAAAAGTATCGGCCCAACCGACCTCATCCGGCCCGCCGCAAGGTGGGAATCTGGTAGAAATCAAGTCACGTATCGTGGGAACTTTCTATGCTCAGCCAAGCCCTGAATCACCACCTTTTGTCGAAATTGGTTCAAATGTTACCCCGCAGAAGGTCGTCTGTATTGTCGAGGCGATGAAGGTGATGAATGAGGTAAGGGCCGAGACGACAGGGACAATCGCTGAAGTAATGGTAACTAACGGCCAGGCTGTCGAATACGGCCAAGTGCTTTTCAGAGTCAAACCATAGAGATAGTTGATTATTCCTGTCGATTAAGGCCGACAAGAAAAGTCAGAAGTCAAAAAACAATATTAAATGGTAAGTTGAAAAATGTTTTCAAAAATTTTGATAGCAAATCGTGGTGAAATAGCACTTCGAATAATCCGTGCGTGTCATGAGCTTGGGATTGAGTCGGTTGTGGTTTATTCTGAGGCCGACAAAGATGCCCCTTATTTACAGTTTGCCGACGAAGCCATTTGTATCGGCCCGGCAGAGCCGGCTGAAAGTTATCTGAACATCCCGCGTATCATAAGTGCCGCCGAAATTGCCGACGTTGATGCAATCCATCCTGGTTGTGGTTTTCTGGCTGAGAATATAAATTTTGTGCGAATATGTCAGGATTGCGGGATAAATTTTATTGGGCCACCCATTGAGGCGATGCAATTGCTCAGCAATAAGATTGAGGCCCGTAAACTTGCACGTGAAGTGAGTGTGCCGGTTGTGGACGGCTCGGAAAATAGTCTCGCAAGTGAGTCAGAGGCAATAAAGCTGGCCGATAAGATTGGCTATCCGGTAATAATAAAAGCCGTTGGTGGCGGTGGTGGACGCGGTATGAGGGTCGCACATAACGAGGTGAGCCTGCACTCGGCCTTTGGAATAGCCCAGTCGGAAGCCGAAGCTGCATTCGGAAACGGCAGTCTCTATCTGGAGAAATTTATCGTTGAACCCCGCCACGTGGAAGTGCAGGTAATGGCAGACAGCCACGGCAATGCATTGCATTTCTATGAAAGAGACTGCAGTATCCAGCGTAGGCACCAGAAGATAATTGAAGAATCCCCCTGCCCGGTGCTGGATGAGCGTAGTCGTGAAGAACTCTGCCATGCGGCATTGAGAATTGTAAAAGAGGCCGAGTATGAGGGTGCTGCAACTATTGAGTTTCTTCTGGACGAGGACAAAAAGTTTTACTTCATTGAGGCAAATACTCAAATCCAGGTAGGGCACCCCGTTACAGAATTGGTGACAGGCCATGACCTTATTAAGCTTCAGATAAGGGTTGCCACTGGAGAAAAACTTAAACTAAGCCAGCGCAACATCAAGCATATCGGCGCTGCGATTGAATGCAGAATCAATGCCGAGGACCCGGGCAATAATTTTGCTCCCTGCCCCGGCACCATTACAAAATACATCCCCCCGGGCGGCCCCTGTGTCAGATTCGATTCACACGCCTATCAGGGCTGGACTGTGCCGGAAGGTTACGATTCGATGATTGCTAAAGTCATTGTCCATCAAAAAAACAGAGAGGGAGCCATCAATACGATGAAGAGAGCTTTGAACGAGTTTGTCGTTGAGCCTATCCCAACGACAATACCAGCCTGCCTCGATATTATTTCACATAACCTTTTTGCCAAAAACAAAATCGACACCGGCTTCGTAGAAAGAAATTTTT
>CAZECQ010000117.1:0-8003 GCA_964510545.1 uncultured Pirellulales bacterium | reverse complement strand
CCGACAATCTTTGCGCACTTGCGGTGCTTGCTGCGAGGCCCAAGATTCAAATCGTTCATCGCCACCAGTATCCGCCTTTGCGACGGCTTCAAACCGTCGCGAACGTCCGGCAGCGCACGCGATACTATCACGCTCATCGCATAGTTAAGATACGAATTCTTAAGTTCATCAAGAATCCGCATATCCTCGAAACGTTCCTTGGTTTTTTTGGCTTCTTTCATCATTTCGTCTCTCGTTTTATCGCTTCTTCTGCTGCCTGTTGCACCGTCATTAGGATAACCTCAACCCAGCCGAAAGTCAAGAAAAGCGATATTTTACTTTTGCTCTAAATCCCATAAAATCCTCTTGCCCGAAACTCACCGGCCCTGTATAATCCGACCCCGTCAGTTCAGTTCGAAGGGCCTAAATATGTTCGCCGCAGTCGTCAAACCGGATACACAAAAAAAGCTCCAAATCCTCAGCGCCGACGCTCAGTACGACCTCGCCTGTGCCTGCGGCACCTCAAAAGACCAGCACCGAACAAGAACCGGCGATGGAAAATGGCTCTATCCGGTAACGCTCCCGAACGGCGGCAAAAGCGTCCTCCTCAAAACACTCCTCTCCAACGTCTGCACAAACGACTGCAAATACTGCCCACTCAGAGAGCAGACCGACATCCCGAGATGCACCTTGACCCCCGAGGAAACTGCTGAGGTATTTTGGGAATATCTCAGCCGCGGAAAAGTCTTTGGCCTGTTCTTAAGCTCCGCCATCCTCGCCTCGCCCGATAACACTATGGACAGACTAAACGCAACCGCCGAAATTTTACGAAATAAATACTCATATCGCGGCTATATCCATCTAAAAATCATCCCCGGCGCAAGCGATGCCGCCATCGAAGAGTCCCTTTCACTCGCCAGCGCAGTATCCCTCAATATCGAAACACCCGGCGGCGACCATCTGGCAAAACTTTCCAGCAAAAAAGACTACATCCGCGACATCATCGAGCCAATCAGGCTAATCAGCTCCCTCACCTCGACCGGCTCGAAATACGCACGTACAAAACAGACTACCCAGTTCATCGTCGGCGCAGCCGGCGAATCCGATACCGAAATTGTAAAGTATTTGGCCGCTCTCTATGACCGCCTCAACTTAAACAGGGTCTATTTCAGCGCCTACCAGAAAGGTGCCGGCGACGACTCTATCACCAGCGAAAAAGAAACTCCCAAAAACCCACCCGACATCTTCATAAGAGAGCATCGCCTTTACCAGGTCGATTTTCTCCTTCGCAGGTACGGCTTCAAACAATCCGACATCACTTTTGACACTAACGGCAATCTTTCCTTATCAGACGACCCAAAACAAATCTGGGCTTCCAACCATCCCGAAAACTTCCCCGTAAATGTCAATGCCGCCTCGAAGTTCGCTCTTTTGCGAGTGCCCGGCCTCGGCCCCGTAACGGTTAAAACAATCCTTCACCGAAGAAGACAGGCCAAATTGTCCCGCATCGAAGACATTGCACCAACCTCCAAAAGACTACTTAAAGCCGCCCGGTACCTGACTTTCTAACCAACCCCGGCCGCTTGCCCCGCACCAATTAGGCTTTCGGGGATGGCGACATAAATCTTGATTTTTCAAATCAGGTTTGATATTCTATCGGAAACAGGGCTTAGTGGTGTAGCTGAGCAAGCGTAAATGGGAAATTTAAGTTAAGGAAAAACACATGATGAAAAGAAAACGGTTTGCTTTATCTCTTGGATTGTTTGTTCTGTCAATATTCTTTGGCGGCTGTGCCACACAACAGCAAACGGCGTTCAAAGCCGTTGAGCAAAAAACTCACTCTGCGCTAATACCAGTATCAAGAAGCTCGAAATGGTGGATGCCGAGGCACCAGGAAGTAATAAATCGAGTTAAACAAGGCAATGTTGACCTGATTTTCATCGGAGATTCAATCACTCATCACTGGGAAGATAATGGCAGTGAAGTTTGGCAGGAATTTTACGGCGGCAGAAACGCTGTCAATATGGGTTTTAGAGGTGACAGAACCCAGCATGTATTGTGGCGCCTCGATAACGGTGAAGTTGACGGGATATCACCCAAAGTCGCCGTACTCCTGATAGGCACCAATAATCATCCACCACGCAACACCACGCAGGAAGTCTCTGATGGTATTATCGCCGTCTGCGCCAAGTTGAGAAAAAAACTTCCCGAGACGAAGATTCTTTTGCTGGCAATCTTCCCACGCTCACCAAGGCCCTGCGAAATGAGGGACCAGCTCGCGCTCGCTAACAAAACTGTCTCAAAAATTGCTGATGGCAAGATGATACATTACCTAGACATCGGTGATAAATTCCTCGAGCCGGACAAATCTATTTCAAAAGAAATCATGCCTGATTTCCTGCACCTCACAACAAAAGGGTATAAAATATGGGCACTGGCGATAGAACCGAAACTCACAAAACTCCTGGCTGAGAAAAAATAACATCTTTACCTCCAGGCAACCGCAGAAGAACAGCAAGAATAATGAAACAGTTAAAAAGCTCGATTTATTAAGACAGATTTGATATTCTATTGGAAATAGGGTTTAGTGGTGCAGCTAAGCAGGCATAAATGGGAAATTTAAGTTAAGGGAAAGACAATGAAACGACTATTACTTTTCACTATTCTTACATTCGTACTGGTTTCTACCGCCCAAGCAACTGTGGAAAAGAAGGGCTGTAAACCAAAGGGGTGTTCTCATAGTAAGGTTGAGGAACAATTAAAATGCAAAGATGTTGAAGGGGCCAAGACACACTCTCAATGGGCCCAAAAGGACCACAAGGTCGGCTTTGATAAATTCACGATATACCACAAAGACATGATTTTCCGACTGAAAAAAATACGTGTTCTCGCTGCTAAGGAAAATGCGACAGAAACCGTAAAAGCTATAGATGAATTGGTCGAGGTGACTCATAAACAGTCTCATGAGAAAGCTAAACTGCTAAAAAAGAAGATGTACAATAATGAAGGCTGTGAAAAAATCACAAAGTCAAAAAATTGCCCTCCAGGCTGTATTAAGTCATGTTGTGCTGCCAGGAAAAAAACTGGAACCTGCCCAAAAAATAAAGAGCTCAAAGCTTGCCCTCCCAAATGTCCTAAGGTATCGGAAGAAAAAAAGGAGGAAACCTGCTCAAAAACTAAGGCCGAAAAAACCTGCTCTGGTAAGTAAGCAAAATTAAAGAATTATTAGTGTTTTTTTTGCCGAAGACCTGCAGCTCTTGACTTAAAAGCCGTGTGGTGGAAAGATTTTCTCTACGTGACTGTAATAAGTGAGAAAATCCCTACAACCCGACTACAACCAAAACCCCAAATATCTCACAAAATCACAAAAATTTCAGAGTTGCCAATATCCTCCGCCCTCTTTTTACTCGTGCTCACCTGCGGTTCGGTACTGTTTTTATTTACTTCTGAGTTTCACTCCTGCGTAATACTGTATGTCCCTCATTCCGGCCCCCGGCAGCAACTCACCATTCACATTTCGGATTTCCCATATAGGATATTGTATTTAATTGCTCAAAAATTATTTAATCATAGGGGCAATTGCTTTTGTTGGATTATCCTGTGCAATGGCTGAAACGCCGAGGCAAGGGGACTTAAGATGGAAGAGCAATAACTTCAGAATGCATCTTGCACCAGAGTCGAAAAAAAATGTCCTGCAAAAAATAACTACAAAAGACAGGACGATTCGGGCTATTTTTTGCCCGAAGCATAGCGTTTTAGGTCGGAACATTTTTTTCGCAGTTCCTGGAGTAACTTAGTATGCTTCGGATCTGTTGCGAGATTTTTCTGTTCAAGTGGATCACTTTTCAGGTCGTAAAGCTCTTCAAAAACAGGGTCCAACTCGAAGAATCTGATGTACTTGTACTGCTCGGTTCTAATGCCGTGACAACGCAGACTGTCGGTATTTGTTTTTGCTAATGCCTCCGGGTCGTTCTTAGCCTCCTCGATGGGGACAATTTTGTTTTGTGTGAAATTGTTCTCCATAAATACCACATCTCTCCATTTGGGATGCTTTTGCCCCTGGATCAATGGCTTTAGACTCATACCCTGCATAGCATCGGGTATATTGGCCCCTGCCAGGTCAATTATTGTTGGTGCATAGTCAACGGTCGAAACAAGTTGTGGTAAGCGCTGACCACGCTTGCTGCCATCGAGACGAGGATCCCAGACTATCAGGGGCGCTCGCATTGATTCTTCGTAAAGCAGGGCCTTTCCATCCAAACCGTGAGAGCCGTTGAAAAAACCGTTATCGCTGGTAAAGATGATCACAGTGTTGTCGAGCAGACCTTTATCACGCAGCTTAGCTATAAGTTTGCCCACCTGGACGTCTATGCCATAAGTAAGAGCCGCCTGTCGCCGAACGAACTTCTGGTAAAGTTCCGGCGTCCATGTGTATCGTTTGTGATATGGAAACAGTCCTCGCCAGTTACGCTTTATAACGTCCGGAAGCTTTTCATTCAATCCCGGCACATAGTTTTCAGGCTTTTGGAAAGTTACGCCATCAAAAATTTTGTTGTATTCTGGTTTGGCATCGGCCGGCTTAAGAGCTCCCTTTGGGGCGTGGAAGCTGACCGATAAGCAGAATGGCTTGTCTGCGTTGTTGGTATCGATAAAATCGCATATTAAATCACCAACAATATCCGTAAGGTGCGGACGCGAATTCTTCTGATATGAGCTTTTCAAGCCATAATTTGGAGGCCAGTACCCACCCTTCGGTGCCTGGTCTGGCCAACCCTGCCAGTAGTCGAAATATTCGGATGCCAGCTTAACTGATTTTTCCCCTCGTCTCTTCCTGAGAGTCTTCTTTTCGGTTACAGAGAACCCAACCTTGCCGATAAAGCCTGTGCGATAGCCTGCTTTCTTCAGGATAGCAGGGTATGTGAGTGAAAACTCAGCTCTGCTGATTGTGTAATTTGTTGGCCTATCGAAACCACAACGGTGCGTGGACATATACTTGCCGGTCAGTATTGTGGCCCGGCTAGGCATACATATAGACACGGCATAGTAACAATTCTCGAACAGAACTCCGTCAGCGGCGAGGGCATCGAGATTCTTCGTTTTGAACTCCGGATGGCCGTAGCAGCCCATTGTATCCCATCGCTGGTCGTCGGACATCAGATAGATTATGTTAGGCCTTGATACCGAACGGGATTTGGCACCCCAGACTTTGGCTGCTGGCATCACGCCGCCGGCAATGGCAAAAACGCCTGTCTTTTTCAAAAACTGTCGTCTATTATACTTCATCTCTATCTCCTCTATCTCCTTTTCTTTTGTAATCTGACATTTCCCACTTAAACGCTTTCAGAAACATTTTTTCACCCCGCCATTATAACTGCAAAATAAGACAAAGGAAAACATTTTCCACCCTCTTTTTGTTCGTGCGTAAGTCCCGCTTGTCGCGACCAAATCTCTGACCAAACCGGGCACCGAATCCACAATCTTGTCATTTTGAGGCCTGAAAGGCCGTGGCAATCTCGACTAAATAATAAATTAAAAAAGTTTTTGCAAATCCGGGTATTTGTGTTATAATTATACCGATAATATAATAGTGGAGGCAAAAGCGGCTTTATTCGCCTCTGTTGGGCTTTTGACGAGATGAAATTATTTGAGATTTCTTGAAAATTTTTGCTATCAATGATTGTATTTGTTATAAGTCTTGATAGTTATTGAACTTAAAAAGTAGGAATTTTTTTATGGCGATGTATAAAAAACCATTTACTGTTGATGTGGACACGGAATTGTCAGAAAAGTTTTCACTTCAAGTTGATGAAAGAGCGTACACAAAGTACAGGGCTGTCGAGGGCGCAATAAGAGCCTTTATGGCTCTTGAGCCAAAATTACAAGTTCAGCTTATGAATAACAAAATCGAAGATGTTTATGCTATGCTTGTACGTGGCTTGGTTGAGACTGAGATTCGGAAACATCTTGACGAGCTTGGGCCTGCAAAAGAGAAATTTCTTGCTCTCTTAAAGCAAGCAAAAGAGAAAAAATCTCCAAAAAGGTAAGTTCTTTAAAAAAAACATCGTCCCTACGCATTGCTAAACTCCTTCCCGACAAGGGTTTATGTCGGACAACGGTTTCCGCCGAATTGGTTTCGTTTTGTCGTTGTCCGACTTGGAATTATAATATAAGGGCAAATGTCACAATGTCAAGAATAAAAGGAGAAAAAATGTGGAAAATGATTTTAGTTGTCTTACTGTTTGCTGTGGGGTGCGGAGAACTTACACCTGAACAACGCCAAATATGGTCAAGTGCCTTCCGGGATGTAGCCGAACACCAAGAACGACAACTTGATAGAATGTATTACAGCCGCCCAGGGGTTTATGTTACTCCGCCACGACCTCAGTCAAACTACTGGCAGGAAGAACGGGCAAGGCAGCAGTATTGGGATTCGCAATACAAAAAATGGGGCATACCTCGTTATTGACCACCCTCATTATCATCGCATATCCCCAAAAGCCGCTTTTGCTCGTTGATGAGCCGGACAAGTTCATCGAGGAGTTTTTCCCTCTTCGCTTTCTTTTTTTCGCCCTGTAGCAATGTCGTGACCCTCAACTGCTCATTTAGAACATATTCAGTCTCGGTCATTTTTTCCGTATCTCTTTTATCTCTTTAAGAATTAAAGAGTTCTGCTCAACAATAGTATCAAGTCGGCTCTCGATAACAGCGATTTGGGTTTTATGCTCCTTCGCTGGCTTGCATCCGTCAGTTTCGAGTTTTTCCCTTGCCGCACTTTCAGTTGTAATTTGGACTTCGAGCAGCGCATCCTGCGTTCTCTGGTCGCCCCAAGCCAAGACAATAGCGGTATAAGCACCAAGTATGGATATTGCCGCTACTACCGTATAAATTATCAACTTTCCGTTTTTCTTTGCCATAAGTTTTCCCTCTATTTGAGTATCAAAGTTTCTGTCTCTGTTTTTTTGCGTTCACCAATTTGTTTGTCAATTCCGGCCCCGCCGAAAGTGTACTGTAATTTCTCAATCAAAGACCTGTCAACGTGATAAGCACCTTCTCGGATTTTGTATTCCTTATCTATCATCATACGTATTTTACGTAACGCCTTGCGGTCAAGGTTCTTAGCGTCTAAGGTGGCCTCAACAAACCTCGTCCCTAAATCGTAAAAAGGTATCATATAATCAGCAGATTTTGGTATGGATGTTGTGAGCTTGCCGATTGCACCCTCATCGCCTGATGCCGCCCTGAGCATATTATTGATAACTTCTTCAAGGTTCTTGACCGCCGCCAGTTCCAGACCACCGGTGTTGATTTCCAAAAAGTTTATAAAGCTATACGAATCATAGGTTTGTCCGGTGATTTTTCGCCACAAAAGACCTACTAATGCGCTCGATGTTATCAGTGTAGCGAATACCCAAGCCGCCCTTCTCTTTGCACCAAACCCCGTCCCTCGTTCAAAGGCCTTGCGGAGCTGTAATGCCGCTTTTTCAAGAGCCGCCCTTCTGAACAAAAACAAATTCCACATCAACCGGCCTACTTTGGTCTGCTCTGCCGGCGACCTTCGTTCCCTTGCATACAGAAAATGGGTATTATCGGTATGTACCTTTGCTATGTAACGTGCCATCGCCGCCGGGCCGTCTTTTGCCACCTTGCAGCCTTCATATCAGACGGTGTGGTGGCAGCAACAAAAGACAACGGGTCGTCTAACCTCTGGATATACAGCCCTTTCTTCCACTCTTTCCAGTAGCAGGTTGATTTACGGTAATTGTACTTATCCATTGTCGAGGCAGAGCCGTCCTCGTCCTCTAACTGGTCTCTGTAATCGTCCTGTATCGCACCAGGTACGCTGCGGTCGAACATAAAGCTGGATGGATGTTTTTATCAATGAAGATGGCCTGGTTGAGATTCTGGCGGCTTTTGACCGTGCCGATTTCTGCAGTAACGGCTCAGCCCAGGGAAATGTTGTCGTTATGGGCCAACTCACTACCGGCCGATACTTTTACGGAACAGATACTATCAAAATAAAAACC
>CAZECQ010000116.1:0-8060 GCA_964510545.1 uncultured Pirellulales bacterium | reverse complement strand
CGTTAAATAACACACAACACTGGTAAAACTTAAAGATTAACGAATTTTTTCCCAACACCGGCTGTTCACAGGCAATTTAACTTAATTTGCCTTTTGCTGCTCGACTTCGGTACGATGATGTTGTGAAAAAACGCTAAAAATCTACTCTACTAACTTGTCAAAGAGTTTGTTTTTCAACTCAAATTGATGTCCTACGCTAACGCAGGCCTTCTCGTTTGACAGTGTCGGTATTTGATGTTAGTATGGGTAATTCTTAGTTGTTATCTAAGCGAGAAAGGCTAAGTATGGAAATAAAATTGAAGTTTCTCGGTGCTGCTCAAAACGTCACCGGTTCCCGGCACATGCTCGAGGCCAATGGCACAAGGCTGCTCATAGACTGCGGACTCTATCAGGAACGGAAGCTGAGGGAAAGAAACTGGGATCCCTTTGTCGTTGAGCCGGATACTATCGATGCGGTTCTCCTTACCCACGCACATCTCGACCACTGTGGGCTGCTGCCGAAACTCGTCAAAGAAGGATTCAAAGGCAAAATATACTGCACGACAGCGACGGCGGAGATTGCACAGATTATACTGCTCGATTCCGCACATATTCAGGAAGAAGATGCAGAATACAAACGCAAACGGCACCAAAAAGAAAACAGAAAAGGCAAATACCCCGAGATTCCGCTTTATACAACAGCCGACGCAGAAGCTTCTCTTCCCTTATTTTCACCGGTCAATTACAGAGAAGCCACACCCCTCGGTGATGGTGTCGAGGCAACATTCTACGATGCCGGTCACGTCCTCGGCTCATCGGTTATAAGAGCAAAGGTGCGCCAAAACACCGATGAGCGAATTATTATATTCTCCGGCGATATGGGCAGGCCGAACAGGCCTATTGTCTGCGACCCGACCGTCTTCGATGAAGCCGATTACGTTCTTATCGAGTCCACCTACGGCGACAGGGTGCATGAGAAGTGTGAAAATGTAAAAAAATCAATTGCGCAGGTCATAAACTCTACAAAACAGGCTGGTGGTAAAATCATCGTACCGAGCTTCGCGCTCGAGCGAACGCAGGAGATTTTATACTATCTCAACGAACTGCTGCTGGCCGGCACCATACCGAAATTGAAGGTTTTTTTAGACAGCCCGATGGCCAATAAAATAACGAAGGTCTTTCAAAAACATCCTGAGATGTATGACCAACAGATGACAGAGCTTATGATTAATCATGAGTCGCCTTTCAGTTTCCCGGGGCTGAAAATGGTTCAGACGACCGCCGAATCAAAATCACTTAACGATATGACGGGGACATTTCTGGTTATAGCCGGCTCCGGTATGTGCACGGGCGGCAGAATTAAACACCACCTTGTCAATTATATTTCCGACCCAAAGAATACGATAATGTTTGTGGGCTATCAGGCGGTCGGGACACTTGGCAGAACAATCGTTGAAGGCCATAAAGAGGTTAGAATACTTGGTGAGAAACGTTCGATAAGAGCAAAAATAGTACAGGTACACGGTTTTTCAGCTCATGCAGACCGCAACGAACTTTTTGACTGGTTAACCAAACTGAAAAAAGCACCTAAAGAAGTATTTGTGGTGCACGGTGAAGCTGAAAGTGCAAAGGCCTTTGGCGACTTCGTCAGGGGAAAAACCGGCTGGAAGGTAACTGTCCCTGCATATCAGGATGAGATAGTGCTCGATTAGTCGATGCAGGTGCAGAGCCGGTTTTAATAAACTCTTTTGTCATTTCTTTCGGACCAAAGTCCAAAAATCTCAATGCAGTCGTCCCTGAGCAGATGAGCGGTTATCTCTATGTTACTTTGGCCAAGCTGTTTCATTTGCGCATTTGAAATAAACAACTCGGAAAACCCGAAGCGTCCGGCGTCTTCTATGTCCGCTCCGTAAACTACTCTGGAAATACGCGCCCAGTGAGAAGCGCTGAAACACATCGGGCAGGGTTCGCAGGTAGAATAAATAACGCAGCCGGACAAATCAATGGTGCCCAATTTTTCGCAGGCCTTCCTGATTGCACAAATCTCGGCGTGGGCGGTGATGTCGGTACTTTCCCAGACGATATTATGCTTACAACTTATTACTTCACCGACTCTAACAATGCAGGCGCCAAAGGGAGTTTGACCTTTTTCAATACCCTGCTTTGCCTTGTTAATCGCAAGAGTCATAAACTTTTCATCTGCTTTTTCATTCATTATCAAAATAACCTTAACATGTTAAAAACTATAATGCAGCAGTCAGCAACGGCTGCGGAGGTTGTGAAGGATGTCCCAATATGCGCCGCGAGCACCTTTTTCGATTGCTTCTGCAAGCCGGATGTTGTCACTGTAGTTGTGGTCCGTTGGAAAATTATCTTCAGTTGGCTGCGGGGCTGTTTCTGTCATTGGTTCGAAAAATCTTTTGTCACCGGCGATTAAATCCCTTACAAGCTCGGCAGGTTTTGGTCCCAGGTGCTGCGATATGTAGAAAGTCGGTTTAAAAAAATCGACCGGGCCGGCGTACTTTCTGCGGATGTCAGGGTTAGTATCGGCCGGGCCTTCGGCGGCCACTATTCGTGCCATTTCAGTTCCGGGATAAATCCTGATGCCAAGCGGTGCACCGGCACAATCAGGGTCGATCTGCTTAATGAATTTGATTGTCTCTTCGATGGTTTCGGGCGTTTCACCGGGGCCGCCCAACAAAAGGTCTATCATAACTTTTATGCCATTGTCACGGCATAAACGGACGGCTGAAGCAAGGTCTTCTTTAAGATGGGGCTGACGATAGATGTTGAGCATTAAAGAGGAGGCCGAATCTCCGGTAAAGTCTATACCGACGCAGCCGGCCTTGCTCATAGCCTCGGCAAGTGAGGTATCAAAAGGCACCGTCGCCATATATGTGTACCATTTGAGTCGTTTGCCGAGTGAGCGAGCAATCAACTCCTCGCAGACAGCGTGGGCATGGTCCGACGGGATGTTGAACTCAGAATCGCACAAATGCAATACATCTATTCCTTTGGCCAGCAGCGTCTCGGCTTCATCTGCAACTTCTGCAGGGCTGCGCAATCTAAGTTCGGCACCTTTGGCGAGAGGGTCGGCGCAATAAATGCAGCGGCGGTTACATCCACGTTTGGTCTCCAGGCCGATTTGTCCGCCTTTTTTGAAATAAGCAGGATTGTCAATCGCATCCCGGCCGGTAGCCAAAGAAATAGATTTGGGCCAGGCGGGCCGATTGCTGTGAAGCGTCCCGTTTCTTCGCCAAATCAATCCGGCAACGTCCTCAAACCTACAGGAACCTCGCAGTTGTTCGATAAGAGCAACGACGGCCTGCTCCCCGTCACCACGAATTCCAAAATCGGCACCGGTATATTCGATAATGCGCTCGGCAAAGATGGAAAAACCAACACCGCCAATTACAATTGGAGCATCGGTCAAGCTGTGTATTGCACTTACAATCCGGCAAAGGTCGCCGACGAACCACCTGGCACTGGGCCAGAAACAATCGTCCACATTGCGAAATGAAATGCCTGCCAACTCAGGACTATTTTGTTGCAAATAGTTCTGCAATTGGACGGCCGGCTTGTCGCAGAAACATAAATCGACAATATCCACATCGATTTCGGCGCTTCTGACAGCACCGGATATATAGTCAAGAGCAACAGGAGCTATCGGGGGAACCATCCTGTTTGTATTTATAAGCGTCAACATCGGCTAACGATTATAACCGCATTAAAAAATTGTGCAAGAATCACAGGACAAAATGGTAATGGCTTTTCTTCAAAACTTGGTGGTTTTATTTTGACAGACACAAACCGTCCGCTTACACTAAGCGTGGTTCCTCAGTTTTTTACAAAGGAACCTTCGATATAAAAAAAAAACAACAAAATTCAATTGCATTACGTATTCACAGGAGGTTGCAATGGCAAATAACCGGCCAATTACCCGTCGAAATTTCATTAAAGGTGCGCTGGCAGCAACCGGCGCATTTTTCGTAGTGCCGCGGCACGTTCTGGGCGGGACGGGATATACGCCTCCCAGCGAGATGATTACCCACGCAATAATAGGTGTCGGCAGTATGGGTCGTGGGCACATCAAATACGTTCAGGAAGACACCCAGGGCAGACTCCTTGCGGTCTGTGACGTTGATGACGAGCACCTTGCCAAAGCCCTGGCCAAAGCCGGCCAAGGCTGTAAAGGCTACAAGGACTTTCGGGAAGTTCTTGACCGCAGCGATATCGATGTTGTTCATATTGTTACGCCTCCGCACTGGCATGCGCCGATGGCTATCGCCGCAGCCCAGGCGGGCAAGGACATCTGGTGTGAAAAGCCAATGACCCGAACAATCGGCGAAGGGCAGAAAGTCGTCGAGTCCGTGCAGAGAAACGCCCGGATGTTCCGCCTTAACACGTGGTTCAGGTTTCGGGCAAAATTCTACGGTATGGAAACAACAGTCAGGCCCATCAAGAAGCTGGTTGACAGCGGGATGCTCGGCTGGCCGTTAAAGGTTACTATCAGCGGCATTACCGGCTTTGCCTGGAAACTGGGCATGTGGGCCGGAAAAACTAATCTGACGCCTGAGCCGATACCCAACCATCTGGATTACAATATGTGGCTTGGTCCGGCCCCGTTTAAGCCCTATCATCCGCATCGAGTGCACCACTCGTTCCGCGGATACTGGGATTATGACGGCGGCGGGCTTGGTGATATGGGACAGCACTACCTTGACCCCATCCAGTATATCCTCGGCAAGGACGAGACAAGCCCAATTGAAATCGAAGCAGACAGCCCGCAGCAGCATCCGGACGCCGCTGCCGCCTGGCGGCGAGTTCGCCTCAAATACGCCGACGGCTGTGAAATCATTCTCGACGGTGAAGATAAAGACAAAAATGCAGCGTTCATCGAAGGACTCGGAGGAAAGTTATATAAAGGGTTCGAGTCCGACATCCCCAATATCAAAGAAAGAGTGGTAGCACTTCCAGGGCCTGAACCTCAATTAGGGGACTTTAACGAGGCGGTAAAAACCCGACGCAAGTTCGCATTGAATGAAGCAAATGGACATCGTTCCTGCACCCTTGTCAATCTTAGCGTGATAGCTGTGCGTCTGGGGAGAAAGCTTCGCTTTGACCCGGACAAACAGCGGTTTATCGGTGATGAACAGGCCAATCGCCTGATTGAGCAGCCGATGCGCGCACCGTGGCACCTGTAGAAGTTCATTGATGAAAAGCAGAATTATGTTTCAATAACCAAAATATTATTTCGGATAATCCAAAAAACAGAAAAGAGACGGATAAATGAAACAAGTCAAGAGCATATTTTTAAAGATAACAGCGGTTCTTCTAATATTGACAACTCTTGCGGGCTGTTCCCAGATGCTCAGAGAGTTTGAGACAAAATCTACGGTGACCTCTGTGGTTGCCCGGATGCCTGCTAAAAGTTCGATTGAGAGAGACAGGCTTATTGCCAAAGTGGTAAGACTGGGCCCGGCGGGCACAAGAGAGATTTGCAAAATGCTCGTTGCGCCCGGCGACGGCAACGACATCAAAGCCTGGTACGCATTGAGTGGTATGACGATGTATGTTACCCGCCCGGGTGCCGAGACAGAGCGGAGAATGTATTCCGGGGCTGTTATTGAGACACTGCAGACAAATATAGACGATGAGGTAAAGGCGTTTCTGATTCGTCAACTTCAACTGGCAGGCAGGAATGAAAGTATTACCATTCTGGCAGAGTTTCTCGGTGATAAAAGACTTTGTGAGCCGGCAACTCAGGCGCTGCTTGCGATTCGCACGCCCGCTGCGGAGTTGGTGCTCTTAAGAGCCCTCGCATCGACAGACCGGGCCAATCGAGTCACCATTATCAAGGCTCTTGGTGAATTACGCTGCAAGGCAGCGGCAAAAGAACTTATTAAGTATGCGGCCAGCAGAGATACTGATACTCGCCGAACGGCGTTGTATGCCGTTGCCAATATTGGAGATGCTTCGGCTATTGATGTATTGGCCGAAGCCGCACAGGCGACATCCAGCTACGAAAGAGCCGGGGCAACCTCGTTATATCTGCTGTTAGCACGGCGATTTGCCGAGGCAGGACAAAAACAACAGTGTATAAAAATTTGCAGCAACCTGATTAAAACCCGCACGGACCAACGTGAAAACAATGTTCAGCTCGCAGCGTTTAATACACTTGTATCGGTGATAGGCCAGGACGGCCTTGAGGCTATCGAGGATGACCAGGTACGCGAGCAGGTGGCCAAATACATCGAAACCAAAAGTCTGCCTAAGGAGGATGGCTTTGTGTCATTGTTCAACGGAAAAGACCTGACGGGCTGGAAGAGACACGAAGGGCTTCCCGGCCACGGCCTTGCGGGAAAGTGGACGGTTGAAGACGGTGCAATCGTGGGTGTGCAGGACCCGCCCGGAGAAGGGGGTTTTCTTTCAACTTTGAAAAAGTTTCAGGATTTCGAATTAAGGTTAGAGACAAAAATCGACTGGCCTTTCGACAGCGGGGTGTTTTTGCGCGTCGGGCCGGACGGCAAAAGCCACCAGGTAACTCTTGACTATCGGCCGGGAGGGGAAATTGGCGGAATCTACCTGCCGTGGACACAGGGCTTTGTGCACCATTGCCCCGAAGGCGTCAAGCACTTCAGGAAAAATGAATGGAACCATATTAAAATCATCTGCCAAGGAGAGCCAGCTCAAATCCGTGTCTGGCTCAACGGAGTTCTCATCACAAATTTTCAACATACAGCAGAGATCACATCGGGTGTCGGCCAAGAGGGAACTATATGCCTGCAGATTCATCCGGGCCAGGAAGGGTATGAAAAAAGCAGGGCGATGTTTCGGAACATATTCATCAGAGAAATTCAGCGTGAAAAGAAGGTCAATGTCTTGACTGAACAGGAAAAGGCTGAAGATTTTGCGTTATTGTTCAACGGAAAAGACCTGAGCGGCTGGACGGGCAACACAAAGGGCTATGCCGTCGAAGACGGCAGAATAGTTGTTCTCGAACATACCGGCGGCAATCTGTACACGCAGAAGGAATATAGTAACTTTGTACTTCGCTTCGAGTTCAAACTAACTCCCGGTGCGAACAATGGGCTTGGGATTCGTGCGCCATTGTCGGGCGATGCGGCGTATGTGGGTATGGAGCTTCAGATTCTTGATGACACAGCCGACAAATATAAAAACCTCAAGCCCTACCAGTATCACGGCTCTATTTACGGCGTAGTCGCCGCCAAGCGCGGACATCTAAAACCCGTCGGTCAGTGGAATTTTGAAGAAGTCATCGCCAACGACCGACAGATTACCGTCAATCTCAATGGTGTAACAATCGTCGATGCGGACATCGACAAGACCGCTACGCCTGCGACAATAGACGGTAGAAACCATCCCGGGCTTAAACGCGACAAGGGTCATATCGGCTTTTTGGGCCATGGCGACCGTTTGGAGTTTCGCAATATCCGCATCAGGGAATTAAAATAATCCGCAGAACAATATGTCGCCGCCTGGTACAGAAGAAGGCCTTGAAAAAATATAATATGTGTTAAAAAAATTCGGTTGCTGTTTATGACTTCTTCCTGCGGCTTGCAATATAACTGAGCAATATACCCAACTCGAACAGCAGATACAGAGGCACCCCAAGCGTTATCTGAGATATTACATCAGGCGGAGTAGCCATTGCTGCAACAACAAAAACGCCGAGCAAAACATATTTTCTCGAATTCCGCAGAGCGCGGATAGAAACCAGACCTGTCTTGTTTAAAAAGAAAATAGCTATCGGAGTCTGAAAACCAATACCGAAAACAAGCATCAAAGAAGTTATAAATGATATGTACTTTTGAAATGTCCAATTAGGTGCAATGTCAATTATTTCGCCGAATTTCTTAAAGAAAGCAAGCGAAATGCGAGCGACGATGAAAAGGAAAAACAGTGCCCCCAACACAAATAATGTGGCAGAAAAAGGTACAGCAAGGTGTACATATCGTTTTTCGCTAGTATAAAGTCCAGCAGAGATAAACATCCATAAGTGATAGAATACCCAGGGGGACGATATGATAAGGCCCGCAATCAATGATATTTTCATATAC
>CAZECQ010000115.1:0-8091 GCA_964510545.1 uncultured Pirellulales bacterium | reverse complement strand
GCAATCAAAAGGAGCGAGCACAGCAGAAGCAAAAAAAGCGAGAAGAGTGAAAAGGCCGGAATTATTAATGTCCCTATGCCCAACACCGTAATTTACGCCGATGATATTCTGATGGTTGCCGGCTCCGATGCCGATTTGGCTAAACTGCCGCAAGAGTAAGATGAACCTGTTGGTCTTCTTTGTGCCAACCATTGTTATTTAGACAGGGCTTATAATTGTGAGTAGTAAAACAGCCATAATAATCGGGGCAGGCCCGGCCGGACTCACCGCTGCTTACGAGTTACTCAACAGAACAGACATCAAGCCTGTTGTTTATGAGGCCACCGCTGATATTGGCGGCATCTCAAAAACCGTCAATTATAAAGGCAATAGAATTGACATCGGCGGCCACAGGTTCTTCTCAAAGTCTGACAGGGTTACGCAGTGGTGGATGAACATACTCCCTTTGCAGTCGGCACCAGCCAGAGATGATATTTTGCTTCAAAGAAATGTCCCCCTTTCAAGTGATGTCGACACCGCAGACCCGGAAAAAATCGACAACGTGATGCTCGTTCGCAGTCGCCTGTCACGGATTTTTTTTCAACGGCACTTCTTTGATTATCCCGTTGCTCTAAACCTTAATACTCTTGCCAACCTGGGACTGAGGCGAATTATTAAAATAGCTCTAAGCTACGGCTGGATTTGCCTCAAACCAATCAGAGATGAAAAATCTCTCGAAGATTTCTTTATCAACAGATTCGGAAGAGAATTATACCGGACTTTTTTCAAAGACTATACCAAGAAGGTATGGGGCATCCCCTGCAGCCAAATCAAACCCGAATGGGGCGCCCAAAGAATAAAGGGCCTGTCAGTCACCAGGGCGGTTTTTCATGCACTCAAAAAAATAATCCGGCCGGATTCCTCTATCAGGCAAAAGGGAACCGAAACCACCCTTATAGAGCAATTTATGTATCCAAAATTCGGCCCGGGGCAAATGTGGCAGGAGGTTGCCGCTACTATTTGCAAAAGTGGTGGACAGGTGCACTTAAACCATAAAGTTGTCCGATTGGAACTAAAGAACAACACTATAGTACAGGCCAGCATAGAGCAGTTGGATACCGGACAAACGATAACTCAACAGGCCGATTACTTTTTCTCCACAATGCCTGTTAAGGATTTGATAGAGTCATTCGGCCAGGCCGTACCTAATGATGTCAAAAAAATCGCCGATGGCCTAATATATCGTGGTTTTGTAACCGTGGGCCTGTTGCTTAAAAAGCTTAAAATAAAAAACAAAACGAAACTAAAAACCATCAACGACATTGTTCCTGATAACTGGATTTACATTCAGGAAAAGGATGTAAGACTCGGCCGACTTCAGATATTTAACAACTGGAGTCCTTATATGGTCAAGGACCCCAATACCGTCTGGATGGGACTGGAATACTTCTGCAACGAAGGCGACGAATTATGGAGCAAATCCGACACTGACTTTGCCGAATTTGCAGTGGACGAACTGGCACGCATCGACATTATCGATAAAACAGAGGTTCTCGACAGCGTGGTCATTCGTATGCCCAAAACTTATCCGGCTTACTTCGGTGGCTATGAGCACTTTGATGTTATCAGAAAATTCACAGATAAAATTAAAAACCTGTTTTTAGTCGGCAGAAACGGTATGCACAAATACAACAACCAGGACCATTCAATGCTGGCATCTATGGTGGCGGTCGACAATATAGTCAATGGAATTAAATCCAAGGACAATATCTGGGCAGTCAACGCCGAAGAGGAATATCATGAAGAAAAATAGTGCCGTTGGTTCTGAACTGATTATCCGCCTGAACTGGATTTTGCTCGCTGTGTTTTTTTTATTGTTGTTGTTCATTTATTTATACTCTTTGCTGGCCGAACCTCAGCTCAGAGAATCCTGTCAACGATAAATGTTGCGCCGAAAAATATATCAACTGTTATTGCCGAGTACAGTACAACCCATCGCAACTGGTGCCAGCGAAGTTTTGCACGCGCCACAAAAAAGATTATCCCGGTAGCTATCGCACCGAGTATGTACATCCTGGCGGTTTGAACAAACACTTCCGCGTATCCAGCCCCCAGCCCGGCAATTACTTTGTAATATTTTGTCGCCAGCAGAAGTGTACAAACCGCCAATGTCCCCATTATTGCCGTAGCAGCCAGCAGCCATTTCCTGTCGGCAAAGCCCGCTGTTCCAATTCCCTGCAATCCTTCACCTATGAGTATCGAGCAGCAAAGCACCGGTAGGCTCAGCCAGATAAGCGGGCTGACGTTGAAAAACGAATTGCAAAACGCCAATATTGTCCCTGCGCAGAAGATGCATATCGCTCCGAATCGCCGTGCCGCAAGCATCATTGAAAAACCTATCACGAGCGCCGCGATTGGCACATGGTAAAAACCGACTAAACTTAAATTGCGCTTTGCCGCAACAAGTGGAACCGCCAACCCTGCAAGGTCAACTAATTGCAGCCTTGTTTGTATTGGAATGGGAAAAAGCCCATAGTAGGCAGCAACCTTGAAAAATAGCACAATTGCCAAAAATGGCAGAGCGGCAAGCGGTATTCTCATCCATCGCAATTTAACACGTGGGCCGAATACAGCAGGACAGAAAAACCACGGTATTATCGCAGCTAAGAAACCTGCCGCCGGATGGTATTTACCCAGCCCCAGCATAAAAGGACCAAAACCGTAAATTGCACCTGCAAAAAACGACCCTCCGAATGACCCAACCCACCGCCTACTAAGCACAAAACATCCCAGAGAAGACAGACAGGCATTTATGAGCAAAAAATATTGCAGTTTGTCGAAATTTTTGAAATGAGGCTGATAAAGGTAGATTGCAAAGCCAGCGTAAGCAATGACTGCCGTGATAAACTTGGTGATGTTTTTACTCATTTATATTCGATTCACGAGCCACAAACTGTTTGAGAGCTATTGTCTTGGCGCAAATTTAGAGCACAGACACTTGTGAAATCTGCCTTAGAGTGTGGCCTTTGCTTCTGCTGCCCTTTTCACAGATGGCTTCTTTGCCTCTGCTATCTCTATTGTTGCTTTTGGACGTGCTGCTTTTGGACATTCGCCGTTCCAGCAGTAGAGACAAAGTTTCTCTTTAGGCCGGCCGATGGCCTTAACCATATCATCTACAGTCTGATATCTAAGTGTCGTGACATCCAAATCCCCGGCAATCCATTCCACCATTCTTTTATATTTTTCGGAATTTGCGTCGATATATTCTGACACATCTTCGAGGTCATGGCCTTCCAGCCCGCGAATGGCCCTGCGTGCCGCAAGCTCATGGATAGAGCGGGTGGAAAGATTGAACCTGCATGGAAACATCAGAGGAGGACAGGCGGGTCTTATGTGTACCTTTTTGGCGCCGCAGTCCCATAGCTTTTTTATAGTGAAGTTCTTAAGCTGGGTTCCCCTGACGATAGAGTCTTCACACATAACAATGCTGTTGCCTTCAATTACTTCTTTAATGGGGATAAGTTTCATCTTTGCTATCAGGTCTCGTGTGCGCTGCGAAGGCGGCGTATAGCTCCTGCCGTAGCCTGGCGTGTATTTAACAAGGGGGCGCCTGAATGGTTTGCCCGATTCCATTGCATATCCTAATCCATGAGCCATTCCGGAATCGGGAACTCCTGAGGCCAGGTCAATCTCGATATCCTTATCTTGTTTTGCAAGGTAACGGCCGCATCTTTCCCTGACTATTTCTGCGTTTATCCCTTCATAGCTTGAAGCTGGAAAGCCGGTATATATCCAGAGAAATGCGCAGATTTGGTTTATATCTGTTTTGCCTGCTCTTCTTTGCACTATTCCATCTTCATTTATGAGAATTATCTCTCCCGGCTGAAGGTGTTTTGTTATCTCGAAGTCATTATTTGGAAAGGCGCTGGTCTCACTGGTCACCGCCCATGCATCCTCACGCTTGCCGACAATAAGTGGAGTGTAGCCGTATCTGTCTCTTGCTGCGTATATTCCAGCTCTATTGAGCAGCAACAGTGAGCAGGAGCCTTCTATGGCATCAAACATTTTCTCTATGCCGTCCACCAGATCGTTTCCATGGCTAATTAGCTTCGCTATCAATTCCGTAGCATTAACCGCTTTCTTGCTTACTTCGCTGAAAGATATTCCTTTTTTCAGCAGTCCTGCCGCCAACTCATCCGCATTTTCTATAATACCGTTCGTAACTATGCAAAATGGTCCAAATTGTGAGTTTAAATAAATTGGCTGTTCATCAAGTATGCTGATGGCCCCTATGCCTTTGTTGCCGTTCATACGTTTGTAATCGTCGTAGAATTTTGACTTAAACTGGCTCTGGCTGACATCATGTATCTGCCGGGTGAAATCATCCCCGAGCACCGCTAAACCGCCATATTCGGTTCCCATATGAGAATGATAATCTGTGCCATAGAAAAGGGTTTCTGCACAATTCTTTTTCGAGACTACTCCGAAAATACCACTCATATTTTACCTCCTGCAACTTGTCCATGCTTCCCATATTAAACGCTTAGAGACGCTCCTAAGTCACTCAATTGCCACATTCTACACTGCCGACGTTCTTATGTAAAGACCTAAATCGAACTATAAACTATTTGAGAATTACCTTGCCGGTGCCGGAAGTTACTCTGCCTATCCTGTAAACCGCTTCGCCGTAACGCTTCAGCTTTTTGGCTATAGAATTGGCAAAATCTTCCGCTACTATCAGCACGTACCCTATCCCCATATTAAACACCTTGTACATCTCATCATCTTCAACCGGGCCTTTTCTTTGTAGAAATGTAAATATGTTTGGTACCGGCCAGCTCGTTCTTTTTATAACCGCATTACAGTCGTTCGGCAATATGCGAGGTATATTTCCCACTAATCCTCCGCCGGTGATATGTGCCATCCCATGGACGATACGTTTGACCTTGTATTGCGATAATAGTTTGACTATCGGCCGAGTGTAGATTCGTGTCGGTTCTAACAACGCATCACCCAATGCAGCGCCGTCGAGACCATCGGGCGTATCGGTCATTTTCATTCCATATTTCTTAAAACAGATATTGCGCACGAGCGTATAACCGTTACTGTGCAGCCCGCTTGACGCCAGCCCAAGGATTACATCACCTTTTCTGATTGTTTTTCCGGTGATGATTTTTTTCCGCTCCACTATCCCCACAGCGAATCCTGCCATATCGAAATCACCCTTGCGGTAAGTATCGGGCATTTCAGCGGTTTCCCCGCCGATGAGTGCACACTCGGCCAATCGACATCCCGCCGCAACGCCTTTTACCATTTCTGTTATTATTTTCGGCTCTAATTTGTGAACGGCTAAATAATCGAGGAAAAACAACGGCTCAGCACCTTGGACGAGCATATCATTGACGCTCATCGCAACAAGGTCGATTCCCACCGTATCGTACTTGTTTATTTGGGCCGCAAGCTGGACTTTGCTGCCCACCCCATCGGTGCACGCCACCAGTACAGGATTCCTGTATTTTCTTTTGAACAGTTTCTCATCATAATCCAGCCGGAACATCCCCGCAAAACCGCCTTCTGAGGCCATGACTCTCGGCCCGAAAGTGCTCGCAACAAAACCGGCGATTCGCTCAACCATCTCATCGTTGGCATCAATACTCACACCGGACTGTTCATAGCTGATGAATTTACTCATTTGCTTCGGACCAGTCGTCAAACATTTGAAGTTGATAGCGCTCCATTACAAATTTATTAACTGCCGTATCGACCGGTATCCTGTATTTGCCGCTCCAGCAGGCGGTGCAATAATACTCTGCGGGCAGTGATGCACAGGACAGCAGCCCCTCCAGTGAAATATAACCGATACTGTCAACTTCAAGAAATTCTTTGATTTGTTCAAGGTTGCGGTCATTTGCCAGCAGCTCTTCTTTAGTTGGAAAATCCACGCCGTAAAAACAAGGGTACCGCAGCGGTGGACAGCTCACTCGCATATGGATTTCTTTGGCGCCAGCTTCACGCAAAGCTCTTATCTTGCCCCTTGTGGTTGTCCCGCGAACGATTGAATCGTCCACTACGACCACACGTTTGTCTTTGATGGCTTCTTTTACAACCGCCAGTTTAAGTTTGACCTCAAGCTGTCTTAAATCCTGGCCCGGTGAGATAAATGTCCTGCCTACATAATGGCTTCGGACCAATCCCATATCGAATGGCAGTTGGCTTTCTTCTGAGTATCCTATTGCAGCCGAGGTCCCTGAGTCCGGCACAGGTATTACAAGGTCTGCTTCGGCTGGATGCTCTTTTGCCAGTTGTCTGCCGAGCTTTTTTCGAAACTCGTGTACGTTCTCACCGAAAATAGTGCTGTTTTGCTTGGCGAAGTAAACATGTTCGAAGATGCAATGGGCTGGTGTTATCGTGCCCCGTTGAACAAAAAATCTGCTGCTCAGACCGTTTTTATCGAGTGTAACGATTTCGCCGGGTTCTACTTCTCGAATAAACTCTGCTTCTATTGTGTCGAAAGCACAGCTTTCACTGGCGACAACATAACTGCCATTTTGGCTTCGGCCAATGCACAAAGGCCGTATCCCGTATGGGTCGCGGGCCGCTTCAATGCGGTCGGAAAATAAAAACAGAAGAGAATATGCCCCCTGCAGATGATTAAGCACATGCGCCAGTGGGTCGGGTTTGCTGATATGGCTTGGTTTGGCAAGCAGGTGAGTAATTATTTCCGTATCAGAGGTGGACTGGAAAATACTGCCGTACGCTTCATATTCATCACGAAGAAGGGATGCATTTATAAGATTGCCGTTGTGTGCCACCGCCATTTGTCCACGGGAGTACTCGGTCAAAAATGGCTGGCTGTTACAGGATTTGGATGCGCCTGTCGTCGAATACCGCACGTGCCCGATGGCCATTGGATTAGATAATTTACTTAATATATTTGAACCACTGCGAAAAACCCTTCTTACCATACCCATACCAGTGTAACACTGGATTACCTCCCCGTTACTTGAGGCAATTCCTGCTGACTCCTGGCCGCGGTGCTGAAGACTGTGCAGGCCAAAGTAAGTTTTTTGTATTGCTTCATCGTCGCCAAAAATACCGAACAGACCACATTCTTCTTTTTTATCAAAAGACATTGAGTCCTCGTATTTAATAGCTGATGTGGAAGACCGTCTAACCCATCAAGGCAATAGTGTAATAAATCAACCGAAATAAGTCAAATCAATCTTGTTTTTTATCACGTCAGATACATAAAATCGGGTATTCGCCGCACTTTTCCTTCGGCATTGACACAGGCCAGTACACTCGACCCCTCAGCTAAAATCACCCCGTCACACGGGCGACTCAGCTTATATGTATGTTCAATCTTACTGCCTGTAACATTTGTGCAGGCTGTTTCCAACTGTAGTTTTTCGTCGTATTTTGCCGCTTTGCGATACTTTATGCGCAACTCAGCCACAACAAAAAATACTCCTGCATTTTCCAGGTCTTTATATGCTACCTGGTTGGCCCGCAGAAGTTCTGTTCGCCCAATCTCAAACCACACCGGATAAACGCTGTGATGGACAGCCCCGCTCTTGTCGGTTTCTGAATATCGCGGCACTATAGCCGTCGTTATGCTCTCAATAGTTAATCGTTCAGGAAAATCCATTTTGCACCCACTCGTAGAATACCATAAAAAGCGCCTTTTGCAAGTTTTTGTCCTTAAAAAGCCCAAATCCCCAAATTTCTGGTTCGTTAAACATCTTTTTGCGCCCTCTTTTCATAACCCTGTTCTATAAAATCCTGCAGACTTGAAAGCTAAAAAAGTAAAATAAAATGTTGACTTCTTTGTTTTTAAGTGAAATAATTGTCCTTTTGTGTTTGGTTAAAAGGTGTTTTTTATTATTTTGAACGTTGAAAGGATTAAGTTATGAAAGCCTGTTCTTTCGGATTAGGATATTTAGTATGTTTTGTAATGTTGGCTTGCTTGTTTTTCGTCGGTTGCGAATCGCAGGCCCCCACTGCCGAAACAAAAACCGTTGTCGCTGAGCCCAAGCCCGCTGTTGCCGAGAAACCTACTGAGCCCAAGCCCGCTGTTGCCGAGAAACCTGCTGAGCCCAAGCCCGCTGTTGC
>CAZECQ010000114.1:0-8167 GCA_964510545.1 uncultured Pirellulales bacterium | reverse complement strand
CAGGCCGGAGTAGCCATTGCTTTTTTCAACCTCCAACTATGGATGGGACATCCTCGATTTGAAGCATAAAAATCCGGAAAAATTTGTTCAAGCTGTAAGCAAAATGGTGCAAAATGGTGCAAAAATTGAAGAAGCTGTTACAATAATGTAAAGCCAAAATGTAGAAACAAACGATAGATAATTAAGGATAGATAAAATGAAAAAATTATGGGTAAGCTCAATTCCTTATAACAAGGAAGTGGTAATATCAGCGCTCGAAAGTGGGGCCGAGGCGGTGGTTTTGCCGGATGGCAAAAGCGATGCCGTTCGCGAATTCGGTAAAATTAAGACCGTTGAAAAAAACGGCGACATAGTACCCGGAAAGGACGTCGAGTTCATAGATATAGCCGGCAAGGCCGACGAGGACAAGGCTGCCGCTGTACCGCAGAACAAAATTGTTGTCCTGCAGATGCTCGACTGGACTATTATTCCGATTGAAAATCTGCTGGCCAGGCGAGGTAAAAATATAATGGTGCAAGTTCAAACAAGCAAGCAGGCAAAACTTATGGTCGAGATACTCGAAAAAGGTGTTGATGGCGTTGTGCTCAATACTGCCGATATCAACGAGATTAAAAAGTGCGCCGAGCTCATTCAGGCAATAGGAGAAAAAGTCCCTCTTGTTACCGCTACGATAACGGGCATTAAACAGCTTGGAATGGGCGACAGGGTCTGCCTTGATACCTGCACACAAATGGGCCTCGGCGAAGGTATCCTTGTAGGCAATGCAGCCTGTGGTTTCTTTTTAGTCCATTCGGAATCCATCGATAATCCTTATGTGGCGTCGCGGCCGTTCAGGGTCAACGCCGGCGCCGTGCATGCATACACACTCACGCCGGGCGGCAAAACAAAATATCTGGCTGACCTAAGAGCAGGCGATGAAGTGATGCTGGTAGATACCAAAGGGAAAAGCCAGACAGCGTATTTAGGGAGAAACAAAATCGAAAAAAGGCCAATGATGCTCATCGAGGCCGAGGCCGACGGTGAGCCGATAAGTCTTGTTATGCAGAATGCGGAAACCATTCGGCTGGTCAGCCTTGATGGTGAGGCTATCTCGGTTACGAGCTTAAAGCCGGGCGATAAGGTACTCGGCCATATAGAAAAGTCAGGCAGGCACTTCGGTATGAAGGTCGATGAAACACTTATAGAAAGGTGAAGCAGGCGCTATGTTTTCTATTAACACACAAGCAGGAGCGAGGCAAAGAACGACTGTTTTAGTTGCAGTGGTACTTTTAGTCCTGTCAGCCGTGAATGTTTCAGCGGTGGAGACGGTTCTTGTCGAGGCGGAGAATTTTGATAATTCAGGCGGGTGGGTGGTTGATCAGCAGTCGATGGACCAGATGGGCTCGGCATACCTGCTGGCGCACGGTCTTGGCATCGGTGTCAGGGATGCTACAACGAAGGTTGAATTCCCGAAAGCAGGATTGTACCGAGTATGGGTACGGACAAAAGACTGGGTAGCTGTGTGGGGAGCCCCGGGCGCACCAGGGAGATTCCAGGTACTTATAAATGATAAGCCTTTAGATACTGTATTTGGCACCGAAGGGGCACAGTGGCATTGGCAAGATGGGGGAGTTATCGAAATCACGGACAAAGAGGTCCGGCTTGGGCTGCACGATTTGACGGGTTTCGAAGGTCGTTGTGATGCTATAGTATTTAGCAGTGATAAAGAATTTGTCCCTCCCAACGAAGCTCGAAAATTGGCCGAGTTTCGAAAGAAGTCTCTGGGTTTGCCTGCAAAACCACCCGATGCCGGCAAGTTTGACCTTGTAGTTGTCGGCGGAGGCATAGCAGGGACTTGTACAGCAATTTCCGCTGCTCGGCTTGGCCTGGAGGTAGCACTTATACAGAACAGACCCGTGCTTGGCGGAAACAACAGTTCCGAGGTCCGGGTTCATTTAAGCGGCAGGATTAACCTTCCACCTTATCCTGCACTCGGCAATGTCGTGAGAGAACTTGACTCCGGCCGTAAGGGAAATGCAAAACCGGCTTCATATTATAATGACCAGGATAAGCTGCGGATAGTGCAGGATGAGAAAAATATCCATCTGTTTCTTAATATGCATGCTTTCAAGGTCGAATTGGAGGGAAATCATATTCGGGCTGTTATTGCCAAGCATATCAGCAACAGCGAGGAACTTCGTTTTGAAGCGGCTTTGTTCTCCGACTGTACCGGCGATGGCGCTATAGGATATCTTGCCGGAGCCGACTATCGTATGGGACGCGAAAGCAAAGAACAGACCGGCGAATCTATGGCGCCCGAAAAGCCCGACAAGATGACTATGGGCGCATCTGTAATGTGGTATTCCGCACAAACCAATCAGCCTGCAAGATTTCCGGATTGTCCCTGGGCCTTACAGTTCACCGAGGAAAGCTGCCAGCACGCAACACGAGGTGACTGGAACTGGGAAACCGGACTCAACCGCGACCAGATTACCAAGTTCGAGCAAATCCGCGATTATGGTCTTCGCGCTGTCTACGGCAACTGGGCATTCCAAAAGAAGCACAGCAAGGATAAAGCAAAATATGCGAACCTTAAACTCGAATGGGTGGCTTATATTGGCGGAAAACGTGAATCTCGCCGTTTGCTTGGTGATGTAATACTGCAGCAGCAGGATATTCAGCAATACAAACAGTTTCCCGATGCATCTGTGACAACAACGTGGAGTATCGACCTCCACTATCCACAACCGGAAAACTCCAGGCATTTTCCCGGTGCAGAATTTCGGACGATATGCAGGCAACCAAAAATCAAGCCATACCCTGTCCCCTACCGCTGTTTTTATTCTCGGAATATAGAGAATCTGTTTATGGCCGGACGTAATGTCAGTGTCACACATGTGGCCTTAGGTACAGTCAGGGTCCAAAGGACCACCGGTATGATGGGCGAAGTCGTCGGTATGGCTGCTTCGCTGTGTAAGAAATACGGCACCAGCCCAAGGGGCGTATATGAGAATCATCTCGATGAGTTGAAGCTACTAATGCAACGTGGTGCCGGCAGGGGCAGGTAGATAAACACTAATAGAAAGGTAGGACTATGGAATGGCCGTTTGATTTTATCAGCGTAATTTTAGCTATCGTACTTGGTGCTGCAATCGGGCTGGAAAGAGAATTCAGCGGTAAGGCCGCAGGACTGCGCACGAATATTCTGATATGCCTTGGTGCAGCGGTCTTTACAATAATATCCCGGGAAATGAGTGGCAATAGTAGCGGCTCACCTACACGGATAGCAGCCCAAATAGTTACAGGTGTGGGTTTCTTAGGAGCAGGTGCCATCATTCGCGACAGAGGCGGCGTGTACGGCTTAACGACCGCCGCAACAATATGGCTTGTTGCAAGTGTCGGGATGGCCTGTGGAGCCCACTTTTACAAATTAGCGGCCATAACAACTCTTGTTGCGATACTGGTGTTGATTGGACTGGGTCAAGTAGAAGGTCCTCTGGCACGTCATAGAAAAAAACACAACATCAGCCCCCCCGGCGATGTCTAAGACCAGGCAATTGAAGCATTTTGTTTGCTATTTCCACGGCGCAAAGATTTTGTTTGACTTTTTGCTCAAATTTTGTCATAATTATAATGTGTTTGCGCAATTAAACCGCAAAATTAAGGACAAGGAACATTTGTGAAAAGCCAATATTGTCGTCGTATTTTCGCCGTTTCATCGGTTCTGGCCGTTTTTGCTTTTGTTTATCCTTCTGTGTCCGCATGGGGGGTAATTCAGGTTGGAGAGCATTTTCCTGCCGAAATTGAAACACCTCTTGATTACAGTGGCACTGCCGGACCTGAGCCGGAGGCGGTATGGAGTTATGAACTCTCCCACCCCGGTGCAACGTATATCGCCATTCACTTTGTTGACTTTGATTTAGCCCCGGGCGATTTTCTTATTATTTCCGACCCGCAGGCCAATCAGATATATACCCTCCAGGGCAAAGGGAAAATGGGGGCGGGCACATTCTGGGCACGGCATATAAAAGGTGATACGGCCATAATGCAGTTGATGGCGGTTTCTGAAAATGGTGGTAGCGGTTTCCTGATAGATGAGTATGCGGCGGGTTTCGCAGAGACCCTGGAATATGGAATCGAAGCGATTTGCGGAACTGACGATAAGGAAAATGCCGTTTGTTACCAGGTATCCCATCCAGACGAGTATCAACGAGGCAGAGCCGTTGCTCGACTACTAATTCATAAATTCGACGGCGACTGGTTCTGCACCGGTTGGCTGGCCTCTCCGGATAACCATTTCATTACCAATCAACATTGTATTGAAACAGCTGCCGATGCTCTAAATACTGACTACGAGTTTATGGCTGAAGCTCCTACTTGCGGCAGCTTTAATTGTCAGCTTTGTCATCCAGGAACTATTTTTTCCGGGGCAACTTTCATCCAAAACAATGCAAATCTGGATTATGCCCTCGTCCGGATAAACACAGGTAACCCTGCGTCAACCTATGGTTATCTGCAGATTGATAACCGACAGGCCGTAGTTGGTGAGCAGATTTACATCCCACAGCACCCCTCCGGAAGAGCAAAAGAATTTGCTATCTACAGTACCCATCCCAGCGATGCAGGCGGCATCTGCAGAGTCTTTTCAACCACGGAGATCCCCTGCGTAGATGGCAGCCCCTACAATGATATTGGTTACTATGCAGATACGGAAGGCGGTTCGTCCGGTTCCCCTGTGCTGGCAACCTCCGGTCATAAGGTTATCGCTCTGCATCATTGTGCTGTTTGCCCGAATCGTGGCGTACCAATCAATCTTATCTATCCGGAAATCATGAACTTCCTTGGGCTACATCCTCCGACAGCTTACGACGATACTGTGAACACCCCAAACGATACGCCTGTAGACATTACCCTCTGGGCTATCGATGATGGCGACCCGAATCCACCCGGAGTCCTGACCTACACTATTAGGACACTGCCGGGTGATGGCAATTTAAGTGACCCCTGTGCGGGAGTAATCAACTTGGTTCCGTATGAGCTTGTCGATTTCAGCAATGTCGTAAAGTACACAACGGATAGTAATTTCAAAGGTACTGATGGCTTTACGTTTGATGCAAATGACGGTGGCACAGACCCAAATGGCGGCGTTTCAAATGAGGCAACCATCTTAGTTGTCGTTGGGCTTTCCTGCTGCCATACTGTTATTTCCCCCTGCTTGTACAGCGAGAGTTTTGAAGGTGGTTTTGGGGACTGGGAAAATGCAACAGGAGATGATATTGACTGGACCCGGAACAGTGGTTCCACCCCTTCAATTGGCACAGGTCCCTCCTCGGCACACGAAGGGACTTACTACTTGTACACGGAAGCTTCGGATACCGGCTATCCTGATAAAACCGCCATACTGGATGGCCCCTGCCTGGACCTGAAGGTCGTTAGCAATCCGCAGTTAAGCTTCTGGTATCATATGTACGGCGAGGATGTTGGTACTTTAATCCTGGAAGCATCGGATGATTGTGGGAACTGGACACCGCTTTGGAGTCTTTCGGGAAACCAGGGCGATAGCTGGTATGAGGTCATTGTGGACCTTTCCAGCTATAGCGGTTCAACAATCCACATAAGATTCAAAGGCCTTACCGGTAGCGGTACCTACGGTTGGAGTAGTGATATTGCGATTGACGATATTTCCATCTCCGGCGAGCCCAATGTCTCTTGTAACCGGGAAACAGGCAATCCAGCATGGCCGGTAGATACCATATTTGAGTTTACCAACGAGTTTGGTTTTGGCACAGGTAGTATTGACCATTTCCACTATGTATGGGACCAGAATCAAACGTATCCTCTTAATGGTTCTGAATCGAACTGGGCTTCCGGCACACTTAACCTGACCGGCACCTTAACGGGTAGATGGTACATTCATCTGTTGAGCCATAATAGTGAGCACGAAGCTGGCTCAACTTTACATCTTGGCCCCTATTATATCCTCGATGCGCCGGTGCTTACTGCTGAGCCCAACATCACCTCTGGAACCAGCAATACCATTTCCTGGTCTCCGGTACCTGATGTCAATGGTTATTACGCCGAGTGTGCAAACGATGCCAACTTTGCCAATATCATTGCTGACAGCGGCTGGATAACGCAGACAAGTTGGGAATTTGCCGCTCTGGAGCTGGGACAGAAATACTGGTACAATGTAAAAACTGCAATCGAGCCCAATATCGAGACTTGGTCACAAACTCTCCAGGCGGAATTTCTGACTGATACACTGACAGACACCACAGCAACCGGCGGTGATGATGTGGTTTTGGCCGAAGTAGGCGGCCCAGGCAGCTATGCTTCACTGGGTACCATTATCTCCACCCAGATAGATTTACTGCCCCAGAGTGAAGCGTGGAGTGTTGTCAGCTTCAGCGAAATGACACCTCCGGATACGAATTTGACGGTGGATGTCCTCTATGGGCCGGATGAAAGCGTTATTATCCTCGATGTAAATTCCGGAACAGACATCAACGATATTGGCATAATATCAATCAAACTGAAGGCGAATTTGTCAACAAACGACCCAAACTTCACACCGGCACTTCATGATTGGACGGTTACGTACACGAACTGGGCACAGGCGTGCCAAAGCAACTTCTCAAATGTGGAATCTTCAGTGCAGTGTGGCTCTTTGGGGGATTTTGAACCGGATTGCGATGTGGATATGGTGGACATTGGCTTTTTCGTTTCGCGCTGGCTGGATACAGACTGTAATGATTCGGCGGGTGACGAATCCGACTGGTGCTTCGGAACTGACTTCGATAAGAAGGGCAGCGTTAATTTATCTGACTTTGCCGAGTTGTCCTTGCACTGGCTCGAATATATCGGGCCGGACTGAGGCACAACTGCATAAAAGTGCACAAGACCGCAAGAGTATAATACTACAGGCCCAAAAATCCTATACAAAGAACCTTGATGGACTGGGACTCTTGTGCGATAATCTAAAATATTAGAGTTTGAAAAGAGCGAGTCGTACGATATAATGGGTTCTCGATTTTTGCACTTGTGTTCTTTGTTGGAGATTAAGTAATGATAGGCAAAAGAATAAGACTTGAGAGAATAATAGACCGAAATTCCGGTAAGTCGGTCATTATCCCGATGGACCACGGTATTACGGTAGGTCCCGTTGAAGGTCTGGCTGATATGCGAACGACTATCGGCAAAGTCGTGGCCGGCGGTGCAAACGCTATCCTTATGCACAAGGGAATGGTACAAGCAGGATACAGAGGTAGAGGCAAAGACGTCGGTCTGATTATACACCTCTCGGCAGGGACATCGATGAGTCCCGACCCAAATGCAAAACAGCTGGTCTGTACTGTCGAAGAAGCGATTAAGCTCGGCGCTGATGCGGTCTCGGTGCATATAAATTTGGGTGCTGAAACCGACAATGAGATGCTGCAACAATTGGGGTATGTGAGTCAGCGCTGCACCGAGTGGCAGATGCCACTGATCGCAATGATGTACACCCGCGGGCCGAAAATCAAAAATGAATTCGACGTTGCAAACGTCAAACACGCTGCCAGAGTCGCAGCAGAGCTTGGTGCCGACATCGTCAAAGTGGCCTATACCGGCAGCAGTGAAAGTTTTGCCGAAGTAGTGGAGGGTTGTCCTGTGCCGGTGGTTATTGCGGGAGGGGAAAAGATGGACAGCGATGAGCATGTTTTTCAAATGGTCAGAGACGCCCTCCTCGCCGGTGCAATGGGCGTGTCCATTGGACGGAACGCCTTTCAGCACGAAAGGCCTGAAGAATTTGTACAGGCAGTGAGCAGAATGGTCCACGACAGTGCAGGGGTCGAGGAAGCTATTACAATAATACAGAACTAAAAGAAGATATTTATAAATACAGGCCTGCTTCACCTTCTCTGGGAAGCCGGCCTGTATATTTCCTGCCATTGTAGCGGTCTTACTCGGCGGCATGATTTTTTTATGATATCCAAAACCGCAAAAGGCGCTACATTCGCCTGGACATCCGGCAAATTGGGTTTGATTGGGTTTGAATTGGGTTTGTTTTTCTTCCAAATAGCTGTTTTTGGCGCAGAAACGGCAAAAATTGGGTTTGTTTTGCAAAATTAAGTTTTTTTGTTCGCTGGTATAAGTGATCCGGCTTCGCCAGAGGATTGGCCGCGACAAGTGGGGTTGGTGGTTTGTTGTT
>CAZECQ010000113.1:0-8301 GCA_964510545.1 uncultured Pirellulales bacterium | reverse complement strand
GGGGGATTTGTTTATCCTCGAAAAACCTTTGTAGTTGCTGATTCTGCTGCCCTTGTGCCACCGAACCGACCTGACAAACTACTCGTTCAATAGTATTGTCAGAAACCTTCTGGCCTGTGATAACTTCAATTTTTCGAGACGACTGCTCAAAACTGTCATCAACTGCCAGCAGCCGGTCACGCCATTTGCTTAGCTGTTCATCAAGTATTCCAGCTACTCGCGAGACCTGTGTGCTGCTGATATCCAGCCCGCACATTTTCTCCAGGACATCAGTTACCCTGCGGGTGGAAACACCTTTGACATACATCTCGGCAATCGCCAGTTTTAAGGCCCTTTCACTGCGGCAGCCTTTCTCAAGAGCCGATGGGTAAAAGTCCACATCGCCCCGCACTTGCGGTACATCTACGCACAGCTTGCCAACACGAGTGCCGACGGTCTTTGGTTTATATCCGTTGGCATAGCCTCTGCGTTCCTGGGTGCGTTCATACAACTGGGCACCGAGGGCCTGATCCCGCTCGATTTTCATTGCTTCGTTGAGCAGGATTCTCAGCACATCGGCAAAGCTTTCAAAACCATTTTCAATTAACATTTCCATTACAGCGTCCAGTTTGTTATCATTGTTTCGGTGGGCCATCTTGTTTTTCTCCTTATTAAAGTTTCCATAAAACCTTATAGGAGAACGGGACGAGCCCACTTTTTCAAGCGAATTTCGCATGTGCCGGGGTTAAAACCAATTTACAGAAACATATTTACACTAGCAATAAAACACCAAGAAGCATTAGTTGCCTATAAATAGTTGTTGCAAACTATTGAGTTTTTACATAAATTGTTGGAGTTTTAAATGCAGGAAATTAACAATAACCAATCTAAAGCTGAATCATCAAAGAAGGTTTATGAAAAAATATCCAGACAGGGTTCAAAAGCAGGTAAAAAAACAATAATGACATCAAGAGAAAGATTACAAGCCGCTTTAGACCATAAGCCTGTCGATAGATTATGCGTTGATTTTGGTGCTGGGGGCCAAACCGGTATAGGAGCTGGTGCGGTGTATCGTCTGCACAAAGAACTTATCGGTGAGCCGGATTACCGCGTTAAGATATCGGAACCGTTCCAGATGCTCGGTGAGGTCGATGATAAACTCAAAGAAGCTCTCGATCTTGACGTCGTCGGTTTTGATCCGCCTAAGAACATGTTCGGTTTTAAAAACGAGGGGTGGAAGCCTTTCGAGATGAATGACGGGACGCCTGTTCTTGTTCCAGAAAAGTTTAATTATACGGTCAATGAAAAAGGCGACACTCTGATATATGCCGAGGGCGATACTTCTTTTCCCCCAAGTGCTATTATGCCTAAGACAGGATATTTCTTCGATGCAACAAAAAGACAAAAGCCGATAGTCGAAAGCGAACTGGACCCGATGGATAACTGCGAAGAGTTTGGCGAGTTGAGCGACGAAGATGTTAAGTATTTTGCCGATAGGGCGACGGATTATTATGAAAATACCGATTACGGTATTTATATGACATTGCCGGGTACAGCGTTTGGGGATATTGCGTTGGTTCCTGCTACATGGATGAAGGAGCCTAAGGGTATTCGTGACGTGGAAGAGTGGTATATCTCGACGGCGATTCGTAAGGATTATATCGAGAAGGTTTTTGAGACTCAGTGCGAGATAGCAATTAAGAATATCAAGAAGCTTGCCAAGTCTGTCGGCGATAAGGTTCAGGTTGTTTTCGTCAGCGGGACCGATTTTGGAACTCAGCGAGGGTTGTTCATTTCCTTGCAGGCTTATCGTGATCTGTTCAAACCATTCCACAAAGCGGTTAACGATAAGATACACGAACTGACGAACTGGAAGACATTTATTCATTCTTGCGGAGCTATTTCTGAATTGATCCCCGATCTTATCGAGGCTGGATTCGATGTTTTGAATCCTGTGCAGTGTTCTGCAGACGGTATGGAACCAAAGAAGCTTAAAAAAGAATTTGGTAAAGATGTAGTGTTCTGGGGTGGCGGTGTTGATACTCAAAAGACGCTTCCGTTCGGGACTCCTGAAGAGATATACAAGGAGGTTTCCGAGCGAATCGAGATATTTGCCGAAGACAGTGGGTTTGTGTTCAACAGCATTCACAATATCCAAAGCAATGTTCCTACAGAAAATATCCTTGCGATGTTCAAGGCTGTGAATAATTTTAGAAAGTAATCGATAGTTTCTATATATTCCTATGGCTATCGGTTCTAATTCAGTATGTTTGACAAAAGGGAATGCAGAAATTGCATGGAAGCTGCTTTCAAAACGCAGCAAATCTGAGAAAAATCTTCTCTTTTTCACATTACTGATCTTTCGATTTAGAGTTTTATTTAAAAAGGGAGTTGTTTATGGAGATGAGCGAAGAGATTAAACTTCCTAAAACCAAGTACAACATGGGCTTTTTGTGGCTGATATGTGTTGTTGCTGCAATGGGCGGTTTGCTTTTCGGTTATGACTGGATCGTTATCGCCGGCGCAAAGGCATTTTATGAGCCAGGATTCAATATTACAGATGAAACGCCCTTGATGCGCGGGTGGGCGATGAGCAGTGCGTTGTTCGGTTGTATCGTCGGAGCTATTACCTGCGGTATGTTAGCGGACAGATTCGGCCGAAAGCGGTTACTGATTTTGTCCGGTCTTTTGTTTACGGTCTCGGCGATCGGGACCGCTTTATCGAGGGATTTCTTTATGTTTAATTTTGCTCGGATCATAGGCGGGGTTGGTATTGGTTTGTCTACTGTATCACCGATGTATATTTCAGAGGTGTCGCCAGCGTCAATGCGCGGCAGGTTGGTTTCTATCAATCAGCTTACTATCGTTATCGGTATATTGGCGGCTCAGATCGTGAATATGCAAATAGCTCAGCCAGTGCCGGAAGGAGCGACTGCGGCGTTTATCACTGAGTCATGGAACGGCCAGACCGGCTGGCGATTGATGTTCGGAGCTGAGACGATACCAGCGTTTTTGTTCTTTTTGCTTATGTTCTTTATACCTGAAAGCCCGAGGTGGCTGGTGAAATTTGGCAGGAACGACGAAGCTGAGAACATCCTGTCTCGAATCGGTGGAAGCAAATACGGAAAGGCTGAAGTTGCCGATATTCAACAAACTATAGCAATCGAAGAGATAGCACATGTTCGTTTCAAGGATCTTCTGGAACCGAAACTGTTTAAGCTCCTTTGTCTTGGGATATTTCTTGCGTTCTTCCAGCAGTGGTGCGGTATTAATGTTATCTTTAACTATGCACAGGAAGTTTTCCAGCATGCCGGTTATGGGGTTAGCAAAATGCTGAATTTCGCAGTTATTAGCGGTTTGGTCAATCTTTTAGGGACATTTGTAGCAATCTATACAGTCGACCGTATCGGTCGCAAAAAGCTGATGCTGCTCGGTGCCGGGTGCTTAACCTGCTGCTATGCATTGGTTGGAACCGGTTATTACATGGAAAGCACGGGGATACATATGGTAATCCTTATTGTTCTGGCGATCGGGTGTTATGCGATGACTTTGGCGCCAATAACGTGGGTTCTGATCTCTGAACTGTTCCCGAATAGGATTCGAGGAGCGGCGATGTCGATCGCAGTGCTGGCAATATGGAGCGCGTGTACGATATTGACTCTGACGTTCCCATATGTACTGAAGGCCCTGGGGGCACACGGAGCGTTCTGGACTTTCTGCGGTGTTTGTATAGTCGGTTTTATTGTTATCCTTAAGAAACTGCCTGAGACAAAGGGTAAGACGCTTGAGGATATTGAAAGAGAACTTGTCGATTAAAAAAGGTTACATTTGATGTAATAATCAACTTTTATGGCAGAAATGACCATTAATAATCAAATCGATGAGCGGTTTATGCGTATGGCTATCGAGCAGGCGATGATAGCCCAGGACAACGGCGATGTACCAATCGGGGCGGTCATCGTTTATAAAAACCAGATAATCGCCAAGGCATATAACCAAAGAGAACAATTACAAGACCCGACGGCCCACGCTGAAATAATCGCCCTGACACAGGCAGCAGCGGCTTTGGAAAACTGGCATTTGTACGATTGTACGATGTACGTTACCCTTGAGCCGTGCCCGATGTGTGCGGGGGCATTGGTGCTTAGCAGAATGGATAGATTGGTTTATGGCTGTGACGACCCAAAAACAGGTGCATGCAAAAGTCTTTATAATATAGTTCAGGATAAGCGGCTGAATCACCGCCTTGAAGTTACAAGCGGCGTTCTTGAAGAACAATGCCGCAAGCAGTTACAGAGTTTCTTTGCTCGCAGGCGCCAAGAGAACAACAATGAAGTAAGTGACTTTTAGTTATTTGTCTTTGATGGTCTGGTTCAATTCGGCGATGCGAAGCTCCAGCCTTTCTACTTCCCATTGGATGCTATTTAGTCTTGAGACTATGGCAAATGGTTCATTTTTTCCAGGAAAATTTTGGTTACCTGAGAGATAGTTGATGATGTGAAATTAATTGCAGAAATGCTGTGTTAATGCTATATTACTGATGTTGCTCTGGAGAGGTGTCGGAGTGGCTTATCGAGCAGCCTTGGAAAGGCTGTGTAGGGCATGTCCCTACCGCGGGTTCGAATCCCGCCCTCTCCGGTTAATTTTTGGAGCATTTTGTAAGTTGCGCCTGCCAAAAATTACATCTAAGCAGGTAAAGTCAGGGACTCGAAGTTTCCTTTGGGGTTTGGATTGATGGGGTGGTTCGATTAGACTTTTTCAAAACTTTTTCACCTTCAGGGCTTTATGTTCCTATAATCAAATGCTGATTTACGATACCAGGATAAATAAGGGATGAACCATTCAAAATTCAGCAGGTAGGAAAACCCACGCAGGTACCAGAGATTTTTCAGCAGCACGAATCCAGCTTAGCCTAAACGTTTGACTTTTTTGGCAAAATGTGCACAATGGTAAAATTGTATTTTTACTTACTGCTGTCCTTTTTTTTGGGCGGCAGGGAGGTTTTTTTATGCGGCGAAAGTTAGCGGTAATACCAGAGAGGTGCAGCGGCTGTCGGGTTTGCGAGATTGCCTGTGCCGTTCATCGGCAGAAGATAAACAACCCGAAAAAGGCGAGGGTGAGAGTAACTACCGTTTATCCGCATCCTGTTGTGCGTATGCCGGTGGTCTGCTGCCAGTGCAAAGACGCCAAGTGTATGAGTGCCTGTCCCACCAATGCGATATACGGCAAAGATGGGATTGTGCTGATAAATGCCGATGAGTGTATCGGCTGTCATGCGTGTGTAGAGGCCTGCCCGTTTGGTGCGATTTATGTCCATCCTGACCTGGATGTTCCACTCAAGTGCGACCTTTGCGAAGGCAGCGGCCAGCCGCAGTGTGCCAAAATGTGTCCTACAGGAGCGATAGTGTTTATGCCGGAGCATGTTTTCGGGCAGGCGCATCGACTAAACAATGTTCTGTCATATACCCATATGAAGGAAATCGAATACGTCGAAGAAGGCGAGCCGAAACGGCTTCACTATGCCGACAATAATGCAGTGGAAGGTCGAGATACAACAGGAGGCAAAGATGAAAAAGCATAAAGGCGGATATTTCGGCAAAATACTACACGTCGATATGACCAGCGGGGAGAGTACAACCATCCCCATCGACGATAAGTTTATTGAGAGCTATATAGGTGGGCGGGGCTTTGCGATTAAGCTTTTGTGGGACAACCTTAAAAATAAAGGCGATGTTGACCCATTGGGCTCGGACAATATGCTCGCTGTTGCTGCCGGCCCTTTGACAGGCGTTTATCTGCCAAGTTCCGGTAAAAATTCATTCGCCTCAATTTCGCCTGCAACGGGACTGTTCGGCGATTCGAGTATGGGCGGCGGTTTCGGGGTTGAGCTTAGACAGGCAGGCTACGATGCCGTTGCAATTGTGGGAAAGGCCGAGCAGCTCAGCTATCTTTTTATCGACGGTGATGACGTCTCAATTGAACCCTGCGGCGAACTTAAGGGAAAGGGAAACCTTGAAACCGAAGGAAAGATACGCGAGAAGATTGGCGACCACGATGTGAAGGTGGCTTCTATCGGCCCGGCCGGCGAAAACCTTGTACGCTTTGCCTGCGTTACCAGTGAGTGGAGCAGGAACGCAGGGAGAACGGGTATCGGTGCGGTGATGGGCAGTAAGAATCTAAAGGCCATAGTTGTGCGGGGCCATCAGGATTTGCCGGTGGATGATATCGAGAAGGTAATCAAAATCTCCGAGCAGGCGTATAAGGAGCTTGGCGAACACTATATGATGAGTCACTGGCAGAAGCAGGGGCTGATGGGTGTCATCGATTATGCAAATACAATGGGTATTCTGCCGACTTATAACTTCCGCGATACACACTGGGACAAAGCAAAGAATATCAACGGCGATACGATGATTGCGAACCATAAAATCGGCAATACCGCGTGTTTCGGCTGCCCGATGTGCTGCGGGAACATCAACCTTGTGAAAGAAGGCAGGTGGGCCGGAACTGTAACCGAAGGGCCGGAATATGAAACCGCCGCAATGCTCGGCTCAAACCTCGGTATCGATAATTTCGCTGCTGTACTAAGAGGAAACCATCTTTGTGACGACCTCGGACTGGATTCCATTTCTACCGGAAACCTTATTGGTGTAATAATTGAGGGCTATGAGAAAGACCTGCTCAGTCTCGATGACCTTGATGGTACTCCTGTCACCTGGGGCGATGAGGAGCGGGTAATGGAGCTTATTGAGCAAATCGCAAAGTGCGAATCTATCGGTGCTACACTTGCTTTGGGCGCAAAGGGCGTCCTGGAAAGATGGCCTCAGCTAAAGCCCATCGTCCTGCACGTCAAGGGGCTTGAGCAGTCGGCCTATGACTGCAGGGGCGCCAGTTCGATGGCACTTGCCTACGGCACCAGTGACATCGGTGCGCACCATACAAGGGCCTGGACGGTAGGGAAGGAACTTGAAATGGGCGCCGACTGGGATGCGGATAAAAAGGTCGAGCTTGTAATGTATCATCAGCATATCCGCTCACTGTTCGATATTTTTGGCGTCTGCCGTCTGCCGTGGATAGAATTGGGCTTCCACGAGGATTTTTATGCGGAACTTTACAGCGCCGTTGTCGGTAAAGACTACAGCCTTTATGAGTTGCTCGCCGCCTCGCAGCATTTATATGATATGACACGTGCCATCAACGTCAGGCTTGGCGCAGGCAGGGCCGATGATTATCCGCCTGACAGGACATTTGTCCCCATCCATACCGGCCCGCTCGCAGGCAAAGTCTGCGACAGGGACGAGTACGAGAAAATGCTTACTTTGTACTATCAGAAACGCGACTGGGATGAAGAAGGAAAGCCAAAGATTAGCTTACAATAAACTTTTCATCCTGCATCAAATATTCTTCTTTGGCCTTTGTGGTCGAAAATGACAACACTTAAAAGATACTATAATGACCTACCCGAACTTTACCCGGGTTTTTTTCTTGGTTTCTCCTGTCAAAGAGATGTAGATTAAGATAAAATTCCACTTATTGAGTTTGTGCGTAAAAACCGGTATTACTAGGCTCGTTAAACAGAAAATATTAGATTAAAAGGGTTCTGTTATGAAAAAAACGATAGTATTATTGATAATTGTTTTCGTAGTAGCAAGTTTTGCCTCTGCAAAGGAATTCGAAGCGACATGGGAGTCGTTGGCGGCCAATTATAAATGTCCAGACTGGTTTCGCGATGCAAAGTTTGGTATTTTTATGCATTGGGGCATCATAAGTGCAATCAAGGAAAACAGGTCATACACCGGCTCACACTATGGACGTTATATGTATGGACCAGGTGAGTTTCCGCCTGATAAAAAACAAAGTCGCTGGGCTCGTGATCTCAAAGTCTGGCATACGAAACACTACGACGACCCATCAAAATTCGGATACAAGGACTTTATTCCATCCTTTAAAGCCGAAAAGTTTGATCCCGATGCACTGGTCAGCTTTTACAAAGAATGTGGTGCAAGGTATATCGTTCCGGTAGCAGTCCACCATGACAATTTTGAGATGTATGACTCATCATATCATCGGTGGAACGCGGTAAAAATGGGCCCTAAGCGGGATACCATTGCTGAGTGGAAAAAAGCGGCAGTAAAACATGGTCTTAACTTTGGTGTATCTTCTCACCTGTATCGGTCGCCCAGTTTCTTCCAGATATCAAGAAAGTATGATGGCGCTGACCCGGAGTATGCCGATTTCTATAACTCTAACTATGATATTAACTTCTGGAAAGATGAAGCATGGAATCAGCTTTGGTATAAACGTACAAAGGAACTGGTGGAT
>CAZECQ010000112.1:0-8320 GCA_964510545.1 uncultured Pirellulales bacterium | reverse complement strand
CATATATGCTTAATACATCCTCGACGGTCAGCGGCTCGAAGTAAAGTTTGTCGGAAGTGTCGTAATCGGTGGAGACGGTTTCAGGGTTGCAGTTGACCATAATGCTTTCGATGCCTTCATCTTTCAAAGCATAGGAAGCATGACAGCAGCAATAATCAAACTCTATTCCCTGTCCAATTCTGTTTGGCCCACCGCCAAGGATAAGAATTTTCTCATTGGGTGTTGGGATACTCTCGTTTTCACTTTCATAAGTTGAGTAATAGTAAGGTGTGAATGCCTCAAATTCTGCGCCGCATGTATCCACTGCCTTGTAAACGGAGCTGATGCCAAGTTTGTTTCTTAGCCGGCGAAGAGAGTTTTCGTCGGTATTAAGAAGTTCGGCAAGTTGATTATCGCTGAAGCCAAATCTTTTTGCTTTTAACAAAAACTCAGCAGAGCAGTTTTTTGCATTGGCGAGTTGTGCTATTTCTTTTTCCAAGTCAACTATTTGCTTAATGTTGTGGAGGAACCATCTGTCTATTTTTGTAGTTTCATAAAGTTGGTCTATTGACAGACCCTTTTGAAGCGCATACTTGATATAAAATGGCCTTTCTGCGCAAGGGAGTCTTAACTTTTCGTTAAGTACCTCATCATGTACATTCGATTTCAGGTCCTCCAGGCCGCTTACGCCAATCTCCAATGACCTCAAGCCCTTTTGAAACGATGCTTTGAATGTTCGGTCAATGGCCATTGCCTCGCCGACGGATTTCATAGAGGTGGTCAAGAATGGTTTAGCTTCGGGAAACTTTTCGAATGTGAAGCGAGGGATTTTTACGACGCAATAATCAATGGTCGGTTCAAAACAGGCAGGAGTTTTCTTGGTGATGTCATTTGGGATTTCATCAAGAGTATAGCCGACAGCGAGTTTTGCTGCGATTTTTGCTATTGGAAAGCCGGTAGCTTTTGAGGCTAAAGCGGAACTTCTGGAGACCCTTGGATTCATCTCGATGATGACCATTCGTCCGGTGTCGGGATTAACAGCGAACTGGATATTTGAGCCGCCGGTTTCGACACCTATTTCCCTGATGCAGGCGATGGCGGCATCACGCATTTTTTGGTATTCGCTGTCGGTCAATGTTTGTGCGGGGGCGACAGTGATTGAATCTCCTGTATGAACGCCCATAGGGTCAAAGTTTTCTATTGAGCAGATAATGACAACATTATCGTTGAGGTCTCTCATTACCTCTAATTCAAATTCTTTCCAGCCTGTGAGTAACTCTTCGATTAGTATTTCATTTACCATACTGGCTTCGAGGCCTTTTTTGGCGACTTTGGTGAATTCTTCTTTGTTGTATGCTATGCCACCACCAGTGCCGCCCAGGGTATAACTCGGGCGAATAATCACTGGAAGACCTACTTTTTCAACAACATCAATGGCCTGCTTTAGTGTGTGTGCCTTTCCGCTTCTGGGCAGGTCCAGGCCGATTTTTTTCATCGCCTCTTTAAATAGTTCCCTGTCTTCAGCTTTCTGGATTGCTTCGATGTTTGCTCCTATTACCTCTACATGGTGTTTTTCGAGGACACCTTTTTGTGCGATAGTGACGGTGACATTTAAGGCGGTCTGTCCCCCCAAGGTAGGCAGGATAGCATCGGGTTTTTCCTTTTCGATTATCTTTTCAACGGCTTCGGGCGTGATGGGCTCAACGTAAATGATATCTGCAGTACCGGGGTCGGTCATAATAGTAGCGGGATTGGAATTTACCAGTATTATTTTATAGCCCAGGCTGGAGAGTGCTTTGCAGGCCTGTGTTCCAGAATAGTCAAACTCACAGGCCTGGCCAATGATGATAGGGCCGGAGCCAATGATAAGGATTTTTTCGATATCTGTTCTTTTAGGCACTATTTTGCTCCATCATCTTCACAAATTCTGCGAACATATAACGTGCATCATGAGGTCCCGGAGCGGCCTCAGGGTGAAACTGCACGGCAAAGATGGGTAGTGTTTTATGTTTTATGCCTTCAAGGGTGCTGTCATTGAGGTTTACGTGAGTGATTTCCAAATCGTCAGTATTCAAAGAGTCAATGTCAACACAGAAGCTGTGATTTTGGACGGTGATATGTACCTTGTCGGTTTTTACATCTTTGACGGGATGGTTTCCACCGTGATGACCGAATTTAAGTTTATAGGTTTTGCCTCCCAGTGCTAATCCTAACATTTGGTGGCCAAAGCAGATGCCAAAGATAGGGATTTTGCCTAAAAATTCTTTTACTATCTCGACTACATATGGTACGGCTGCCGGGTCGCCGGGGCCGTTGGAGAGCAAAATGCCATTTGGTTTAAGGTCGAAGATTTGATTTGCTTTGGTCGTAGCCGGGACGACGGTTACTTTGCAGTGGTGGTAGGCCAGCTGCCGCAGTATGTTATATTTGACGCCTGTATCGACAACTACTACGTTGTGTTTGCCGTTGTCGTTGTAACTGTATATTCGGTCAGAAGTTACGTCCTTGACGAGGTCCCTGCCAATTAGACCAGGTGAATCCTTTGCTTTTTTAATCAGGCTCTTATCATCGAAATCTTCAGTGGAAATAACCGCCTTCATAGCTCCTTGTAGTCGGATATGTCTTGTCAAAGCACGTGTGTCAATACCTTCTACGCCGATAATGTTATTTTCCTGAAGGTATTGGTCCAGGCTTTTCTCTGAGCGCCAACTGCTTGGAATTCTACTATATTCTCTGACGACAAAGGCCTCCACAAATGGCTTTGCCGATTCAATATCTGTGGCATTTGTTCCGTAGTTACCAATTAAAGGGTATGTCATAGTAACAATCTGGCCTTTGTAGGAAGGGTCGGTAAGTATTTCCTGATATCCGGCCATACTGGTGTTAAAGACAACCTCTCCGCATTGTTCACCCTTTGCGCCAAAGGAGGAACCTCTGAAAATAGTTCCGTCTTCTAAAGCTAATATTGCCTTCATATTCTTGCCCTGCTTTTCGTTTAGTCAGTGTAGTTTGGGAGATTAAAGTGCGACGGGGTTGATTTGTCAACTAATTATTGCAGGGTTTGCTGATTATGAAGTGGGATTTTGCTAAGTTGATACTTTATACCGCAATAAATAATTAGAGCACGATTTCCGAATAGGACGTAGGGTCATATTCCAATATAATTTCAGGTATGAATCCGGCAGGTACTTCGACTGTGCCGGAACGATTGAAGAACAGGTCGCTGTTACCGGATAACGACATTTCTTCATCGGAGTAATTGATTATGGAGCCGTTGATTGTTCCACCGGCGTCGCCGTAAAAGCTGACACCATTGGCGGCTATTGCGCCGTTGAGTGTTTCAAAGTTACCGCCGAAAGAAGCTTTAAAGCCCGGAGCCATCAAAAATGTTCCACTTTCCTCCCTAATACCTGCAAATTGCGATTCATCAGGAAGCTCACTTACAGGAGCGCTGTCCACATTGCCTTCGAAGATAATCTGATTTACGCCGGAATCGTTTTCATAATTACCATCGCCGACGATGATTCCTGTTATGTTTGTGCTTCCGGAAAAAGTTACAATATTTGGTGTTTCGATAAAGACAATGCCTGTTAATGTGACATTGCCCGAAAAAGTCGGGTTGGTATTTGGGGGAATTCTGATATTTTCGAGCGCCAGGTCGGCGGTCGTGTCGGTTTCAGGGTCAAAAGTATTTATCGCATAATGCTCAAAATAATCCGGGTCAGGAACAGGGAACTCAGTTGGTGGTACACCAAATGAAACGTGATTATCTATGGCGTCCTGGCCTGTTTCACCGCCTATGCCGGCCTGGCCGCCCTGCAAATCCACACTGGCAAGAGGATTGACAATTTTTACATCGCCGGCTATTTGCGAATTGCCGATGATGGACAGCGCGAGATTTGAATTCTCGCTTTCAATATAGACGCTTGCCTCAACCGACACATTGGCGCCTTCAAGCTCTATGTTTCCTGCCAGTGATAATGGGCCTTTACTTGCTACTCCATAGTCAAAAACGTTATGTGCTCTTGTTGTGAATTTATAGTATACCCTTATTGTGCGGGTTATTGAGCCATACGTTCCGGTAACGTCAACCTGGATTGTTTCAGCGTCGAGTTGTGTTATTTGGGCATTAAAAGCTTGGCCTTTTGTTGAATCGAGAGTTACGTTTGGAACGATTACATTTGAGGCGTCGAAGCTTGTGGTAATACCGGAAATTCCGCTGGCTACTGATTGAAACGAAGCTGCAACTTGCGTAAATATCTGGCTTGGCGCGGTATCGCCCGGGATGGCGACGTTGTTTAGCCAGAGGCGGATAATCTCAAGTCCTGATTCGGCGCAGGCCCTTGCACAATTGGTTTTGTGCTGATTGTCAGCAATTTGAACATTCGCGCCGGAAAACGAGCCAATCGAGACGGCAAGCGCAGAAAATATCATTATGAAAATCATAGAGAGGATGAGCGCTGCGCCTCGATGCTTTTGGCAAAGCATTGTTTTTACGAATTTCATTTTTTCCCCACCGGTAAAACCCCCAGTTCGACGTTTTAAAAACTTCTAAGTGCTAATTAAAACATAAGAAATAATCAGAGCCGAGGCAAAAAAAGTATGTTGTTTTTCTTTTTGCGGCCGATAAAAACCGCTCTGCAGCGTAAAAAATGTGATTTATAAGGTATTTAGCTGTTCGGCAAAATATGAACTGCGCGTAAAGGGCGAAGACATTACCCAGGAAAATCCTAACGAAATTGCTTTTTGTTTCCAGAAGTCAAATTTTTCAGGCCTTATGTATTCGACAACTTCGAGAGAATTTTTTGAGGGTTTAAGATATTGGCCGATTGTGATTCTGTCGCAGCCGACGCTGCGCAAATCTTTTAAGAGCTGCATGACTTCATTGTCTGTTTCGCCTAATCCGAGCATAATCGAAGATTTGGTCTGAGTGTTTCGATAGGTTTGTTTGGCTGATTTGAGCAGGTTCAAGGAATCTGTGTAGTTAGCGCCCATTCTGGCAATCGGGTATAGTGACGGCACCGTTTCGAGATTGTGAGCAAAGACGAAAGGCAGGGCGTCTGTCAAGATTTTTATGGCCTGGGTTTGACAGCCGCGGAAATCAGGCGTTAGTATTTCAAATTTCATATGGGGGCACTCTCCTCTTACCCTGTTGATGCAGCTGCGGAAATGGCCGGCCCCACCATCCGGCAAATCATCACGGTCAACACTGGTAATTACGAGATATTTCAGCTGCATTTGCTTTGCCATCTCTGCCAGCCTCTTTGGCTCGGTTGTATCGGGCGGGTGCGGTTTGCCTTTGGGTACCGAACAGAATTTGCAGTTTCGCGTGCATACGCCGCCTAAAATCAATACCGTTGCAGTTCCTCTTTCCCAGCATTGGCCTCGATTAGGACAGTTGGCGCTATTGCATATTGTATCAAGACCCAAAGACTTTAATATGCTATCGGTGCGATTGTAAGTTTTGCCTGCCGGTAGCGGCCTGCGCAGCCAGGGCGGCAATTTACGATGGCCGTTTGAGTTGGAAAGGTGTTTTGTGAGCAGTTGGGTTAATTGTTTCTTGACCTGGTCCATTGAATATTGCCTGCCTGTTTCTTTCTGTACTGATGTTATTTCCACTTCGTCCAGGCCGCAGGGGACAATGAAATCAAAAATGCCCAAGTTATTGCGGATGTTTATCGCCATACCGTGATAGGCAATAGATTTTGATACTCTTACGCCTATGGAGGCAATCTTTTTTTTGTCACTGACCCACAGGCCGGGCAGGCCTTTTTTTCTTTGGGTGCGGACGCCCAATTGCTCGAGCAGTTCTTTTCCTATCTCTTCGAGTTCTCTAATATATTCGCTGACGCCGAGTCTTAAATCCCTCAGGTTCAGAATCGGGTAAAAGACCAGTTGTCCCGGATTGTGGGCTGTTACACCGCCGCCTCTTCGGACTTCGGCCACGTTAATATTATTTTGTGCCAGAACGTTACGGTCGGCCAGCAGCTTATTTGTGGTTTTGCGGGCGCCGAGGGTGATGACGGCAGGGTGCTCAACGAGCAGAACGGTGTTTGGTATTTCGCCCCGGCGTCTTTTATCACGCAGTTGATGCTGTTCTTTAAGCAGGTGTTGATATTCAGCAAGGCCGCAATCACAAATTTGCAAAGACTGATTATTTTCCTGGAGGTACATGTAAACTTATTCCGAAGGCGTCTTCCCACGCTTCTTTGAGGACTTCCGAAACGGTCGGATGGGCGAAGCAGACGTCCGTTATTTTTTCTGCGCTGCCGATGAGTGCCCCGGCTGCTGCCAGCATTTCGGTTACGGTCGCCCCGACCATTGTTACGCCCATAATTTCATCGGTTGCCCTGTTTCTGATAACGCGTATCTCGCCGACATTTTCGTTGTGAGCTACACTTCTGCCGTTGGTTTTGAACATTGCCTTGCCGACGACGGTGTCAATTCCGGCTTCGGCGCAGGCGGTTTCGTTTTTACCTACCGATGCCACTTCGGGGAAGGTATAGACGGCCCGCGGGATGAGCGAGTAATCGCCCATTTTTCCATTGCCGCCGGTCGCATTTGCCGCTGCGACTTTGGCTTCGGCAAAAGCGCCGTGGGCCAGATAGGTTGTGCCGACAGCGTCACCGATTGCATAAACGCCGGGGACGCTGGTTTCCATTTTTTCATTGACTGCTATCGCCGGGCCGTTCATTTTTAAGCCAAGAGCGTCAATAGTTTCTTTATCACAAACGGCTTTGCGGCCAACCGCTACGAGCACTTTTTCCGCTTCCAATACGGTACCGCTCTGGAGCGTTACCTTTGCTGAGCCGTTTGCCACGTCAACAGAGGTAACCTTTTGGCTGGTTGACGATTCGATGCCGAGCTTTTTTAGTTCTTTGGCCATAATTTTACCGACCCATTCGTCCTCGCTGGGCAGCAGTTGCGAAAGTGCCTCGACGATGGTTACTTTGGTCCCCGCGGCGGCATAGATACAGGCCTGTTCGCATCCGATTACGCCGCCGCCGATGATTACCATTGACTGTGGAATCGCCGGCAGACTAAGTGCTTCTGTACTGCTGATAATAATTTGGCCGTCGAATGCAACAGCCGGCAACTGCATCGGCGCCGAACCGGTGGCCAGGATTATACTCTTTGCCTCAATCTCTGTCGGGCCTGAAGTAGTTTGGACTTTTACCCGGCCGCGAGCTGTTACGATACCTCTGCCCTCGAAGATTTTTATCCTGTTGGCCTTTATCAGTCCTGTCAGGCCTTTGCAGAATCCGGCCACGATAGCGTCTTTTCTTGCCTGCATTTTAGGCCAGTTTGGTATTACAGCGGTGATGTCAAGGCCCATAAGCGGAGCGTGTTTGGCAAGGGTCAGAAAATGTACTGAGCCGAGAAGGGCCTTGGAAGGGATGCAGCCGCGATTGAGACAGACCCCGCCCATCGCATCTTTTTCAACCAATCCGACGTCAGCTCCCTTTTGGGCACATCTTATTGCTGCTGCGTATCCGCCTGGCCCGCTGCCGATTACAAGGCAATCAAGATTCTCTGCCATAATTTTAATCCCTTATTTCTAATTGCATATTGCACATTAGTTCGAAGCGTTAGTATAGCAGAAAGCGTTGAACAACGAAACTTAAGGTTTGTTTTTTTTGTGCCGTATTTCTCTATCTGTCAAGTCCGATGTCAACGGCCGGGGCCGAATGGGTGATTGCGCCTACGGCGATTCTGTCAATACCGCAACGGGCGATGTCTAAAACATTGTCCAGCGTTATTTTGCCTGAGGCCTCGAGCAGCGGCTTTTTGCCCTTGCAGCAAATTGCATTTCGCATTTCGACGGCTCGTTTTAACTGTGAGGGCTCCATATTGTCCAGCAGCACAATATCAATGCCGGCAATCTTTAACACGTCTTCGAGCTGCTCATCGATGTTGTCAACCTCTACTGCGATGAAGTTAATATCTTTTAAGTTTTTTGCTTCAGCAACAGCATTGCTTAATTTCGAGTGGAAGTTTTCGCCGAATTGTGCAAGGTGATTGTCTTTAATCAGCACAGCATCATAAAGACCGAGGCGGTGGTTGTACCCGCCGCCACAGCGAACGGCGTATTTTTCAAGCAGCCGCAGGCCGGGCGTGGTCTTTCGGGTGTCGTAAATTTTTGCTTCGGTGCCGGCAACGGCCTGTACGAATTTGTGCGTTGTTGTAGCTATGCCGCTTAGCCGCTGTAGGAAATTGAGTGCCACCCGCTCAGCACTTAGCATGGAGCGCAGCGGCCCTTCGACTTCGGCGATTTTACCATTGACTCCGGCCGGGGCGCCGTCATTTACGATTACTTTCAGCTTTAGATTCTCGTTGTAAC
>CAZECQ010000111.1:0-8474 GCA_964510545.1 uncultured Pirellulales bacterium | reverse complement strand
TACAGACCTCAAAGCCGCTCATTTTCGGCATCATCACGTCGAGCAGAATCAAATCCGGGGGCTGTTTTGCTATAATGTCCAGCGCCTGAAGCCCATCGTGCGCAGGGACAGTGTCGCAATCGGTATCCTCGAGATAGGCCTGTAATAGTTCAAGATTCTGCTGATTATCGTCAACAACCAGCACTATCGGTGTTTTATTTTCATGTTTTTCAGCTTTATTGTGCTTCATAAGAGATTGCTCCTAATTTATTTATTATTTACCAAGGGCCTTCAAAATTGCGGCGCAAAAGGCCGGCAAATCTTCCGGTATGCGTGATGTTATCAAATTACCATCCACAACGCACGGCTCATCAACATACTCTGCGCCAGCATTTTTAATATCATCCTTAATTGCCATAAAGCAAGTGGCTTTTCTGCCCTTGTAAACTGCCGTGCTGCACAAGAGCCATCCACCGTGGCAGATAGCAGCTATAACCCTGCTGGCATTTACCATATCGTTTGCAAACTTTATAACATCTGCATTTCTTCGCATAAAGTCGGGGGCGAAACCTCCCGGGACAATCATACAATTGTAATCATCAATGTCGGCCTGGGCTGCTGAAACTTTCGAGACACAAGGAAGTCCTTCTTTTGAATGATACTCTTTTTTTGCCTCGGCTGCAACAAAATCAACTTCAAATCCTGCTTCCCTGAGGCGATAATAAGGGTACCATACTTCAAGGACCTGATACATTTCGTCAACCATAATAGCTATTTTTTTATCTGCCATTTTTCGCTGCTCCTTTTCAGTCGGCATTGTTTTTTAGGTGGTTTGATTGCTGTAATTTTCGACAAATTGTCTAACTTCCGGCTTTATATATACCGTTTCAATGTCCACTATTTTCGAGAGAGCTTCGGCACAAAGTGCTGCGACTTCGGACGATGGTGCCTGTGTGTCGGCGAAGAAAACAGTATTACCTTTTATGGTGCACAACCCCCCGCCGCTTCCTCCGAGGGCTTCCGGGCGGATTATAACACCGTTTGCCTCCAACAATGCCAAAAGCTCTTCTAAAATTTGCTGTTTATTCATTGTTCGTACTGTGTATTGCATTTTTCGTGTGTTGCAACTACAGGTGATATCACAGTTCAAGAAAAAGCACGTTAAAAGTCGATATAATAAATACTAACGACCAGACAGGTAATTTTATATCAGGAGCCGACAATTGACAAGTATTATCAAAAAACGTCTTTCTTTGCACAGAAATGTAGCAAATCAACAAAAGGAGAATAATTCTTTAAAAACCCAGATGAACCAGCTCCAGGCCCTTGCCAATATTGGCACAGCCACCAGTATGATAGCTCATGAGATTAATAATCTTCTGACGCCTCTATCTACATATGCAGCCCTTGCGCTGAAAAACCCTAAGGATAAGGCACTGACAGAAAAGGCATTTCAAAAAACCGTCCAAAATTGTGAGCGAGCATCTAAAATTATGGAAAGCATGCTTGCTATAGCAAACGGCCGAAGTCAGGAAAAAACAAATGTTAAACTGACTATTTTGGTGGAGGAGATTTTTAGCTGTCTTTGCAGGGACTTTTCAAAGGATGGAATAACCGTGAATATCCGGATTCCAGAAGGTTTGACGGTCCAGGCTGTTGGTATTGAGATTCAGCAGGTTTTGATGAATCTGATTCTTAACGCGCGGGATGCGATGCTACCGGATGGAGGGAACCTGACCATCAGTGCCGAGGAAAATAGCGATATGGTGTGTATACAAGTTTGCGATATTGGCTGTGGAATTGAGCCAGCTGATTTAAAGAACATTTTTGAACCGTTTTTTAGCACGAAGTCGGATGGGGAATCGTCATCTGGTCGGCGGGGCAACGGCCTTGGTCTTGCCTTTTGCAAAAAAATAATAGATTCATATAATGGTTCTATAACGGTCGAATCGAAGCCGACCGGGCCGACAAAGTTTGAAATAATGCTGCCAAATTCGCAGTAAGGTATTAGCAAAGAGTGGCTGAAATTTATCAATATATTGGCCATATCGTGGGATCTGCAAACGCGGTAAAATATATCTGGGAACCGGTTTTGATGGTTGTGCTACTTGGGTGTTCTGCGTTTTTTTCAGGTTCTGAGACTGCCTTTTTTAATCTCTCCCGCAGGCAAATCAATTTGCTTGAGAAATCCAAACACAAGCTCCAGAACCTTGCTGCACAAGAGCTGAGCAGGCCTGGGCGTTTGCTTAGCTGTCTGTTGTTTGGGAATATGACGGTCAATATTCTTTTTTACGCTATTGCCAGTGTGCTGGTGGTCAGGGTTGAGCAAGAAGCCGGTGCCGGCGCGGCGGCAGTTATCGCATTTGCCACCTTTGGCTTACTGGTGCTCTTTGGTGAAATACTGCCGAAATCTTTAGCTTATTCGAATTCAAAACCTTTTACAGTTGCTGCTGCGGCGCCGGTGTTTTTAATCCTGCAGATTTTTAGCCCTTTTATATTTGTCTTTCGCTTTTTAATAGTGGAGCCGGTGCTTCGGCTGATTCTCGGGCTGGCCAAACATCCCAAAGCAATAACGACGGGCGAATTTAAAACACTCGTTGAAAAGGTGCGAAAACGTGGACTGATTAGCGCCGACGAAAACAAACTTCTCGGAGAAATTGTCGAACTCGGCCTGCTCAAGGTCCGCCATGTTATGGAGCCAAGGGTCGATATGATTGCCTGTGCCGTGACAGATTCGAACAGGACAGTGCGTGACATAATGCAGAGAAATCATCTGACCAAGCTGCCTGTATATGTCGGGACGATAGATAATATAGTCGGGCTGGTTCATCTTCGCCATCTGTTACTTCAAATATATACAACGGTGGACAAGCTCGTTCAGAAGGTGCATTTCGTTCCGGAACAAAAAACGGTCGAATCGCTGCTGGAATTTTTCCGCAAGAGACGTACCGATACCGCAATAGTGGTGGATGAATACGGAGGTATTGCAGGCTCGATTTGTCTCGAAGATATAGTAGAAAAGCTGCTCGGTCCCATCGAAGCAACAGCCGGAATTGAACCTATCGAACAGATAGGAACTCTCGAATACCGGCTGGCGGGTAATCTGGCTATTCACGACTGGGCCCGGAGTTTCGGTATCGACCCTGCCCAGACGCGTATTTCAACAATTGCCGGTTTGGTAACCGCCCTGCTTGGCAAAATACCCAAAGCCGGTGACATTGCCCGCCTGAAGAATTTGAAATTTACCGTCGAACGAGTGCAAAAACACCGAATTGAAACAGTAATATTAACCCTTGAGCCGATTGGGAGTGATTGATGGGATGATATTAATACCGGTGGTTTTGTTTTTTATGTTTCTGGCCGGCCTCTTCGCCGGCGCCGAAACAGGTATATACCAGCTCAGTCGGCTTCGGCTGCGACTCGGCATCGAACAGAAGCAATTTTCATTTGTGATTCTCGCCAAAGCGCTGCGTGACAGCGGCGGTCTGCTTATCTCAATATTAATAGGCACTAATCTGTCGTACTATATTATTACAAGTATCGTTACTTATATGTTGTTAAGGCGGGTGAGCTCTGTGCACACGGCCGAATTTCTTGCTACCTTGATAACAGCACCGATGTTATTCGTATTTTCCGATTTGCTTCCTAAAAGCATTTTCTTCTATCGCGCTGATTTGCTTATGCCTTATGTTGCACCGTTTTTGTTCTCATTCAAGAAGCTTTTTACGTGGTGCCTGATAGTGCCGTTTTTGAAGTTTGTATCCGGTTTCTTTGGCCGGTTGACAGGTTTGCCTGACTCTTCAAGAACAGTTATAGCCGGTACGCAAAGACATCAAATCAGAGCCCTTCTACGTGATACGCATGAGGAGGATTTTCTCAGCCCCACTCAAACTGCTATCATAAACCGTCTGACGGGTATGTCCAATGTCAACATAAGGTCAGTGATGACACCGATTAATAAAGTTCAGATGGTCGGAGCCAATTCCGACACGCCGGCCCTTATGAGTAAATTAAAAGAATGTGCATTTACACGTTTGCCCGTTTATGAAGGCAGGGCTTCAAATATTGTCGGCTTCATAAATATTTACGAAGCGTTAAGCTCGGAGGAAGAGTCGGTGGATTTGCATAATTTCATAAAGCCAATTCGAGAGCTTTCTGCAAATACCACCGTTATCGATACGATAAGCATTATGCGGGAAGAAAGTGAGAAAATCATATTAGTTACAAGAACAGCCCATGTGGGCCGAGAAAGACCCATCGGCATAGTAACAATGAAAGACCTGGTTGAGGAACTTATCGGTGAGTTAACGGAATGGTAACATTATCGGCAGGAATAAATCCAGAATTGAATAGCTGAATGTTACGAGTCATTAGAAATGTTCTGACTGTATTAATAATAATCGCCCTTGCGCTTACAATCTTTGCAAATAGTATGACTAAGCTGATTGGGCGTGATGAGCATATGTACTGCACGGCCGGGGTGCTGCTGGCCCAGGGTAAGATGATTTACAGAGATTTTTCATATATAGCCCAAATGCCGTATCATCCTTTGCTTTGTGCGGTTTTGTTTAAGGCTCTGAATACAAACCACTATTTACTTGTGGGCAGAGGGCTGTCGGTTATCTGTGACATTTTGACAATGGTGTGCGTTGTCGGACTGTATCGGCGTATTTTTAAATCTTTTCCAGTTTCCGGAACGTTGCTGGGGTTGGCGGGGGTAGTACTTTATCTGTTTAATCCCTTCGTAGATTATGCAAGCGGCTTTGCTTGGAACCACGATGTTGTCATATTGGCGGTAGTGCTGTCTTTTCTATTGTTTGTATCTACCGACTTTAAGCAGAAGTCAAAGTATTGGCGGATTGCCGGCATCGGTGCTCTGCTGACTTTGGCAAGCTGTATGCGGATAACAACGGTGCTGGTACAGCTTTTGTTTTTAGCTTTTTTGTTTTACCAATCTGGCGGGTCGCTAAAGCAAAGGTTTAAGAGAGTTAAGCCGTTTCTGGCTGCGACAGCTTTAGTTTTGATTTGGCCTGTCTGGACGATAATTTCAGCTCCGCGGGCTTTTGTTTTGAATCTTTTCTGGTTTCCTATGCTCAATGGGGAATGGCTTCGTAAAATAGGTCTGGCTTACAATAAATGGGCTCTGACATATAATTCTTTGACCACGCCCGGTTATCTTTTACTCATTATCCTGACGATTTATCTTTATTCTGTGGTTGTTTGGCACAGTCAAAAGATAAATATATTAAAAGAAAAAAACGCATTGCTTGCCGCCCTGCTGCCGGTTGTCTTTTTTGTAATCGCTTTTATCCCCATAACGATGTGGAAGCAATACCTGGCGATGCCTGTACCCTTTTTAGTAATCGGTCTGGCTTATCCGCTGCTCTACCTAAGAAAATCAGCAGACAGCATCAACTTTAACATACATTTTAAAATTGTTTGTGTCGTAATATCTGCGTGCGTCGTTGTTTCGGTTGTTTCAAATCCGGCTGTCGCGAGCAGAACAAGTGAGGTGCTTGAACCGCAGGAGTGGATTCCGATTCGGCTGCACAGGATTTCAAGAGATATAGCCGAGAATATCGAAACTCGGAACTCAAAATTAATACTTACTTTGGCGCCGCTTTATGCGCTCGAGGGCGGCTGCGATATTTACACAGAGTTTTCAGCAGGCCTGTTTGTTTACAGGATTGCCGATTTTCTCTCGCCTGACAACCGTGAAATCACCCACACCACAGGCCCTAAAGGACTTGAGGCATTAGTTAAAAAATCACCGCCTGTGGCAGTGATATTCAGCCCGGAGCCTGAATTTTTCGAAGAAGCCCTTTACCATTCGGCGGTTAAGCCGGATTGGGAAAAAAGGATTTACCCCAACGGTCCGATAGTGTACCTTCGGCCCTAATTTTCGAAGATTGCTTTTGCTATATCGTTGATTGGTTTGCGGCTTTTGAAGTTGTTGTTTGTCAGGATGGAAAAAATATAATCCCCCTTGTCGGTGGTGCATATTCCTGAAAAGGATTTGACACCATCAATATAGCCGGTCTTGCCGAGAATTCTGCCCTTGTACTTTTCTTCTTTGAAATATTTGGCGATTGTACCATCCGTCCCCCCTACCGCAAGAGAGTTCTTAAAGACAGACCAATTGTTGCTTTTATAAACATAGAGCAGAGCTGTGGTTAGGGCATTTGCGCTGAGCTTATTATCTCTGCTTAAGCCGCTGCCGTCATCGATAAAAAATTCATTTTTATCTATACCAATGCTGCGCAGATAATGTGAGACTGCTTTTTGTCCCTCGGTCCAGCTTCCGTTTTTCTTATATGGATTAGTGTTAGCAGCGATGGTTTTAAGCAAAGCCTCGGCTGCTAAACCGAAGCTGTTTTTGTTGCACCTTTCCAGGCAATCAACAAGCGGGGTGCTGTATTCGGCAAGTTCTTTTATAGCATAATTGCTGCCCAGTTCTTTTTCTATGAATTGGCCCTTTATATTTATACCGGCTTTGTTCAGATTCTGGGCTAATAGAAAGCCGAAAAAGGCGGCTGGTCTTTCAATGGCGACGGCAAACGGCTCTATTTGTTTTTTGCATTTGCCATAAACAACAATTTTATTAAGTTCCTGTTTTCTGTATGAGCCTATTACACTTGTGCCTTTTGAAATAGGTTTGACCTTGTTTGTGATTTTAACATAGTCTGTTTTCGGCTCAATGAAAAGCGTTACTTTTCCATCTGTATTTTTTGCTCGGATGTCTATACAATTGCCGTTATAATTCAAGCCGCACACTTCGCAGGCATACCACTTATTAAGCTGGTCGGCAGGCCAGTTTGGATGTGCCCTTTGGTCATCAAATATGCTACTGTCAACAATAATATCCTTAATAATTTTTATGCTGTTTTTCTTTAGCGCTGAAGTTATGTCTTCAAAAATCCAGCCTATCTTTCGGCCATACTTTGCATCGGTAATTTTATCGCCCAATAACGGGTCGCCGCTGCCGATTACAATAAGCGCATCACCATGCAAACCTACTTGTGTTTTAAATTCATAATCCGGGCCTAAAAATTCCAGCGTTGCTGCGGTGATGATTATTTTCATATTAGAGGCCGGCACAAGCGGTTTGTTTGCATTATGGCTGTATATGGTTTTGCCTGTATCGGCCTTTACGATGCGAATGGAAAACTGGACTTTCTTTTGGGAAGGCTGGTTGATAATGGCGTCTATTCGCTTTGCCAAATCGGCTCTTGCAAAACCGGCAAGGCAAATACTAAATATGACCGTAACCAGTAACTTTTTCATTCGTGATTTCATAGCGTGGTGATTATCCCTTGTTTCCAATGAGGAGTCAATTTTTGTTACTTACTATAGTTCTTTATGGCCACTGGAAGAGGTTTTCTTTTATCTTATAGTTCACAAGAGCTTCGGCCGTCTTAGGTGAAATCGATTCTATGAACCGGTTAAAAGCATCTTCTCTTTCATGGATGATTTCAATTTTTGAGACGACTTCCACGGAGATGTCGGTTTTTTCAAAGCGATTCATTTTCTCAGGCTGAAAAAGAAAATCCGTCATAACATAATTCGGATTCAGGAATGCAATCGGTTTAACACCTCGTTTTTCGAATGCTTTTTGCCACAGGTCCAGGCAATAGCCGAAGTGAGTACAGTTGAGACTGGCAGCGATTGGGCTATCGGAGGAAGGTAATTTGGCCAAAGCTTCATCAACAAAAGTACTGATGCGTTCGGCGGTTTTTTTGCTGTCGAAAGTACGGTCGATGTGGTGGGCCAGGTTTAGGCAGTTCTGAGTGATAATGCTCTCCGGCGAGATGCCTGCAGCTGTAAGTGCTTTGCGGTGGTTGTCCTCAGATATGGTCGTCTCGGTTGCAAAAATGATAACCTTAGTGTCCGGGGCTTTGCGAAGCTGTGCGTCAATGATTTCTACACCGGCCTCAATGATTCCAACGACCGGTGTTCCGGTTTTGCCGGCAAAGTCCGTATCACCGTATATCGTCGATAAGGTATTGCAGGCAATGAGTAGCAGGTCGGGGGAGTAATTGTCCTCGATGCTAAATAAAGTATTATTGAAGATGCGGATTTTTTCATCCCGGGACGAAGTTTGGGTATAACCTCTTTCGTTGGAAAAGAGCGCATTGAAAAAGACAAGATTGGCTTTTTTGAAAATGCAGGCTGACTGTAATTTTTTCTCAAGGTCGGCAACAACGGAAAGTCCGCCCAAGCCCGAATCAGTTGCAACAATGGTAACTTCGTCTTCTGGTAAACTAACTATTTTTGGAGTCTGGTGCATATAAATACCTCATAAGACCAATTAAGCCAATTGAGCAGTGATAACTAATGACTTATTGAAACAAGCTTTATATCCAGTTTATATTTTTATTACGGGTTATACGGAATAAAACCTGCCAGTATAAAACATACTGATGCAACTACAGCGGCAGTTGAACCGTATGGAATCTGCGTTCTGACGTGGTCTATATGGTTGCACCTGGCGCCGA
>CAZECQ010000110.1:0-8558 GCA_964510545.1 uncultured Pirellulales bacterium | reverse complement strand
GACCGCGTCCATATCGTCCTGGCAAATCACGATACCGCTTTTATCAGTGACATCAAGGTAATGAAAGACGGTAAAGAAATGAACCGTTCAATGCGAGCAGCCATGGAAAGAGAATTCCAGCAGCAAAGCGACAAAGTCAAACTGGCTATAAGGCAATTCCTCTTCTCTCAACCCCTGGCGGCTAAATGTGAAAACAGAATTTGGATTTCGCATTCATTGCCCGCCGACAGATACATCAGCAAATTCGACTGGAAGATTATGGACAGGCAGCTAAAAATCAACGATGTCGTAAAACCCGGATTAGCTTACGTCTTGACCTGGGGCAGAAAACACTCCCAGGCGCAACTCGATAAAGTTGCCGAGCTGCTCGATATTGATTTTTTCATTCTCGGCCATCAACCCCAGGAGGCCGGATGGTGCAAAGCAGGCCGGAACCTCATAATTCTCTCTTCTGAGCACAATCACGGCTGTCTGCTCTCAATTGACCTGGCAAAATCCTACACTATCGAGCAGCTAATCGATTCGATAGTCCCACTGGCTTCCATATCTTGACACCCATCCCCGAATCTGATAATTTGGCGACCAAAAGAGTCAATATTAAATATCAGTCTATAGTGGAATAGTAGAACGATTAATGTGGGATTTCTACTTTTATATCGCGATTCTGGCAATCCTGGCTCAATTAGCTTTTTCGCTGCAGATGTACCGCAACTATTGCCATGTACTGGCTAAATACAAAAAGAAACGCTTAACATACCGGCCGCATACCACCCTTATTGTACCCTGTAAGGGCTGTGATTTAGCTTTTCAAAAAAATATCACTTCATTTTTCAATCAGGACTATGAAAATTATCTACTCTGGTTTGTGGTTGCAGACAAAACAGACCCTGCCTATGACCGGTTATGCAAACTGAAAGACCAGCTAAGCCAAAGCTCAAAGGCCCTGAACGTCCAAATCCTCGTCGCAGGCCGGGGACAATCCTGCAGCCAGAAAATCCACAATCTACTTTATTGCTACGAAAGGCTCGGCGATGACGTTGAGGTCCTTGCATTTGCTGATTCCGATATTTGTGTACGCAGCGACTGGCTAAGCCAGATAGTTTACCCCCTGCGAAAATCCAAAAATGGCGCTGCCAGCGGCTATCGTTGGTTCGTACCCGAAAAGAACAACCTTGCCACCCTGGCACTGTCCGCTATGAACGCAAAGATTGCCCAGTTGCTCGGCAACACTCGTTTTAATCAGGCATGGGGCGGCTCTATGGCCATTAAAGTTGATGTTTTTCGACGCATCGGCCTTGACAAAATCTGGCCGAAAACAGTAAGCGATGACCTCTCGCTTAGCTATGCCGTCAAAAAAGCCCACCTGAAAATGGCCTTTGTCCCCGCCTGCATCGTGGCCTCATACGAATCCACCACCTTCGCACAGCTTTTCGAATTTGTCCGCCGACAATTTCTAATCACTCGTGTAACCGCTCCAAAAACCTGGTTGTTCGGCTTGTTCAGTGGCCTCTTTTCGGTCTTCGGCCTCTGGGGCAGTGCCGCTCTGGCAATTTATGCCGCTCTAACTGCTCAAAAACACCTGCTCCTCTTTATCGCCGTACCCATCCTCTTTTTCGTATGTCAGATGAGTCGGGCCATCCTGCGCCAGAAAATGATTGCCAAATTACTCAAAGAAGACTTTCCAAAAATGAAACTCGCCTCCGCAGCGGACATCCTTTTATTTGGCTTATGGTCGCCGCTGATGCTCATCTTTGTTGTCTCTTCAGCTTTTGGCAGAACCATCACCTGGCGCCAAATACGTTATAAGCTCCTCAGCCCAACCGAAACCATCATCCTCAATCAGTAGTATTGAGGCCGCACCATATACAGATTCTTTATTGTCAGCAGAAACAACCTCCCACATCCATCGGTAGAGCTTAAGAGCAAGCAATCCACCAACGATTATTCGATATTGGCGATGTCGTTTTTGGGCTTACCGACCAGATAAATCCGGTTTTTGCCGCTGCGTTTTGCCTCCAGCAGTGCGTTGTCCGCCTGGCTGAAAAGCTCCTGCATAGTTGAGCCGTCACGGGGAAAACTCGCCAGCCCGCCGCTTATTGTCAAGACCCCCCTGCCCCCCGGGCCGAGATGATTCAATTCGGTTTTATTTAATTCTCTCCTAAAACGATTTGCTATAAAAATCACCTCTTTAGGATGGTCTGTCAACGCCAAGCGCCTTTCAACCTCATCTGCCGTCTGTCTGGCCAGCGGGTCGTCCCAGAAAATAAACGCAAATTCGTCACCGCCAATCCTGCCGACAACATCCTGCCCCCGGCAGCAGCGCTGCATCAAAACCGCCGTCTGCCTCAAAATTTTATCACCCGCCGAATGCCCGTAAACATCATTGTAATGTTTGAAATTATCAATATCGAACACAAGCAGTGTTACCCGCCCATTGGCCTTGCCGGCTCGCTCGATAATCTGTCTGGCAAACTCCCACATATACCTCCTGTTCTTCAGCCCTGTCAGGTCATCTTCGGTAGCCATCTTTTCAAGATGTTTTATTTTTACTTCTGTTGCATAATCAACGGCAACGGCCTGTGCGGTAACAGCTTGGTGCTGACCCTCAGTGGTCCCGATAAATTCATAAAATCTTTTTGCCTGCACCGGGCAAATCAAATAATCGTCCGCCAAACCTGCACCGTTTCGCCCCGAACCAACCAATTGCATCGCCGCCGGCTCCTCGAACATTCGGGCAAGAAGAATAATTTTTGCATCACGATTAGCTTCTCTAAAGGCCTTCAAAACCGATTTTAATTTGACCGACATCCCCGCCATTACAACAGCGATTGCTGCAAAATCGTTTTTTGCCGCCGCCTCTATCGCCTCAAGCACATTAGTATAAACGACCAATGGCATCTTGCCCATCGCCTCAACATCTGAAAATACCCTGCCGACATCACCTGTCAGAAGAATTCGGCGTCTGTCCCTTTGAGAAAATGAATCGTTGTTTCTCATCTGTTTAACCCCCAAGTAAAGCATCCATCTCCGCCTCAGTGACAGTAAATTCATCATCAAAGGTAGATAAATTTTTATCTTTTATTTCGCTTAATGGATAGGCTAAGTCCCCTGCCGAAAACTTCGCTATTAATTCCCGCATCCTGCCCGGGTCCTCTATTACAAAGGCCCCCGCCTCCATCGCAGTCAGAATTTGTTTTTGTCTGTGTACTAAATTGCCTCCTGCAAAACAGCAGCAGACCAAACTACTTTCACGCAGTTTTTGAAAGAGATGTCCCTCTTCTCTGCTCAACTGTTCGAGTCGGCCGATTATCAGAATATTTCCAACTTCGTTGCTCTTGGCCAACGTTACGACGGCTGAATATACATCTCCGCAAAGAATAAAGTCAACACCACTCTCATCGAGCAAATCCATTGTATATTGAACAAAGTCATCCGACGCCGCCCCTACCGCTATCGCATCAAAACGCTGCTTGGAATTTGACTTTTTCACCCGTCCAAACCTTTCCTGATTAATTGCCAAACATCTATTATAACTGAACTTGCAGGAAATGTCAAAGCGAATCCCGGCAGAGACCTGATAACTAACCTCCGCAGAAGATACCAAACAACCAATATTGCCGACTTTCGTCTCGAAGTTCCGCCGATACATTGGCACAATCAATTATCAGGCAGGCTGTTCAGGCTTCCCCTGACTTGTTCGATATAGATGCTCTCAGGATACAGCTTGATAAAACTCGTCAGAATTGCCTTCGTCTGGACCAGATATTTGTTCTTCTGCTCCAGATTCGCCTCGCTCTGCTGACTCCAAAGTTTCCTCTTCAGACACGCCAGTTCGTATAATGCCTCCATCCCGCCATCGGTATTCTGAAACTCTTTATGCAGAAGACTTAGTTTTTCAGCCCGCAGTTGCTCATCAGCGATGATTTGTATTTCGGCCAACAAAACATTGTCACGCAGCGGGTCTTTATCGCCCATCTCACCAAGCAGGCCGTCAAGCTCGGCGGCAAACCGTCGGTTGTGCGGGTTTAGCATAACAAACTTTGCAAGCCGTTCTTTTGTTGGCGATTCATCTGTGCGGTTTTGTGTGCTTATAAGACTCCGCAGTTGATTCAGCCTGCTCTGCAACTGGGTTAACTTAAATTCGCTCATTACTGAATCAGCCGGACGACGAAAAGAACGAAGGAACGTGTCATCGGTTTGCGTTTGTTCTTTTTCCAGAAGTTTCAATCGCTTCGCCGTCATAGTCTGCGCCTCGGCAAGAAACTCATCGGCCTGCTCAAATCTGCCCTGGCCGGCCCAGTGTTTGGCAATCCGCCATCGCGCCTCGATAGACTCCGGACTTGAACCAAACTGGCTGTACAACCGATACCAGATTTCACGTGACCTCTCGTTCGGGTAATCACTGTAAAAATGCAATACCTCTTTTTCTCCGAACTCGCTTATATCCGGACTGTATTCGCTAAGAAGGGCTTTGAAGTAAAGCCCTATGGGCATTCGGTTACTTTTCGGCCGACGACTTATAAATAAATCGTACTGCTTGAAGAGCCATTCTTTCTTCTTCTGGTACTGCAACTCGTCCCCGATAACAAACCAGCTCGGCCAGCGGTCGTAACGTAACTGCGCCTGGATTTTCTCTTTTAGTTCGGCTCGAAGCGCTATTGGTTCGGTAGGGTAAAAGTAAGCCGTCAGCAAATATTTCTTAACCGTAGGATTTGTAATCGTCTCATCAAGCGCTTCGGTTATACTGTGGTCGCTAAACTCACTTATCTCTTCCGGATTGTTCCTGACAACATAGAGTTGATAGTCCAATTCGTCAAAACCGATTGTAAATTCAAACACAACAGCCGCACTCAAAAGCACAACCGCAGTACAAATCCACACCAGCCCCGGACGGTAACGAGTAAAATGGCCTATACCAATAACCAGACCGGCCACCCACAGCTCCGTAAGCCAGGCACAAATCCAGGGCGTAAAAGAAAATCCAAATTTCAGAGGGTCTAACCCTCTCACCCCGCCCAGCAAAGCCCAAAAGGCAAGCTGCGGCGCCGTGCACAAAGCCACCGCAATAAAACGTGACCGAAAACGAAGGGGACGGCACGCAACAGCAACACAGCTTACCAAAAGACTAATTGCGAAGACCGGTAAATTCGCCAAAAAAAATACCGCCAATATAAAAGGCAGACTGTAACGAAAGCTCATAAGCTGCGATACGAGTACCGGCACAATTGCCAAAATACCCATCACAAGGCCCAAAACCAAAATCTGCCACGGGTATTCAAATATGCTTACCCCCGTTATAACTGACTGACCAAGACGCCAAAGTTCAGGGTTGACCACGTTCTCAAATTCAAACGACCAGAACGAACCCGTCAGTATTTTAGACCAGAAAGACGAATTCAGACCAAAAACAAAAACCGCAATCAGCCAGAATCGAAGAACATTTTTATGACTATAGTGAAGTGTAGGCCCGGCAGTCATAAAAGACTTCGAGCCAACCTTAGGCGCCTTTTCCGTCTGTTCATTATCCATAAGCCTTACCTCGTCGGACGCCGCCAACATGCCGCACCGCACAAAAAAAGCAGCCGATGCTGCATACCCAGCACATTATACGAGTTCGGTTATGTCCCTTCACCGCTGCTGGCAAGATACTCAACCTGTTCAGCCGTAAGTTTGTCTATCTTAATCAACATTGATTTAAGTTTCAGCTTGCAAACCTGACGTTCTATTTCTATCGGAACATCGTGCACTGCAACAGCAAGTTTGTCCCGTCTTTTTGCCACATATTCAGCTTCCAGCGACTGCGTCGCAAAGCTCATATCCATCACGCTTGCAGGATGGCCCTCAGCAGCCGCAAGATTAATCAATCGACCGTCGGCCAAAAGATGAATTCGCCTGTTATTTCTTAAAACATATTCATCAACGTAATTCCGTACGCCGCGCCTCAACTTTTTGCTCAATTTTTTCAGCGCCGGTATATCAATCTCAACGTTGAAATGCCCGCTGTTGGCAACGACCGCCCTGTCTTTCATAACCCGAAAGTGCTCCGAGCGTATAACGTTTTTATTACCCGTAAGCGTTACGAAAAGGTCCCCCTCTTTCGCCGCCTGCGACATCGGCATAACTTCGAAACCGTCCATAGCCGCCTCAATGGCCTTGATGCTGTCAACCTCCGTAACGACAACTATAGCACCCATACCTCTTGCACGCATAGCAAAGCCGCGACCGCACCAGCCGTAACCGGCCACAATCACTTTTTTGCCGGCCATCAAAAAGTCCGTCGCACGAATAATACCGTCAACTGTCGATTGACCCGTCCCATAGCGGTTATCAAACAGGTGCTTACTCGCTGCATCATTCACCGCAATGACCGGAAATTTTAGCTTGCCTTTGTTCGCCATCGCCCGCAGACGAATAACACCCGTGGTCGTCTCCTCCATACTTGCTATAATCCGATGCGACTCTTTCTTTCTGCGGTTATGCAGCTCGTTCACCAAATCAGCACCGTCGTCAAAGGTAATCACCGGCTTATGGTCGATTGTCGCGTTGATATGCTTGTAGTACGTGCTGCGATTTTCACCGCAAATTGCAAAAACCGGTATCTTAAAATCTTTAACCAGCGATGCTGCCACATCATCCTGAGTACTAAGAGGATTTGATGCGCACAAAGCAACGTTGGCGCCGCCGGCTTTCAGTGTCCTGGCAATATTAGCCGTCTCTGCCGTTATATGAAGACACGCCGATACGTTTTTCCCTCTCAATGGCTTGCTCTTGGCGAACCTCTTGCGAATCAACGCCAAAACCGGCATATCGTTATCAGCCCACAAAATACGCTTCTTCCCCTCCCCCGCCAGAGATAAATCTGCTACATCATATTTCATTTATCAAACCTTTCAAAATTTATTCGCAAACAGAAAATTATAAAGCCAATCAACAAAATTTGCAACTCTTTATTTCCTCAAATACAGATGTACTTTACCCGCTCCCCCGCAACCGGAAAAAATGCTGTCCAGCATCGTCTGTACCGTATCCTGCCAAAATGGTTATGGCTCAATCTTATTCCGCAACTTCCCCTCAATAAGGTACATACGTGCTGTCTCTGCCGTATTGTAGTGCAGTTCATTCCAACCGCCTTCGGAGTAATCCGCCACATGCGGAGTTATCAGCAGACGGCCCGAAAGCCAATCCTCATCGTTTCGCCATGCATCAAGCAGAGGATGTGCTTTTGGCGGCTCATTCGGAAGAACGTCCATCGCCGCCGAAGCCAATTGGCCACTTCGAAGTGCCTCCTCTATACAATCCAGACCAGAAAGAACACCTCCTCTCGATGCATTCACCAGTGAAGAGCCGCTCTTCATCTTACTGATAAATTCCGCATCTACCATACCCCGGGTCTCCTCCGTCAAAGGACAGTGCAGAGTGATAATATCTGCCTCATGCTGCAGGTGTTCTATCGATTCAGCCATCTCACACCCTTCGGGTTTTGTCTTAACGTAAGGGTCGTAAACCAAAATGCGATAGCCAAACGCCTTCATTCTCTCTATCACCGCCGAACCGATACGTCCTGTGCCAACAACCCCCAGCGTCTGCTCTGACGTCCGCTCAATCGGCGATAAAACACTCTGCCACTGGTCATCGCCATACTTTCGGCTTCGCCGGTCGTTCTCCACTAATTTGCGCTGAAGAGACAGTATCATCGAACAGGTAGTATCAGCCACCTCCGTCGTCCCGCAGCCGGGCGTATTGCAAAACACTATCTCACGTTCAGCTAACGCCCCGACATCCACAACATCATACCCTGCGCCGTAGCGAACAACTACCTTACAGTTCTCCAGCAATTGGACAGTCTCTCTATCGACATTAAAGTGCCACACAAGCAGTGCTTCAACTTTGCGCCATTCTGCTTTGTTTTCCTGCGACTCTCTCCAATCCTGCAAAAAGCAAAATTCCGCTTCCGGAAAAGCCTTTTGTTCGGTCTCCACGGGCGGCTGAACAAAATCCGAAATACCAACAAGCCGTTTTTTTTTTGCCACTACATCAATCTCCATACAAAACTAATACGATGCATCACATCCGGCCCTGACCAAACCAACTCTGACCACATTTTAGGACACGTATTAAACCACTTGTCCCCATTTACTGCAACACTTTTTACAAAGCTCCACTTTGCCGGTGTGATACTCGCAATATAAAAAACAACAGGGGCCTGTACCCTCAAGTACAGGCCCCGAAATGGTGCTTATTCAAAGGCCGAATATAATCGTACCTCGCATCTAAACCAATTACGGCCACATCCAAATTTTATTCGGATCCCAAATGTCCACAAGGAAGTTAAAGTCCTTGTAGTTAACAAACCGGGAGTTGCACGGGTCACCAGCATCGGTCAAGTTAGCAGGCGAGGGTATCGCGAAATACACAGGGCCGGCATAACCAGCTAAGTATGCAACTTCTTCAGGCGTCAGCACATCATCATAGAGACGAACGTCATCAATCTGACCGTCCCAGCCTCTCTCATTGAAGGAGGCATTAAGTCTGCCGCCGATTACAAACGTATCGATATG
>CAZECQ010000109.1:0-8559 GCA_964510545.1 uncultured Pirellulales bacterium | reverse complement strand
GCCGTAGGGGAACCTGCGGCTGGATCACCTCCTTTCTAGGGATATACTAGAACGCCATTTGTCATTCCGAGCGAGGCCGAAAGGCCGAGTCGAGGAATCTATTAAAAACAAACGGTGTATGTCAGGCATTTTCACTACTTAGCTTAACTGTTCTTGATATTAAGCCCTGTCTTCGGACAGGGCTTTTTTTTGTACGAGATACCGAACTAAGCTTGTCCCTGCGCAGGCAGGGACAACAGAATCCAAAATCTTGTCATTGCTGGCAGGCCGTTAGGCCGACGTGGCAATCTCATCCCTTTTACCTTTTGACTTGCTCCTGCTCACCTGCAAAAAGTCGAAATTAACACAGATTTTACTTGCGTTAACGGTCTTTATATGTTATTGTGGGTCGAAAGTTGGGCAGCGAGTTACTGCTCCGATAGTAATAATATTTTTGAGGAGGCAGTGAAATGAAACGCTTCATTATTTTTCTAATAACATTGATATGCTTCTTTGCGGTTTGTGATTGCATGGCAGGCAATGCGGCGGAGGAATGGATTGATGTGCCCGTCGTCGTAAATGTTGTTGACAACTCGGATAGTAGTGGCGTTGCTGATGCGATTAAAAAGGCCAACGAGTATCTCGCACAGGCCAAAATAAGGCTTTATGTTGTCGATACCAACAAACCTTACAATGTCGGCGATAATAACGGTGACCTGACAGAGGACGAGGGCGATGACGCTCAGGACGATGGTGAAAAGGAAGTTGAGGACAAGTGCGGTGCGGGCAAAGGGCTGAAACTTACAATTGCCGATGATGTCTGGACCGAAGAGCCAAATACCGCTGGTTGGGCTGTGCATGGCAATCCTGTTGTATTCGTTGAGCCTGAAGCTGATGCCAATAAAATGGGCAGGACGGTTGCTCACGAGTTCGCTCATTCGCTGACTCTGGATTATGATCTTTACGGTCCCAATGACATAAATTCTTTGATGTACGGCTATACAGATGGCAATACGACGCTTGACGCAAATGAAATCGAGGAAATCCGAAAGGGAGCAAGGAAGCGAGGCCATCCTTACTTTATTGTACCGGTTAATCCATCAGGCGGTGTCGCTGTTCCCCCGGGCGTTGACTTCAGCATTAACGCATATGGTGCACTGCTCGATGACTTTGGTGATCTTATTGTGACAGGTGGTCCATCTGATCCCAATCTTGGCTTTGCTGATATTCATTCGGTCTCGATGTTCTGCGGCAAGCCGGGGCAAGCAGATGTTGAACTCTCAATTCAGCTTGACGGGACTTTTGCAGTCGACTCGTTCTTTGATGTTACTTACGATATCAATATTCCGCCGGATAAGAAGGTGCAGGTTAATGTATACACCACCGTTGGCCCTGGAGTCTTTGATGCTAATGCTATTTTGTGGGACCCAGGCCCTGGTATTGTATTGCCCGTAGAAATCAAGCTTAATCATAAACACGCAGGCCTTGGGCCCGGTTCCAGCACACCGGAAAATCATCAGCTCGATGTAAATATTCCGATAGATTTCTTTGGGCCGGGCAGCGACCCTTTCGAGGGACAAGTTGCTTTTAGTGCAAGTTCGAGCGGTTCGTTAGACGGTCCGATGGGGCACAGGGACTTTGAGGATCTCGACACGCCTGTTGGACAATATAAGCTATCTGATGTTTGTCCCTGTCCCGGTTTGATGTTCTCTACGTTTGAGGATGGTGTTTCTACTGATATTAGCGGCTGTGGTTTTACTGAAGGCCAGATGGTTGAGGTTTCTATTGACGGCGAACCGGTCGGCGCAACGATTGCCGGGCCAGAAGGCGAATTTAATTTGCGCAGGGTACCCGACAAGCTGGAAGAACCCGGCTATCAGTATTGCAGAGTAGAAGCGGTTGGATATTCTATGGACGGCATGATGACGGTAACAACCAGAGCTATCGGATTTTTAACTACTCTTGACCCTATCCAGGGTGATATCGACGGAGACAGGGACGTTGATTTGGTTGACTTCTCTAAGTTAGCAAACAACTGGTTACAAGGTAAATAGCAGGTTGGTCTATCCTCCGTAGCTTCACGCGAAGGAGAACTTAACTGTTTCTTGATATTAAAGCCCTGTCTCCGGACAGGGCTTTTTTTTAATCACTGATTACGCAGATTTACTGATTCACTCATCTACTCATTTACTCTTTTACTCTTTTACTCTTTTACTCTTCCACCCCTGCGGTCGGGGCTTTTTTAATTTGTGCGAGATACGAACGACGAGAGGAGTTTACACTGAGTTTACCGAAGTGAGATACGCGGCCTCTGGCCGACGCGGGGCTTTTTTATTTCTTAATCCGATATTCCTTCCCGTCATTGCTTTCACTATTTATTCTGGTATACTATCCCACAACTAAATTCTTCTATTTTCAAGGAGCAAACCTATGCCGAAGAAAACAGACCTTATCGCTTATTGTGGCGCCTATTGCCCCGATTGTCCCAGCCATACGCAGGAAGTCGCCGACCTCGCAAAAGACCTGCGAGACTACCTTCGCCGCCAGAAGTTCGGTAAACATGCCACAATGCTCGCCAAAATACCCACCTTCAAAGCATTCAAACATTATGACAAAGGCTACGAGCTTTTGGGCGCGATGATGAAAATTCGCTGCAAAAACAACTCCTGCAGAGAAGGCGGCTGGGGGCCCGGCTGCAAAATAAAAAAATGCGCCAAGAAAAAGGGCTTTACTGGCTGCTGGCAGTGCGACACTTTCGAAACCTGCAAAACATTGAAACTGCTCGAAGAAGGACACGACGCCACACATCTAAAGAACCTGAGAAAAATCAAACGCATCGGGCCCGCCGCTTTTGTCAAAGCAAAAAGCTCCTGATTCAAATCGCCGATGGGCCTGGCGCTTAACTGTTCTTGAATATTAAAGCCCTGTCTCCGGACAGGGCCTTTTTAATCACTGATTACGCAGATTTACTGATTCACTCATCTACTCATTTACTCTTTTACTCTTCTACTCATTTACTCTTTTACTCATCTACTCATTTACTCATTTACTCATTTACTCATTTACTCATTTACTCTTTTACTCTTTTACTCTTCCACCCCTGCGGTCGGGGCTTTTTTTTACGCAATAATAAATTAAACGCCTCTGCTGCATTCGTCAAACCCAAAGGCCGATGGTACTACGTCGGCTGTAATTAGCCTCGTCCTTTCAGGCTGTGTCGCAATTACAGCTCGAAGGTAATTGAATTTTTTGGTCGATCTGTTATAATGTGTGCGACTAAATGAAAGGGATTTCTTATGGCATATCGATATGGAGATCGCAGGCAGAAAACACTTTTCCCTGAAAGCATCGATGAATATATTCCACAAGAGGCACCCGTACGGGCGTATGATGCGATAATAGATTCGATTGATCTGGCCGAGCTTGGGCTCGGTCTGTATCCTCACAAAGTCGGCTGTCCACAGTATGATCCTAAGGTGATGCTCAAGCTGTTGGTTTACGGTTATTCTTATGGAGTTCGTAGTTCTCGTAAGCTTGAAAGAGAGACGCATTACAATCTTTCATTTATTTGGTTGACTGGCGGGTTGAAGCCGGACCACAAGACAATTGCTGAATTTCGTCGTAAGAACAAAGCTGCATTAAAAAAAGTGCTTAAACAGTGTGCCCGTCTTTGCATTGAGCTTGGTCTCATAGAGGGCAATACTTTATTTGTCGATGGCACGAAGTTTCGAGCCAATGCATCTATCAGTAACTCGTGGGACGAGCATCGCTGTAAGAAATATCTTAAGAATATTGACAAGCGTATCAAGCAGATGCTTTATGAATGTGAATCTACAGATCGAAATGAGAATGGTCGGGGTTCGCTGGTAGAGCTTGGTGACAAGTTGAAGGTGCAGGTAGAGCTTAAGTCGAAGATAAAGGAAATCCTTAAGACGATCAAAGAAGAAGGATGTCATTCAACTAACACGACCGATCCTGATTGTACTAAGGTTCGCAGCAGACAAGGTTCTCACGCAGGATATAATGCTCAAACAGTTGTCGATGAGAAACACGGCCTTATAGTCAACAGCGATGTTGTCGATGAAAACAATGATATACATCAGTTTTCCAGCCAGGTTGAACAGGCTAATGATACATTAGAAAAGAAGTGTCAGACAGCCTGTGCAGATTCCGGTTATGCCTCGGTTGATGAACTTGAGAAGATTGATTCTCAGGGTATTAAAGTAGTTGTTCCTTCACACAAACAGGCTATCAGAAAAAAGAAGTCGAACCCTTTTGATAAATCGCATTTTAAGTATGACAGAGAAAATGATTGTTACATATGCCCTGCGGGAAAGGTTTTGACATATAGGCGTACAGAAATAAAGGCAAGAAAACATATATACAGGATCAAACATTCTGTTTGTCAGCAGTGCCGTAATTTTGGTGTATGCACAACAGCTATAATCGGCAGAAAAGTGACACGATTACTCAAAGAGGATTTAAAACAAAAACTCGAAGCACAATACGAACAACCTGAGTCTCAGAAGGTTTATAAGCTTCGCAAACAAAAAGCTGAACTTCCGTTCGGCCATATAAAGCATAACTTAAATGTCAGTGGTTTTTTGTTGCGAGGTCTTGATGGTGTCAAAGCCGAAGCAGCTATCTTGTCCAGTTGCTTCAATATCGCAAGAATGATCAGCATTATGAATGTAACTGGGTTAATCGCAAAGCTTACAAGCTGAAAAACTGCATTGGCATTATAATGTTGTGTGTAAAAGCCAATATTTTTGCTCAATTCCACAAAAATGTTTCAGCATTAGCAATCAAGAAAAAATTTTATAATTTCACTGTGATAGCCGAAAAGATGAATTAGCCAAAACTTAATTGCGACACAGCCTGACTGCGATGGGTTCTCCTTATCGGTTAGCCTCGCTGCTTGCGGCGAGAAAAATATTTAGCACCAAAGCCACGACTTTGCCGTTTCTCCCTTCCCCCGAAGCCATATTATATTTTTATAAAAAAAGATTGACAAAGCACTACAATCAGATATGATTATGCCAACGCGAACGGAGAGCAACAGCGGATAGATTAATTCAATAGCTTAATAATGATTGATTGTTGAATTAGCCACAGAGGGCACAAAGATTTTGGAAATATTGAAATGACCGACAGGAAAAAAGCTAGAGAAGGTGGATATCTAAAACCCACACCAGAACCAGAGAAAGAAAAGGGCGGATGGGGCAAAAAGGGTCAAGAGAGCATGTTTATGATGCCGGTGATATCAAGTAAGGAGAATTGGGAAGCCATAAAAAGTGAATATGGTATCAGCAAGAGGGACTTTGGCAAGAAGATTAATTTTGTTTCTGATCTATTCAAAAGGAAAATCATATTTCGTGATGTTGAACATGCGTTTGTGCTAGCGTCGCAGGGTTTCTCGAAACCAGCTCTTATTTTAGCCGGTGGTGTCATAGAGGAGTTACTAAGGTTGTACCTAGAACATAAGAATATTAAGCCTAAAAAAAAGCAGTTCTTTGCTTATATTGAGGCCTGCAAAGACAACGGTCTTCTGAAACGTGGAGTTTCTCGTTTGACCGATTCGATAAGGGATTTTAGAAACTTGGTTCATCTCGTCAATGAAGATACAAAAAGACATACCGTATCAAAGGCAACAGCAAAGGGTGCAGTTGCATCCATATTTACTATCGCGAATGATTTCCAAGGCTTGTCTAACTAACATAAAGAGAATTAAAGGGGCAAACTCCGGCGGATAAATATTGAAGAAGCAACGGAAACTTGTTATACAGACTGTGTAATCATTATTAGGCATAAGGTGACACTACACTATGAACCTGACAGACGGTGACATCTATGGAGGACTGACTGGCCCGCAACTCCCTGTTGCCGAGTTCGACTTCGGCAGCGGCATCTCGGCTTCTCGTACGTTCGCTCACCTCATGGCACCATTCCTGATGGCCTTTGCTCCCCCCGCAAAAGCCGGGCAACATCATCCTGGGCCTTTGCGTGCAGCAAAGGGAGGTTTTGGTTTCGATGTCGTCACCCAACTGCATATTCCCAGCAGTTTTAGACCGGCAGATTGGTTCGATGGCCTCAACACTGTCTGGTGGTTTGCAGCTCTTCTGCGATTCATTTCTACTCCACATATTCTTGTCCCTGTCATTGCTGACTCACCATTTCAGGATGGACCCACGATGGAGGAAATTGAACTCATCCCTGTTGAAGTAGAGCACCGTTCTTTGCTCCTGACGCCCCAGAAAGTTGTCGAATTTACGCACGAACATCTTGAATGGGTTCGAGATGTATGGTACCCCACAGGGATGCTTATGCGTACGAGCTCTGAGTTCAATACGCTATTCCAAGTGGTGGACGAATGTCTCTTTGCACGATCTCCTTCGCTTGCGTTGTTATCTCTCTGGGGCGCGATCGAAACCGTCTTCTCTCCGTCAAGGGCCGAGCTTAGATTTCGTATATCCTCCAACGTATCGGCTTTTCTTGAGGATCCCGGCCTTCCCAGACTCAAGTTACAAAAGAAGGTAGCTAAGCTCTACGACGCACGCTCTGACGCAGCACACGGAAGCAAGAATACAAAACATGAAGATCTGCTCGAAACATTTGCGCTCGCAAAGAGAGTAATTACAAAAATTATTGATGCCAACCATGTGCCATCGAAAGATGAACTTGAGCAGCGCCTCTTTGGTGTCTAACAAGATGGCAGGGTGACTATTGAAGAAGCAACGGTAACAACTCGCCCCCTACGTCAAAAAACTCCACGAAGTAACAGAAAGAATATGCAAAGCTAAAATAGGTAGGTTTACATAGTGTTGAAGCACAGCGAAGAGTCTATTCTTGTCTAATTCAATAGTAACCTATCGACCAACATACCGCCTTTGTATAGAAACCAGCAACATTGCAGCGCATAATATGCCAGAGAAAGCTTCTAATCCAGATAGAATTCTTGATGCTGTCCCTCCTGGTTCACAGTCCCCATAACCAAGCGTGGATATAGTGACTGCAGAAAAATATAAACTAGTAAAAAAATCACTTATGGCATCAAAATCAAATGATAGAGCGAAATCATAGTTTATTTCATTTCCATGCCATTGAAAGCCACAAAAGAAAAACAGAACCGCAGACATAAACCAAATCAAGAAAACAGTTCGTAAAGAAATGATTGGAGATTCTCCGTATAGCCAAATCTTTCTCATTACGCCAAGTTCAATTTTTCGTATTTTAGAGTAAGTCCAACGACGATGTGCATCTCTTTCTAAAATAAAACACCGAGAAGTAGAGTCATAATCCCCTATCAAAGAAAAATAGTGTTTTGCTTTTTGAAAACAAATAGTTGAATTATAAAATCTTTTATTTGTTCCATATTCTGGTCGTTCTTTTGGGTTTCTTAAAGCTTCAAATAACAAACCTGCACGCTCAAAAGTGTCAGCTGCTTCATCTGTTTTGTGTTCCTGCGAAAAACACTCAGCCGCCTCTATATATAGCACGGCAGATTCTTCAAAGCATCCCAGTTCCTGTAAACATTTGGCAATATTAAAATTTATCCATGCAGAACATTCTACTCCCAGACGAATTGCATTTAAATAAGCTCGCAAGGCTATTTCCATTTCTCCTTTCGAGAGGCGATTACCCCCTCCAACTAAGTATAATTTCCTTGCCTTACAAGCTATTTCATTTCCATCATTCCCTTGTGATGTAGTGACAAAATGTTCTGCTTGTTGAATGTTTAAGTCAGTAGTTTTTATAATATCTATTTCTACAATCTTATTATCTACTCTAATTTTCTTTTTCTCGCCTGGGTAATAGTTCTTAATAAGACTTGAGGGTACAACTTCACTTTCCGAGATACTGTCAAAAGGGTTAATATTGGTAGATCTCCAAATAGCTAAATCCCGCCATATATTTATCCGTTCATCTGCAATTACACTAAAGTGAACTTTCTTACAACGGTGAAGGTACAACCAATTTGAAAGCAGTTTTGCAGGCGATTCATCTGCAATCAAAATAAAGTGAACTTTCTTGCAACGGTGAAGGTGCAACCAATCTGAGAGCAATTTTGCAGGTGATCGCATATTTTACTTTCCTTAAAGCCCGGAGGATGTCCTTGTAGCCCATTGCTTTTTTATTTCCGGCCATATCCAGTCTCTCGGGTCACGAGCTACGAGTTACGAAACTAATACCCGCTATTTCTAATAAAACTCCGCTAAGTTGTGTCCCTCAAGTTAGCCCGTTTATACTATCACCAAAACAAACACCACGCAACAAACAATTCCCACCTTTTTTTATTTTATATCTTGTATTACGTGTTTATACTTATTATTTTAACTTTCTCACTTTGAAGCTGCTCTACCTCCGTTTCAAACTGCGCCCTCATTCCGGCCTCCGGCACCACTATTTATGTGCTTAAAACTCCTTTTAGGCCGTTTTTTCTTGACTTTTGCTTGTAATTGTGGTAAAATACCCGTATGTTTGCCAATAGGCAAACGTAAACCGCCGGCAGGCGAAGGTTTCGCGGAGAACCGCACGTTTTCGTATCAGCAGATACACGCCACAATAAGTTCAAAGTTAAAG
>CAZECQ010000108.1:0-8601 GCA_964510545.1 uncultured Pirellulales bacterium | reverse complement strand
TAAGTCCCAAATCCCAAATCGTAAATCGAAGATCGACAATAGCAAATCTCCCTCACCCCTCATCCCTCGCCCCTCACCCCAATAATCGATAATCAATTATTAATAGATATACTCTCTCGAAACGTACTGGAGACGAAGGGAATCGAACCCTCATTCCCGCGATGCGACCGCGGTGTGCTCCCGTTACACTACGTCCCCTTTGAGCTAAAAACCAATCTTTAACCCGGCCTCCAAAGGCCGCTATCCCTTTTTATTTTAAGAAGTTACAGTTACTCAAAACCGCCACTTCTCATAGCAGACTATTTTTTCTATCGGCTCACGCTTGGTTTCTCTCTTTCCGTTTGCCGGATATCCTATTGTCATCAGTTCTATTATGCTTATATCGTCAGGAATACCCAATATTGCTTTGACTTTTTCCGGCTCAAACGACCCTATCCAGCACGTTTGCAGCCCTAATTGAGTTGCCTGCAAACAGATATGTTCAAGTGCAATCGCCACATCGATAGGCCCTGCCGGCTGGCCGCACCGCATCACATAGTCGGTATTACTGCACGCTGCGATAATCGCACCTGCTTTTTTGAAAACTTCCGGCCGATTCGTACATTCTGCAACCTGCTCTCTCGTTTTTTTCTCTGTTACCGCCACAAAACGCCAATCCTGCATATTTTTCGCCGACGGCGCCAGCCGTGCCGCTTCGAAAAGCTGCTCAAGTTTTTCCCTCTCAACATCCTTTTCCTGATACGCCCGGCAGGAATACCGCCTGCGAATGGCTTCGAGTACTGTCATAATCACACCTCAAATTTCCCTTGCCGTCTGTACCGGCTAAATAAAAATAAAACTCATCATATACCAAACTGCTAATATGCCGACAGAACAATATAAATATAAGGCATCAAAAATATTGACGCAAGTGGTAAAAACCTGTATTTTTATAAGCAGAGTCGGGGCGATTAGCTCAGATGGCCAGAGCGCCTGCTTTACACGCAGGAAGTCACAGGTTCAAGTCCTGTATCGCCCAGTTTTACAAGTGATGAACATATAAGTACCTGCCCTTCGGCGCACATTTATCCACTCTCCCGACTCAGGCTTGAAACCGGCCTTGTTGCCATTTTGTTGTCAGTTTTATCTGAGCCGTCGTTGTCAGAATCCCCGGCCAACAGTTGCTGGACAACCCTTGCAGCCTTAGCTTTGTGGTTGCCGCCAAGATGCGTGTAAAACCCCTCAAACTGTCATTGCAAGGCCCGCAGAGCAGGCCGTGGCACTCCCAAAACCTTAATAGGTCAGTCTGAGATTACCATATAAACCGACAGACGGTGTTTTGTTTTAATTTTCAGAAGAGATTATTATCCCCCCGGCAACAATGTTCTCTCTTTTGTCATACAGCACCACACTCTGACCGGGGCACGGTGCGAACTGCGGCCGGTCAAACTCAATCACTATTTCGGTTTCATTCACTTCAATAAGTTTGCAAGGCCGAGAGGCGCCATACGAACGAATTTTAGCACACATCCGTTTACCCACAACAAGTTGTTCCGGCAGAAGGGTATTAATCTGGTTTGCCTTGATAATACGATAGCTTATTTCTTCTCTGCTGCCTAATGAGATGGTGTTTGTTTTAGCGTCTATCCTGCCTACGTAAAGAGGTCTGCCGCCGGCAAAACCAATCCCCCTTCTTTGGCCAAGCGTGAAATTGGCAATACCTTTATGTGTACCTATCCGGCCGCCCTGCATATCTGTTATATCACCGAACTGGTTGGACCCGGCACAACCGAGGGCTTGTCTATAGTTTCCTCCGCCGGCAAAGCATAATTCCATGCTCTCAGTCTTATCAGCGACGCTCAGGTTCAGTTGAGCGGCTATTGAGTGAACTTTTTCTTTCGTCAATTCTCCCAGAGGAAGAACAAATCCGGCAAGTTTCTCTGAAGCGATGCCATATAGAAAATAGCTTTGGTCTTTTGTTTTGTCTTTTGCCCTGCCAAGATAGACTCGTCCGTCAGTTTTAGAAACTCTCGCATAATGTCCGGTTGCAAGATAGCTAATCCCGAATGTTTTCTGCAGGAAATCCCACACTAACGAAAATTTCAGAAGTGCATTACAGTCAACACAGGGATTGGGAGTTTGGCCATTCGCATAGGATTGGCGAAACCGCCCTATTATAAGCTCTTCAAAGGGCTCGGTAACATCAACAAAATAGTGAGGTATATTCAATTCATTGCAAACAAAAGCAGCATCTGCTCCACAACAACTTCGGCTGTTTGTACTGCACGAGACGGGTATCTTCATCGTGATACCCAGCACCTCCCATCCGTTCTGCTTAAGCAAATGTGCACAGATACTGCTGTCCACCCCGCCGCTCATAAGAACAGCTATTTGTCTGGAATGGCTTCTTTTGGGTTCCCAGGGTGCAGAGCTCGGCGGCATTAACGTTATCTCATATTGACTCATCATTGCTATTATACGGGTATTAGCTGAAAAGTATAGTGCTTATACATCGCTCGGCTGTATCAGGTAATAAAACAACAATCGGTTCGTCGGTATTTTCCTCTCGCCTGGCTATTTTGACTGCCGCAGCAACCGTACCAGTGTTGTCAATGAAGGAACAACGAGTTATTTAAGGAACAGTCTGAATCAATATACCGGTGTGGGGTTCAAAGGTTGGGAGACGCCTTATAGTTATGACAAAAACGGAAACTTGACAGACGACGGCACATACGAGTATTATTACGACTGCGAGAACCGCCTGATTGATGTTAACGAAAACGGCAGTGCCGTAGCTTCGTATAAGTACGATTTTGCCGGCAGAAGGGTTAGAAAGATTGCAGATGGCAATACCACGAAATACTGTTATGACGGCGCTCAGGTAATCGCTGAATATGAAGATGATGTTCTGGTTAGAAAGTTTGTCTATGGTCTTGGAATAGACGAACCTGTTGTTATGATAGCAGTAAATGGCCAAAATGAAACAAAGTATTATTACCACTTCGATGGCTTATGCAGCATCGCAGCTCTTTCAAATGTTAATGGTGAGATTGTGGAACGGTATTCCTACGATGTCTTCGGCGAGCCGATGATACGAGACGTTAATAACTCTGTGGTCTCTGTGTCCTCTGTGGCTAATCCTTACTTGTTCACCAGCAGACGCCTAGACACAGAAACCGACAATTATTACTACCGTGCCAGATATTATGCTCCCGCCATCGGGCGATTTTTACAGACAGATCCTATTGGCTATTATTATTCGATGAATCTGTATGAGTATTGCTGGAATAACCCAATCAATTTTTTAGATCCTTATGGATTGACTCCATGGCATTACGTCATGGGTGAGGATGAATACGTTTTCAGTGAAGGTGTTGATGATTATTTCAATGATGTTACGGAGTCTATGATTGGTCTTGGGGAAGGTGTTGGGGATGTCGGAGTTGGGCTTTACAATATTGTGTCCCACCCAATTCAGACAACACGTGGTATTGGGTATTCCATTGCCCATCCGATACAGACTGCACGTGGTATTGGGTGCGGCATAAGTGGTAAGGTTAGTAAATTGCTTGGTGATGACCCTCGTGCGTCGGGTCGTGTAATAGGTCAAGCTGCAGGAGAAGCAACTCTTATTGCTGTGACGTACAAAGCCGTATCTGCTCCTAAACCCAGATGGTTTAGGAAAAATGTTCTCTCTTTGGGAAGAACTACACAAGGGGGAAGGGTTGTAACTGTAGGAGGTAAGCTAAAATATGTTGGTAAACATGGAGCGCTAACCGGTGAAGTGCAACATACACGGCAGATCATGTGGGGTCGAACATCGTTAAAAAAATGGTGAAACCTGCATTGTTTATTATGGAAGTACTAAAAAAGTATATTAATTGTTACAAGGAAGACGAGTAAAAGCCTAGAGAGGACGGTTGCTAATGGGGAAGAAGGGAATATCAAATATAGTGCATGGTCAGGTATACGACTCATTAAATTACCTGATTGTAGAACATTCAGGTATCGCACCGCGATCATTTATCGAAGATTTATTTAGAGTGTTCTACCTAAATATTCTTTATTTGGGTATAGATGGTCCATGTTTACTATCTGATAAGGAGACCCTAAATCTGTTGAAAGGATTTCATAAAAAAGGTGTTTCAGCTTGTGTAAAAGAAGGATTTGTTTGGATTGACTTTGAGGATGTCCCTAAACTGATTGAAAAAGACTTGTTAATTTGTGAGGGGAATGCCTTACTTCTTAAAAAGACCCCTCCAAGCAAAGAATTTATCATACAGCGGTTACCAGAACTGTCCGGTTTTAGTAAAGATAAGATTTCCTCAAGCGATGCGGAATTACTTGATGAAGTGCTCTGCGATAATGATATTTATTTGCATGATGATTTTCTGGATTGTTTTATTGTAACAAAGAGCAAAGAGATATTTAATTTAATATTAGAGAAGGTGAAAGAGATGTCTGGCTAACATAAAAAGACCAAGCATATGTAACTTTACTACGTTAGTGTTGATGAAGGCTTTGGTGATGTCGGAGGCAGCAACCCGGTTGAAATTTGAAGGGCCTGATGGAACGAGACGATTTCAAATAAGAAGTAGAACAAGCGGGAAGCCATATTTCAGGCTTGACAAAAGCAGGAAGTGGGGAAGGCATTATCACAGGCGTCCAGACTTATTGAAGCATAGACCCCACGAAGGATGGTAAATTTAGTACCAGTTTGTACAAGGAGCTTATCTATGGTTAATGAAACGCCAATTGCTGCAAAGGAGGCTGCCGCTGAACTGTTACGATTGGTGCTTGCTGGCGAACTGTCACCCCAAGAGGCCCAGGATAGGTGGCCTGACCCGAACATGAATCATCATGATTTAAACGTAGCACTTCATATGTTAGAGCATTGGGAGGCGGATGACGATATAAGAGCTAAAGACGCGAAGTATGCCAGCTGGCAAGTTGCCGAATTGGAAAAAATGATCTCGGAACTGATCGGCAAGGATTCTGCAGAAAGTAAAGAATAACGAGACTGGGCAGGTTGAGGAAACAGCCCCTATCATATACAAAGTGCTCTGTGAGATTCTAAATTTTTCTTAGTCCGACGGGGCTGGCTCTGTGGCGGCTTTAACTGATGCAAATGCAGCGGTAATTGAGAAATACGAGTACGATGTTTTTGGAGGCACAACAATCAAAGACGCTTCTGATAATGTATTAACTGAATCTGCCATAGGGAATCCATACGGATTTACCGGCCGAAGGTTAGACACAGAGACTGACAACTATTACTACCGAATGAGATATTACAATCCCGACATCGGCCGATTCCTGCAACCTGATCCGCCTTACGCTTATAGCTCGATGGGTCTATACCATTATTGCTGGAATAACCCGATTAACTGGGTAGATCCGTACGGGTTGCAGGGATTTGTTGGTCTTGGTGGCTCTGGAACTGCTGGAACTGGCGGGGGAGGTACACTTGGTGCTCAGTTTGTCTTCGATTTATCCGGAAATACAGGGATATTTATCCACGGCGGAGGTGGAGGCTATGGCGGCATAGCTGCCTCAGGAACGTTTGACGTTAGTGTTTTTGGTGGCACAATAGACTACTACTCAGTAAGTACTTTTGCGACAATAGGCGCTGGTGGAGGACCTCCTGGGTGGACTTTTGGCGGAGAATTCCATGGCGGTAAAAGTTGGGGCGGGACCATTAGCACTGGTCCTAGTGCCTCAGTTGCACCTGGTGAGCTGCATGGGTTTGTCGAATACGGCATGGTTGTCCCCGTTAGTGATGTTATCTCTCCCAGCATAATTGCCGACTATTGGAGTAATGTTTTCAACGACCTTTGGGATTCATTGTTTGGCGATGATGATGATGACGGCTACAAGAAAAGTTAATGACGTGTGGTAAATTAAGATGCTCATCGAATAGCCTTGGTATTGTTTGCTGCGTGCGATAAGGAAAGGAGCGATGTATGAAGTACGGTTTGTATTTGGGGATCTTTATGCTTTCATCGTTGACTATTGTATCGATAGTCAGGTCTGTCGTCTTTCTGTACAAGCTCAACAAACAGCTCCGGGAGAAGCACACTGAAAAGTGGAAGTATCTTACAACCATACCCGGTTTTGGGCCTGGCTGTAAAAACGACCTAAGGGTCTTAAAATTTTTGTTTAGCAAAGATGACCTGGGTGATACGGAGCTTCTCCATTTTAAGATTATAGCGAGAAACTCTATTATATACATGGTTACAGGTCTTGTAGCTGTATTCATCTTGCTTTTCATGTTGGCGCAGATTTATCCTAAATTATGAATGTTATGGGGACAAAGAGAAACACTCTAAAGCAGGACATGGTTTGAGCTTACTAAGATTTCCATCTACACCCCGAGAATTGATGAGCCGATTTGTATGATTGACGTTGACGGCGGTGAGACGAGATATTACTATCATTTTGACGGTCTCGGCAGCGTAATTACTCTTTCAAATAATAGTGGGCAAATTGTGGAGCGGTATTCTTACGATATCTTCGGCGAGCCGACAATACGGGATGGAAACAGACTAATATTGATATTAGATGAGTGCTCATACAAGGAAGGACTGTATTAATGTTGCTATCGCAGAAAAATATCGGAATTGAAAAGCGTTTCATATTCTTCGTGGCCTATACTTTGTTTCTGAGTTGCTGCTTGTATGCAAAACCAGTCGTATCTACGTATAGTGGCGATTTTATCTTTAAATATGAAAGCTCAGCGGGACCAAAGAGTATCAAGGTTTACTACTATGCACCAGAGAAGCTTAAACAAAACTCTCGAATAGTGTTTGTCTTACACGGTGCAAGCAGGAATGGTGCGATGTATCGCAATGAATGGCAAAAACATGCCAAGAAGTATAACTTTCTCCTGCTGTGTCCGGAATTTTCTGAAAATGATTTCCCAGGTATCTGGGGATATGACTGTGGAAATGTATACGATATTGAAAAGGAAAGCTTTAAACCAAAAGAACAATGGGCCTTTAATGTAATAGAGAAACTTTTTGATTTTGTCAAAGATGACAGGCAAATTAAAGTTGGTTCTTACTGTATTTTCGGTCATTCTGCCGGAGCTCAATTTGTCCAAAGAATGGTTCTGTTTATGCCCGAAGCAAGATTTTCTCTGGCAATAGCCAACGGAGCTGGGTGGTACACGATGCCAAGTTTTGAGGATAACTTTCATAATGGACTCCGGCATTCTCCAGTGACAGAGGAGACTTTAAGGAAGTCATTTAATAAAGAGCTAATAATACTAATGGGGGACAAAGATAAAGTATCCAAAACGAGCCCTCCCAGTTATAGTCAGACAACGCATAAGTGGGACAGAGTATGGCGAGCTAAGTTCTTTTACAAGAGCGCTAAGGCGAAAGCGGAACAATTGGGAGTAAAGCTTAACTGGCGTTTTAAGTTTGTGCCGGACGCCGATCACAATGATCCAAAGCACGCGTTATGGGGGAGCAGGTATGCGGCGAAATCTAAGAGGGGCTTAAGCAATCCTAAAAAACCTGCTAAGAAGACAAGCAACTGATGAGCCGATTATTATGATTGACGTTGCAGATAATAATGCGGTATATTACTACCACTTCGATGGCCTATGCGGCGTGGCAGCTCTTTCAAATGTTAATGGTGAGGAGAGAAAATTTAAAGCATCAAAAAAAGATGGTGAAAGCTTTGACCGCAAAAAGAATGTTTCTGGTGTCGAAAAAGAGTGGCAAGACTACATGAAATTTGGAGTTACTAAGCCATCCAGAGTACCAGAAGGATGTTATTTCATGTTAGGGGACAATATCCCGAATAGTGTGGACAGTAGATATTACGGTGCAATTTCGAAAGAAATGATTATAGGAAAAGTAACTAAAATATATTGGCCACCTCATAGAATTGGGATTTTGTATTAATACAAAGGAGTCACCAAAAATGTTGTAGTTACTATCTACAAAAGCAATAGCTTAAACAGGCATATAACATAGTACATCAAAGTGCATAGGTGCAGCCGGACCGATTATAACTCTGATGATAATGGAAACTTGACAGATGACGGCACATACGAGTATTATTACGACTGTGAGAACCGCTTAATCGATGTTAACGAAAATGGCACTAATGTAGCTTCGTATAAATACGACTATATGGGCAGAAGAGTCAAAAAAACAGACTATACACTGTCCCCTGTACGCTATATGCTACCCGCTTCACTGACTTCATTTTTGCCTTTTGACTTTTTACTTACTTCTCGCGCCTTTTTGCCTTCGCGCCTTCTTTTCCGTTTTGAATTTTGCACTATGGTTTTTAGCTTTTCGTTTTAACTTTTAATTTTCTTCTCTGTGTCTTCGGTGCTCTGTGGCTCATTTCCTTCGTGTCTTGGCGCCTTAGTGGCTGAATTTGTTAGATTTTCATTGAAAAACAGCCAAAATTTTGATATAATACAACTTGCCACAGAAATGGCAGACATAGCGGAGACCCGCACGAAAAGGAACAGCTTGTCCTGAGCTTGTCGAAGGGCAGTTCCAGTCAAATTTAGTCAATGAACTACGAACAACGAACAATGAACTATGAACTACGAACAACGAACAATGAACTATGAACTACGCCTGTCCGCCGTAGCCC
>CAZECQ010000107.1:7206-8638 GCA_964510545.1 uncultured Pirellulales bacterium | reverse complement strand
GTCATAGCAATCGACGCTCCCATTTCCGGAGTGAAGGGTGCATCGGCCGGAGCCAACCCGTTGAACGCCTGGACAGTTGCAGCCATCAGGGAACCGTCTTCATCACTTAGGATTCGAGCGGCATCTATGAGTCTTGCACATGCCTGGCAAGGATGTATATCCGGATTAAGTGCAAGAGCGTTTGCTATAGAAACCTGAATGGTTTCTGCTGTAATTCCAAGTTCGCCGGCTGCCGCCTGAGTTTCAGCAGGACAGCCCTCTATTAACGGAAGTTGCAGTAAGGGCAATGGTGCAGCTTCTGTGGGTTTTCGTTCAAGTACCCACGCTGGAGCGCCATCGCCGATATCGGGATTGTCAGCGCCTGCGCCACGGAGCACATAGTTATAACCGGCTGGGAATGGCCCGCCACCAAGAGCATAAGGCAGACGTGGATTAGGTCCGCTGACATCTTCAAGCCATTCGCTCCTGCGAGAAACAACTTCCAATCTGTCGCCGACATCGCCGGCCGCCAGGGAGTTTTCGAACTGGCCACCCAGTTGAGCATCAAAGGTTACAGTATCGTAGGCATCGATAACCATTGCACCTTTAGGTACGCATTCATATTCGGGTCTAACATCCCCACCATCGGGCGGCAATACAGGCTCACGCGACAGGATACTCACCGGTGCACTGACATCAACATTGCCTTGACCGGCAAGAGTGTCTGTTCCGGTACTGGCGAGATAAATTGCCAGGTCGAACGGGTCACCCTGGTCTCTTGGGATAGCAGGAGGAACAGGACCAGGAGGGAAACTGCCGTCGTAATCCAGGAAGTTAATACCAAATCGGTCGTCGACGTCATCATAGTACCTCCCATAAGCATTTAATTCGCCGTCGGGGCCTAACTTCAGGTCTTCTTTGCTCATAATCACAATCGCTGCCTTACCGGGTCCGTATGGCAGGTCAACACCAACGTCGGCATAATGGTCAGAACGGCCGGTTATGGCAACGTTAAGCACATCGCCGTAACCAGGGGTAAATATCTTGCCGGTCTCTGAGATAATCGAAACGCCGCCGCCACGGCTCGCACATGTAACTGGACAACAACACGCAGCCGTTACATAATCAGCGAGGCTTATATCACCATTGGCCTGCAGGTAGAGACTTCCATCAGTCGGACCGTAGCAGCCCAAACTGAACGGTTTCTTATCCAGCCAGCCGTTTGCTGTAAGGGTTCCGGTTTCAGCAGTTACTCTCTGGTCGCCGTAACCGATAAATCTTGTATTGTTGTTTAACAAAACACTGTCATAGGCCGTAACATCGCCCCACAGATATGTCGTCCAATCGTCCGAGTAAATATCGATACTGCCGCCGGTCGAAGTGAGGTCACCATGGGCATAAACATTATCGCCGGCAGTTATTGTCAGATCATCTTCAGTTGTTACATCACCAC
>CAZECQ010000107.1:6665-7106 GCA_964510545.1 uncultured Pirellulales bacterium | reverse complement strand
CGGAACCAATAAATGGAGTAAACTGATTATCCATGCCGAGCTTGACATCATCACCAGCCAGGATCGTCAGATCGTAATCGCTGTCAAGTGTCTTGTCAGCAGCCAGGATAACATCATCGTTCTCAGCCTCAATTGTAACGCCAGCAGCTTTGACAACTGTATCATTGTTCAGGAAGACATCGCCATCACCATCCGGGCCTTTGGCTGTCACATCATCCCAAAGATATATCGTATCGTCAGATGCACTAAGCTCAATGTTACCATTGTTACTGGTAAGCTTGCCATGGGCATAAAGATCATCACCGGCAGTTATTGTCAGATCATCTTCAGTTGTTACATCACCACCGGAACCAATAAATGGAGTAAACTGATTATCCATGCCGAGCTTGACATCATCACCTGCCAGGATTGTCAGGTCGTGCTCGCTGTCGAGTGTCTTAT
>CAZECQ010000107.1:0-6565 GCA_964510545.1 uncultured Pirellulales bacterium | reverse complement strand
GGATAACATCATCGTTCTCAGCCTCAATCTTAACACCGGCAGCTTTGACGACTGTATTATTGTTCAGGAATACATCGCCATCACCATCCGGGCCTTTAGCTGTCACATCATCCCACAGATATATCGTGCTATCAGATGCACTAAGCACAATGTTACCACTGTTGCTGGTCAGTGTTCCGTGTGCATAAATATCATCACCAGCGGTTATGGTAAGGTCGTCTTCGGCTGTTACGTCACCGCCGGAACCAACAAACGGAGTAAACTGATTGTCCATACCGAGTTTGACATCATCACCTGCCAGGATTGTCAGGTCGTGCTCGCTGTCGAGTGTCTTATCGGCAGCGAGGATAACATCATCGTTCTCAGCCTCAATCTTAACACCGGCAGCTTTGACGACTGTGTTATTGTTCAGGAATACATCATATTTAGCGGTCACATCATCCCAAAGAAGAGTTGTGCTATCGCCAGAAGTCAGTGAGATATCACCGTTGTTGCTGGTCAGCGTTCCATGAGCGTATATCTCATCGCCAGCCGTTATTGTCAGGTCAAGATCAGTGGTAACATCGCCACCCGAGCCGGCCATACCATCGTCGCCGGGAACGCCGAGCTTGACATCGTCGCCGGCCAAAATCGTAAGGTCGTGCTCACTGATGAGGGTCTTGTCCTGTCTGAGTGTTACATCGTCGTGGGTAGACTCAATGGTAACGCCAGCTGCCTTGACTCTGGTGTTATTGTTCAGGAATACATCATATTTAGCGGTCACATCATCCCAAAGAAGAGTTGTGCTATCGCCAGAAGTCAGTGAGATATCACCGTTGTTGCTGGTCAGCGTTCCATGAGCGTATATCTCATCGCCAGCCGTTATTGTCAGGTCAAGATCAGTGGTAACATTGCCGCCGGAGCCAACCATGCCGTCCTGGTTGCCCCCTGAAGTGTCCATACCGAGCTTGACATCATCACCGGCTTCGATTGTTAAATCATGTTCGCTGACAAGTGTTTTGTCATGTTCCAAAATCACATCATCGGCAATCGACTTTAAAGTTTTATCTGCTGACTTGACAACAGTGTTGCTATACATGAAGAGATCTCCAATTGCAGTTACATCATCCCAGAGATAAATAGTACCGCTTGCCGAATACGCAGTGTCGCCGGGGCTTTCAAATGTTGGGCCTGTTGTAGCTCCGCCGGGTCCATACTCGGTCGCTCTGAGTTCTATGATACCACCGGAAGTCAATTCGCCATGTACATAAACATCGCCACTGGCTATAAGCGGCTCATCTGGCGGAGCAGTTTTGTCATAAAGCCCGTGGGCGTAAATATCCATATCAGAATCGGAATGTGCACTTTGGATATCAACATTTGTACCCTCGATGTCCAGAGTACCACCGGAATTGATATTACCGGCTACCTTCACGTCGTGGCCGTATCTGGTATCTGTGTCAGCGTGCAGTCCCATATTACCACCAGAGGTTACGTTTCCGCCAAGGTCAATGCCGTGGACTACGTCAATGTCCAGGGTTGTACCGGCCTCTAAAGAGCCCGTTGGATTAATGGACGAGTTCTTAACATTGAAACCGTCAATGTTGATGTAACCATTTTCGGCCCACAGAGCTCTGCCCGGCGTACCGCTGTTGCCGAGTTCGATTTCGTTTTTACCGTCACTTCTTGCAAGAGTAATATTCTGGTTAGCATGGGCTCCAATCGATTTCCACTTGTTAGCGGCATTGTCACCCGATGTTGAAATCACCGAGTCAGTGTCACTAATCAGAGTCAAATCCGTAGTGCCCTGATTAAAGAATGCAAAGCTGCTTGTGTTGATAGTTGGCCCCTGCTGCATTAGCAGCGAGCTGCCCGTTACACCTATAGCAGCCTCTGAGTAAATTGAACCGCCGGCTATGATTGACAGGGAATCATGACCGGTCAGTGTCATTCCGCCGGGGCCATTTACGTTCAGTATGTTAATGTTACCACTGGCATAAAGCGTCCCGCCGGATGCCACATCAATGTTGCGCCATACACCGCCATCGGGATTGTCGCTGCTTGTACGTCCTGCCAGTAGCAGATGGCCGCCATTGGCACGTGCATCACCATCGAGGTTCATTCCATTGGCCCAAATAAGCAAGTTGTTACCGGCAGTCAAGTCATCCTTGGCCCACAGGTCACCACCATACTCGTGACCGTCATTGCCTTGCTTGTCGGCATTGATTAAAAGATCACCAGCGGATAAAACTGCACCGCCGAGTATAACATCATGGACGGCATCTATTTTAATCATGCCGCTTGTGCTTGTTAAAGTTTTACCATCAGCAACCTGTACACGAGCCATGCTGGACTCGTATGCATCAGGATTGCCGGCCTTGAGCTTTATTTCGCCGGCCTCGATATTATCATTGACATAAAGATTTCCGCCGATACCTGCACGGCTGGAATTTGCAATCACTTCGTCGGTCGACGTTACAGCTCCATTGAGGTGGATATCCCTATGTGCCACAGCCCTTAGCGATTCAATATCCTCCAGAGCAGTCGAGTAAATATCACCGGCAGCGAGAACAATCTGGGCGTCTGGGGCATCGACTGTACCAACGTCGGGATCAACGTGTGTAAATCCGCCATTATCAACAACGTGATGTGACGGGTTGTCCGGAATATCTACCTGGACATAAACGTTTCCACCACTTTCGCTTATATAGGCCTTATGGCCGGCAGCCATCACAACGACACCATCGGGACTTGTTGTCCTTATGATACCTTTGTTGATAACATTCCTGCCGATGAGAGCAATTTTTTTAGCCTCAATTGTTGCTTGGCCAATCGTGGAATGCTGCAACAGAGTTACGTCACCTATCACATCAGTGCCTGGATGCCCCAATCTGTCGCCGTACCCAAACCTGTAATTGATGTTGTCAGGATTACCCATTGGTCCGGTGCCATTCATGAAATCTGCATTTGTCATCCCAAGACCGGATGCAACCATATTCCTGGCATTGAAATACGAAGAAGGACCAAACATAATGCCCCTGCTGTTAATCAGGAAGATATTTCCCTTTGGAGCAAAGAGTCCGCCTTGGAAATTCGTAGCGCCTCCAGCAACCACTCTATTAAGCACAGCAAAGTTGGTGCCTTTCAGGAAATTGATCCATTCCCCGGAAATAGTGTCAAAAGTGTTCCAGTTAATTATGGCCTTGTTACTATTAACATTTACAACGGTATTGCCTAAAGTGCTTCCTGAAAAGTCCACACTGCCCACAGGAACACCCACTACGTCCCCAGGGGTAACACCCTTGGCAATTTGGACTGGCAGACCAAAAAGCATGTAGCAAGCCAGCCAGCACGCTACTATCTGCCTTAAATAATACTTTTTCGAAATTTTTCTAATCTCTTCCATAATTTTTCCCCTTACCTTTTACATAAAAATTTTCATTTCACAACTTCGTCTTTACGCAATATATACATGCCGACTAAATTTATCTCCTTAAATTTAAAAATGAATACCAATTATTACCTTAGATAAAAGTTCAAATGAGCTCTTAAACTACCGATACGAACGCTGAAATAAACCACTTCGTTCCCCTTTTTAGGTATCCAAAGGCTAAGCAAAACCACCTCAAAAAACAGCCATCTACAAAACAAGGTGGCTACACAATTGCCGCATATTACCTATTGTTGCATTATACCAGTTTACAATATGCCCTGTCAACCCTAATTACCCCAAATTATCTTTTTTCCCAAGTTGCAAGCTGGCTGACGCTTCCATTTACTATATGCTTCAGCAAAAATCTATAAATTTACCCTTGAGCGGCTTAAAATCCAGTTTCAGTTATTCTACTGTCATATTTTTTCTTTTCAAGTATTGTATTGTTTTTCTTTTCAATTCAACATATTTTTCCAGAATCGAGGATGTCTCATCCATAGTTGGAGGTTGAAAAAAGCAATGGCTACTCCGGCCTGATTTTTAGATAATATCAGGCCAGTAAATAACTTAAACTTTTTTGAAAGGAGTAGCCATGCAGAAGAAATTGTATCAAATTACAGACAAGGTTAACAGTCGAAAAATCGCAGAATTTCTGAGCAAAGACGGCCAGCTGTTGCTGCCGTTCCTCGACTTAATCTGCAATACCGAGCAGGCGGTCGATGAATTGATTGATGTCGTTGGCAAGGCAGCTATCGAAGCGGTGCTCTTGCTCAGCGCCCGGCAGAGGTCCGCCCCGCTAAACCATTTTCTGCCTTCTTTCTGCTCCTGCTGCCTGTCTGTCTTGAGCGAAGCACAACGCAGTCGAAGGGCGGTTCGGCCTGCGCCCTCATCGCAATAATCAATAAAAAAACAAGCTCTGGCTTTGCCCGGCCTGCCCTCCATAGCCTCGTGCGAAGGAGCAAGCTTTCCTTCTCACTTGCCCACTCGCCATGCTCGCTGGATTTATTCTGTCATTGCGAGGCCTGCAAAGCAGGCCGCGGCAATCTCAACCACAATAACCTGACCCCAAAGTCAATTTGGGCTGCCTCGCCAGAATGCCCTGTGGGCACGCTTTGAAGATAACTTTTCCGAAGTGAGTTTACCCTGAGCGAAAGAGTTTACACTGAGCGCAGTCGAAGTGAAGGAAAGTGAGCCTTACTCAAGTAAGGCTCGAACCAAAAATTACCTTATTGGCCGGCCGCTAAGTTTAAGAAAACCATTTATTGGTTTTTACTTTTCTTGGAATCTTCAGTGCGGTTCAGTTCATCAAAAATAGAAAGCTGTGTTTCCTGTATAAAAAAACCGGTTCTCTTAAGTAGTTCTTCATATTCGATTTTTGATAATAAAACAAATTGCCCTAAGTGCTTCTTTACGTCCTCGTCCCAGTAATTGTCGTAGTCCAGCTCCTCTGGCTTCACGTCTTTGCACAAAAGCGGCCCGCTTGTAGAGACAATGTTGCCCTTTTCATCGGTCTCTATAGCAAATAAATCACCCGTCTTTTTATGTTTGTATATGGCTTTCATACTGTTTTTATTATTAAAACTTCCTCACCAAGCATATCTATGATTTTCACCGCCAAAGCGACTCTTATCTTTGTCGATTAGTTATTATAATGTATTTGTAGGACAGAATTTTCATCCGATATTAGAAGCAACGGGATTATTCATACGCTCCTTTTCAGCTTGAGCTTCAAATAATTCCGGAGATTTAAAATCAAATTCAAATTTCCTAATTCTTTTTTTGGCAAGCCTTATGTATTCTTTGTTTGTATCATATCCTATATAATGCCGCTTTGCCTTTATCGCTGCGATTGCTGTTTGGCCACTACCCAAAAAAGGATCCAAAACAACGTCTCCCTCGAAAGTGTAAAGTTGAATCAGCCGATATGGTAATTCCACCGGAAATGGTGCTGGGTGTCCTATCCCACGGGCAGAAACAGCAGGAAACGTCCAAACACTTTTTGTCCATTCGAGGAATCCTTCTCTCAAAATTGTATTTTTCTTATCGAGTTTTTTCCTTGAGAACGATTCTTTAGAAAAGACCAAAATATATTCGTGAATATCACGTAATACTGGATTGCTGGCAGACAACCAACTACCCCAAGCGGTAGAGCCGCTTGCGCTCGTGGCCTTATTCCAAATAATTTCGCCTCTCATAAAAAAACCGATTTCCTGCATATCTTCGATAATGTAACTGTGTAGAGGAATGTATGGTTTTCTGCCAAGATTGGCAACGTTTATACAGGCCCGCCCGCCTGTTACCAATTTTTTATAGGTTTCCTTGAATACGGCACGTAGTAAATCTCTATACTCCTGTAAAGACAAGTCCTCATCATACTCCTTTTTGACATTATAAGAAAACATCAGAACTCTTAAACAAACAGTTCTTTAACTGATTTCTCCAACTTTTCTCTCAGGAACACTTGGTTCACAGCATATCTTCTCCTGTTGAAAGAAACCCTAATAAGCCAATCTTGCTTATTGAACTTATGAATTACGTTTGCATACTCAAATTGCCTATGGCAGTTTGCACAAACTAAAACAAGGTTCTTTGGGTGATTAGCTTTTAACGGATTGATATGATGCATTTCAAAATACGGTTTACCGTCTTCCTTTAGAAACCAAAAATCGCATACTTGACAATGACCGCGATAAATATCGCCCAACATAACTCTTATATTAGGCGGCACGCTTTCTCTGGTTTGTCTCGAGCGCTGTTTTATGTATCCCCTTTCTTTCAAAGGCGTGGCGGTAACTATCCTGTGATACTCTTTAAGCATAACTCTTTGTTTGTCCAGCGCTGTCCAGTTTGAAAGTCTCGTGATTTCGTCTAAAGCTTCTATCTCATCTCCTGCGGTATCAAGATTTTTTTGTAGCTCTTCGGTTTTTTTAACAAATATACGCTCTGGAATTAATCTGTACGTGAAGCTTTCCTTATCTATTAATTGAATCGCTATTTCATCACCTGACTTAATCTTATTTCGTTTAAACCATTCTGCCATCCCTCCGATTCTGCACTCGCGGGTAGCACTTTTGTATGAAGAATAATTTTTTTGATGCAAAACATCTGAATCATCCAAATAAACCTTTATGTTAGTATTATATTTGGGAAACC
>CAZECQ010000106.1:0-8649 GCA_964510545.1 uncultured Pirellulales bacterium | reverse complement strand
AATCTGCTCGTATCCTTTCTTATTAAAGATATACTCACAAATCAAATCCAGTCTTACAACTGCATCATCACCATATCGATACAAACGATGAGCTTCAATCTGCTGGCCATCCATAAACCCATCAAACATCATCTCTCTCTCCTCGGAAAATTGGCCGGAGGATGTGCCTCGATTGATTGAAGAAATATCATACTCCAGAACTGTTATCTGATTGTGCTTGAATGTCTGCTCCGTTTGCTGAGCCTGAAAACCTCTGAAGCTATGCTCCTTGGCGCTGCAAAGCTCCCTTATAAATGGTAAAATAGCTTTCGCGCTGGTTACAACAACGACTTCAAAATGCACAACATCGATGTCATCATTTGAATATCTTGCTGTCCATGGAGTGGCAAGCCCTTTATTAACCGAAAGAACATATTTTGGCCTGCTGGGGCCAACCCCACTTGTGCCGCGACTCCTAAAATCCGCCTGTCCTAAGTTGAATCTTATGTTTACAATCCGTTTGACTGGTGAAGTAAAAACCGTTGCCGAGCCGGTATTCATTTTTTCTACCGTCTTGAAAATATCCTCAGCTATCCAGTAAGCCAATTGATAATACCAGCAGTCCTTGACCGCTTCTTTCATTCCACTGTAAGAATATTTCTCCCAGAATTCGTATCCACTGACACTTGATGGATTAGCATAAACGCTGGCAGATTCCGCTTTCTCTCTGCAGATAATCTCTGTTATGGTAGCTCCGAATCCTCCCATCCCACCAGGCATAAAATCCGCCCCACCCCCCCAATCCCAGACACCGCCTGTGCCTGCCGATGTCGTCGAAGAGGCCCCTTTTTGCAGACTTGCCTGAAGCTCAGCTTGTGTGGGACAATCACGAGCATTTACCTGTCCAACCAATGCTTCCGCTTTCCGGCGAAACTCCTGCGCAAATTCTTCAAAAATCAGTCTGGATGTCTCCTTCGGCTCAGGAAAAATTTTGTAGCTTAATAATTCTCTTTGAGCGCTTTGCCTGCCCAAAAGTTCTATAAGATTAGCATCACTTGCAAGATCAAGCTGATATTTTTCCCCTTCCCGAGACTGATCAATCGAAACAGGATTTTTACTCAGGGATATAGCCTCTTTGCCGGTCGAGACACTTTTCTTTTCCACCAGCTTCCTGAACTTCAGGTTCATTAGATGCGTGGGTATAAAAAGAAGAGCGGATACAATAACTATGATTATCGGCGTCAGCAAAGACGAATAATCTTTCAAAAGACTCAGTTTCTTTATCAAATCTTTGACCACAGAAATATCCATTTTCAGTTCACCAATTTATTTTATCTCAAGATTTCTCTATCTAAACAATCTTATCATTTCTTAGAAACCACCCATTGTCGCACCACCTGCGCCCATTGCGCCTGTAGTTCCAATTCCCTTTACTTCCTCGGGAGCGTCTTTCCAGACAAATTTAGCGTCAAGTCTGAACCAATGGTCGTTGATGGCAACAATCTCCTTGCCGAACTTGTCAATTTTTGGTTTTCCGTTTTCATCTAATTCGATAACCTTACTGATAATCTCATTAGTCATCGGGTCTCTCCGCGTCTCTTTGTTGAGACCCTTGCCGCCTGTAATTGCTGCATCTAAAACTCCTATCCCTGAAGGCATCTTCTCTTCGGTGCTTACTTCGGCTATCTTCAAGTTGAAATGCTGCACATTGGTCTTTTCGTGTAACTCAAACGGGCTGTTACCGTCAACGACATCGTCAAGATGCATCAGACGGGTAATAAATCCCCATCTGCTGAGGTCCTTTCCCGCGCCGAGCGGCTCTAAGAGCTCTCCAATGTTTTTATAGGGACTAAACCCTATTATAGTCACGAGAAAGCCGGCTTTACTGTCTCCACCGGTGGCGCCGGGGGTCATCCCCATCTCCTTCAAATACTCCTCAGGGTAAAACCACACGCTCTCAGTGTCCGACCTCGAGATACCAGTATCAGTAGCAGACATCGCCGGGGAAGCTTTGCCTGCCCTGCCGACTGCTTGTAAATCCTCTTCAATAAATGTTGCAGTGTTAACATCGCCTACAAAGTAGGCCGACATGCCCGTTATAAATATCTGCTTTCGCTCTTTCCGGGGAGTCTGTAAAACCGTCTTCACGTCACCTTCGACAAAAGCCCGGTAAAGCTCTTTCTGCTCAGGGTTGTTTTTCTCATTGGGCAGATTTGAAATTATAGTTTCGAACAACTGCGGAAGGACGTCGCGATACTTAAAAAGGTCGAATTGCTTTTGTATCATCGCTTCATAAACTTCAGCTTGACTTTTCTGGGACTGAACATTGTTCCTGGCCTGCCTGGCCTCCTGAACAACACGTTCGTTCTTTTGTCTGATGCTCTGTTTATTGTTGTAGTTGATTCTGTCTAAAAATCCTCTTCCAAAAGCCAAGAGGGAAACAGCAAGCAGAAAGCACGCTGCCGCTGTGCAGTAACGGGCTTTAATCTTCCAGGCCATCGACCTGGAAATGCTGCGAGGCAGAAGATTGCTCTCTATCCTGGCCAGCCCAAGACCCTGCAGCGCAAGACCATAAACAATACCAAAATCACAAACACTGTCATGAAATTTAGCAGCCGAGACATCCGAACCCATCGAAAGTTTTTTGAACGAATCCGGCGTCTCAATAGATACCTGAAGGGTTTGCTGCAGATATTTGAGTAGGCCGCGCATTTTCGTTCCGCCACCCAAAGCAATTATCCTGGATAATTTTACGGTGGGATTAGAGTTGGTGTAGAATCCTAAGGACCGCTGAATTTCGGAGCCTAAATCCGCAAAAACCGGACGCATCGCCTGAAAAATCTGACGGGCGTATTTACTCATTGCAGCCGTGCGCTTGAGCTTCTCTGCTTTTTGAAAATTGAGCTTAAACGTATCTGCAATCGCTTTGGTAAAAGAATCACCGCCCATCGGGATATTCCTTTGCCAGACGGTTGACTTCGTGCAGACAACAAGGTCGGTATTTTCCGCACCGATATTAAGAACAACGACGGCGTGTTTCTCAGACCTGCACAGTTCTGGACGGTCGTATAGAATGTAATTATAGAGGGCAATCGGCGCCATCTGAATGTAGTTGACCTGGAGATTTTCGCCGCTAAAAGGCGACAGTTCAGCGCCGACAACATCGTTTCGAATCGCAAAAATCCCCACCTTCGTTTCGGGAGTGCTGCTCTCTTCCATCATCTGCCAGTCCCATTGGACATCATCAATGTCAAAAGGAATCTGCTGAGCTGCTTCGAACTTCACAATCTCAGGAATACGCTTCTGCTCGACCGGTGGAAGGGTAACAAAACGGGCAAAACTATTTTTGCTCGGAACGGATATAATGAATTCATTATTGCCCACATCGTTTTGCTCGACAAACCGGCGTAAGCTCAATGCAATAAGTTCATCTCTTTCGGCGGGTTTGACACTGCTTCCGCTGAGAATTTTGCCGTGCTGGATATTGTCAAAGCCGATTACCTCGACAACACCGCCGACAACGCTCAGGTGCATTGCTTTCAGTGAATTATTACCTACATCGACCGCCCAAATTGCACCGGTAGTTGACGCCATAACAAACCTCTCGTTCAGTTTTTAGTAATAGTCGAATGCTCTTAAATTATAATCAATTGACGATTCTTAGGGCAAATCCAATTTGCCTTGTAAATCCATTTCAACAACTATACATTATACCATATTATGAAAACTTTTTCCATAAATACCCTTGGCTGCAAAGTCAATCAATATGAAAGCCAGCAGATTCGCGAACTTCTCGAACGGCTCGGACTCAACCAGGTTGGGCAGTCTGAAAGAGCATCCGACCTGGTTGTTGTCAATACCTGCTGCGTAACTCATACTGCCTCAGCCAAGAGCCGGCAATACATCCGAAAAGCACAAAAACTAAACTCTGGTGCTGTAATAGTTGTTTCCGGATGTCTGCCTGCTGTACAAATCGGCGAATTAAATGCCTCCAGTCAAAAAAATGTACATTTCATCGCTCATCGAGACGACCTTGCTGAGATGTTAAGCCAAATAATCAACGTTAAGGCTGATGTTTCAAGTTGCCAAAACCCAACTTCCTGCCGAAACACTGTAATTGAAACAAAAAACGACTCGAAAATCAAGTGTAAAAACAAATTGTCTAATTCGCCAAAGCTTAACTTACTAACATCGTTTAAGGGCCAAACAAGAGCTTTTTTAAAAATTCAAGATGGCTGCGATGGACACTGCAGCTACTGTATTATACCTAAAGCACGTCCTGTTGTTCAAAGCAAGCGCGTATCGGCCGTGCTTAAAGAGGCGCAAAGGCTTGTTTCGGCTGGACATAAGGAAATTGTCCTGACAGGAATATTTCTTGGCTCTTACGGTAAAAAAAGTGTTAACAGGATAAGCTGGGCCGGCAAACAAAACGATAAACTGGCAGAATTGCTTGAAAAAGTGGCGGAAATACCGAATCTTGCGAGGATTAGACTTAGTTCATTAGAGCCGGCAGATGTTACGGAACGATTGCTGGATGTTTTTTGCAAATATCGTAACATTATGCCACACTTGCACTTATCGCTACAGTCGGGCTCGGATGCGGTTCTGGTGAAGATGCGGCGGCAATACAGAAGGGCGGAATTTTGTGAAAAAACAGCGCTTATAAAAGCAAAACTGGACAGGCCGGCCATAACGACGGATTTGATAGTTGGTTTTCCGGGTGAAAGTGAAGATGATTTTGAGCAGACGGTCGAACTGGCTAAAGAAGTAGGTTTTGCAAAGATGCACATTTTCAGCTTTTCGGCGAGGGAAGGCACGGCAGCGGCGAGGATGCAAGATACTGTAAATAATGGAGTTATAAAGAGGCGTTCGCAGGAGCTGCGGGATTTGAATAATGAATTGGGAAATAAATTCAGACAGCAATTTATAGGAGGAATAGATACAATCCTGACGGAAAACAGTAATGGGGAGATTGGCGGCAGAAGCGAAAGATATTTTATGGTGAAACTCGAAAAAACACAAAAAAATCCGCGAAAAAATGAGCTGGTGAGGGTAAAACTGGTTGAAAACAGGGAGAATGGAATGGCCGGGGAGATAGTTGAACAGGAGAAAAAGGGGTAAATGGATAAAAAAAAAGCGTGAGAAATTGGGTTTGAATTGGGTTTGTTTTTCTTGTAAAAGTGAGTTTTTGGCGCAAAATCGGGGCAAATTGGGTTTGTTTTGCATAAAAAAAGGTGAATTTGTAGAGGAGTCTCGACAAATGTAGAGCGAACCGGTTTCGCCATTCTACTTCGTCCCAGAGGGACTCCGAAGAATTCAGGCTACGCCGCGACAAGGAGGATTGGTGGATACCTGTGGCACAAGTTTGAGATTCGGGAGTCATTTTAACTTATCCTTAATTTAGTATTTACTTTTCAGGGGGGTTAAAAAACAAGCTCCCTATAATTAGATGAACCTGCGCGTTTGGTGCGAAAAAAGTACTAGATTTTCGCTTGCCGATTCTCGTAAATCGATGTGGGGTAAGGAAATAAAAAAATTTGAAAAAAATTCCGTTCAACAAAAGAATACCTGCGCAAATGATTCGTTGCTCGTAAAATTCAGCCACCAAGCCCCCAAGACACAAAGAATTTAATTATTCACCGCGAAGGAAAAGAAGGGCACGAAGAATTACAAGAAATTATAGCCGCAGAGTGCACAGAGTTAGCATGAATACATAGTGCACCTCGCTTGGTAATGTGATAAACATTACCGACGAGAATTATTAACTTTTTTGGAGGTGCACTATGAAAAATTTTATTGGCATTGATTATCACAAAAGATTTAGTTACGGAACCATTATGACAGAAGCAGGACAAATAGTCAAGCAAAGCAGGTTTAACAATCACCCAGAAGCGGTCGTTGCGTTTTTAGGTGACTGTTGTAATCATGACAGTTCGGCAGTGCTGGAGGCTGGTTACAATTCCCTTGTGATGCATGACTGGCTTGATGATCTTGTTGGTTCGGTTACTTTAGCTGATCCGTTAAAGGTCAAAGCGATAGCAGAAGCAAAGATCAAGACCGACAAAATAGATTCGACGACCTTGGCCCATTTACTTCGTTGTGATTTAATACCTTCTGCTCATGTCAGTAGTCCAGCAGCAAGGATAGGCAAGAAGCTGTTAAGGCACCGGATGTTTTTGGTGCGACTTTCGACTATGGTTAAAAATCGTATACATTCATTGATGGATGGATTCCCATTGATTCGCGATACTCGTTCGATGAAAGACCTATTCAGCAAGAAAGGGGTTGGATGGTTAAAGCAGATTGAATTACCCGGATATGCCAGGCGAATACTTGACAGTGAAATATCGCTCTTGGAATACCTTGGTTTGCAGATCAAAGGTGTTGATAGCGGTATCAGTGGTTTTGGATGTAAGGATCAAAGAGTTAAGAATGTTATGACGATTCCAGGCATTGGCAAATTTTTTTCATTACTCGTAGTTAGTGAGATAGATGACATTGACAGGTTCAGTTCTCCGGCCAAACTTCATGCTTACGCAGGATTGGTCCCAAGTACCTATAGCAGCGGCGGCAGGACATATCACGGCAGAATTATAAAACAAGGTAACAGATATTTACGTTATGCGATGATCGAGGCAGTATGGCCTGCATTAAGTAAGTGCATGGATCTGGAAAAAGTTTATAACCGGGTTTATAGCCGTAGAGGTGGTAACAGTGCAAAGGTGGCAGCTGCGAGGCGATTGTTGACGATAGTTTATCGAGTTTTGAAGGAGAACCGAGAATATCATTACAGGTATTGAGCAAAATATACTATGGATCGATTATTTGGCGGGCCTGTTGTGTCCTTAACTGTGTTCGCTATTTGTGAATTCGAGTTCTCACAGAGATTAGGCCGCCAGCGATCGATGTTAAAGTGACCGAATAAAGGGTCGGATAGGAGACTGATCGTATTTTCGAGTATGGTTAAAGTGCGCATTTTTGTTCTCTCAGCCCTTCAGGTGTTTTGTGAAAGGCCTTTCGAGAACAAAAATGCTTGAGGAAAATAAATTTTGATTGCACTATGTATTCATAGGAGAACTCAGAAGGCGCAGAGAATTCAATAATATTCGACCACGAATGAACACGAATAAAAAGAAGTCAGAAGTCAGGAGCCAGAATGCAGAAGAAAATAATGGCGTCAAAAAGCACGGGAAGAAAATCAAATATTAAAAATCAAAATGACAACTTTTAATCAGGACTTGACATAAATTCGTATCTCGTGAAGCGTATCTCGTATCCCGGTATTGGAGCGTCTGCGGAGCGGATTTTTGGGTTGGGTTTTGGTCAATTTTTGATAAATTCGAGGCAGCAGCCGTCAAAGAGCGCAAAATCGATAAAGTCAACTACAGAGTCGCGGTCCGGAGCGGAACCATTATTCTTCCTGCAATCCGATTACTCATCCGCTTAGCAGGTTGATAATCTCCTGTGCGGCCTCGATAAGAGCATCGGCATCGGCTTCGGGAATTTTCTTACCACGCTGGGCTTCGACGGCATTGATAAAGGCCTCTAACAAGTTAATAACAGCGGCATCATTGTTTTCGTTGTCATCTTCTAATTTTTGCAATGCAGTATCCAACTTTGCAAGAAGGCTGTTCTCGAGTCCCGGCTGTAGTTCTAAGTCGATGATGTCCTGGGCGAGAAAATCCAAAAGCACCATCGGCCCAATAGTCTCCCACCACAGTCGAGGATAATCCTTTCCTTTGTGTATCCACCAGATGTCGTTAGAGCCGTTGGCAGTTTCGCCCACGAAATCCCAGCCGGCAGAGGTAAAGGTGTTTTCTTTCTGCATATTTTCAGTAGTCTCGCCTATTACATTGGGGTCTGTTAAATTGCCGATGCCGTTCAATCCCGGATTAATATCGAGGTCCCAAAAGCATGCCTCATAAGAACCGCTATCACCTGAACCTATAAGACCGCCTACATAATCATTCCCATAAACATGACCACTTGCATAGCAATTTGAAATTATGGAGCGGCCCAAAAAGGTGAAAGTATTATGCATTCCCACTAGCCCACCTATGTCTTTATCTCCATATATATTTGTTGTTGAATAGCAATTTGAGACAATACCGTCACCGAAGGCATTTAGCCCTACTAAACCACCTGTGCCGTCATTATTGCCCCTAACGATTCCGGCAGTATAGCAATCTAAAATCGTACCAGCATTAGTTCCAACTAATCCACCGGCACTATTATTTCCATCAACTATTCCAGTTACATGGCAATTTGAAATGATACCAACATTAACACCTGTCAACAAGCCGATACTCTGTTCTCCTGAAACTGTTCCTTTTACGGAACAATTGAGAACTGCTCCTTCGGCGTTAGCTCCCAACAGGCAGCCTACATTATAACTATCCATCGAATTAACATCGCAACGCTCCATACGAAGGTTTTTTATTACTGCATTTGGACCTTCGACAAAACCAAAAAGCCCCACACCAAAATCTTCATCTGTGTGATAGGTGAAATCAAAAATGACGTGTCCATTGCCATCGAAGATACCGGTAAATGGCTGATGATTTGGTTCGATGAAATTTGCATCTAAGAAGCCGATGATATTGAACTGTGTTCCGGTGAACTGGGCGAGGTTGATATCGTTTACCATTACAAAATGACTGCCCCAGTCTT
>CAZECQ010000105.1:0-8701 GCA_964510545.1 uncultured Pirellulales bacterium | reverse complement strand
AGTACAAGAGGAGACAATCTCCGCCCGGCGTCAAAATTACGCCAAAGGCCTTTGGCAAAGACAGGAGGATGCCCATAACAAACCTCTATAAATCCACCTGATTTTGAATCAAAGATCCGTAAGTATCATGCAAAAGACACACTAATCTATGATAGTATGCAATATTGTTTTCAGAGTTTGCCAGCTGTATTTTGCTTTGTTATCTTGCCTCTGTTTGGTTTCCAGGTTTGCAGTTTCTTGTAGGCATCTTCGAGTGTTGCCAAGGCATCTTTTGTAAATTTACTCTCGGTTGCCAGCATTTCCTCGACGTCCGGGCCGCTCTTGCGCCATTTTGCAAGCTTAGCTTCAGTCTCGGCAAAAATCCTGTCCTCTGCAGGAAAGAGTATCTTCCACAAACCGTCCCCCTTGCCGTCTTTTAATTTATAGGTATTGATACAGTTGGCAGCATCCGGGTAGTCGAAGACCAGCGTTTTTATATTCCTTGCCGCATCACAAAGTGGAGCGGTTTTTGGACCGTTAGCTTCCGGCGGCGTTTCACCAACGGGCCAGTATGGTATAGCAATCCCACAGGCTGTCTGACCGAGAATCGACCACAGTGTGCTGAGTTTCGACTCCTCACCGGGCAGCACCCCGACAACCACCGCCGCAGATACCGTTATGTCACGGCAAAGACTGTCATGACACTGAATATAGCCCAATGGAATCTCTTGAGATACCTGCTGCTCAAGAGGCACTGAATACGGTTTGCTCGTCCAGTGTTCCGAAAAATCCCGAAAGTTTCTGTGGAGAATGTTTTTGTAGTCGAGGTTGCCTTCGTCGATTAACTTTTTTATTATGGTACTTGACCTGTTATAACGGTCGACGCCCCACGGCACATGTTCTATGCTCTCTTTTGCCCAGCCGTGAAAAGCAAAATTTGAGCGGATTATAAAACCATCCGGCGCAACATTCGGGTCGGTTGCATCGTACCTGAAGTACTCATTGCCGCTGGTCTCAAAAATCGCAACTGCGCCGGTTGCGTCCAGAGTGATAATATTGGCTCGTGTCTTTCGGCCGGAAACATTCGTTTTCTTTAGCAGGGCTTCAAACTCGTCCACAGTGGCGCAGGTTCCAATCGCTGTCTCCTGGAATTCACCGGCGTTCGGCCCTTTCTTTGCACTGATCATATCCGTAGAATTCGAATTCATCAAAGCAAGGCCTTTTTCGTTTAACCCCATTCTGACACCCCGCTCGCCTGCATTTGCCACTGCTACAAATTTATATTTATATGAGCAGTTGAAATAAACCTCATTGTTCGGCTTTTGCGACCAGTCCCTTATCTTCCATATCATCGCTCTGCCATCTGTGGTTACTTTGCCTGAAGCAACGCCGATTGTGCAGCCGGATGCAACACCAACGAAAGCAAAAACGATAAACGCAACAAACACTAAAGATATGATTGTCCTTTTTTTCAGCATCTCGTTCACTTATGCCTTATAATACACTACCAATACTTTGCAAACCCTCTTACCTGCAAACAAAATTATTAAGGCTGATTCTTTATCGGCTTGTCGGCAGGTTCCTTTAACTTTCCTCTTTCCGGCTTCCAGGTTTGCAGTTTCTCATATGTTTTATTCAAAAGCTCCAGAACTTCGGCTGCGAGTTTGTTTTCCATTGTTAGCATTTCCTCGACCTCCGGGCCGCTTTTGCGCCATTTTGCAAGTTTAGCCTCAGTCTCGGCGAAAATCCTGTCCTCTGCGGGAAAGAGGATTTTCCACAGCCCATCGCCCTTATCGTCACGCAGCTTGAACGTATCAATATAGCGTTTTTTATAATCGAACAGCAGCGACTTTATTTTCAGTGCAGCATCACAGAGCGGCGCCGTCACTTCGCCGTCGGCCTCGACAGGTGTTTTACCAACCGGCCAATATGGTATGGCGACAGCAGCGGCCGGCTGGCCAAGAATCGTCCACATCGTGCTAAGTCGCGGGTCCTCGCCGTCAAGCACGCCGACAAAAACCGATGTGGAAACCGTTGAGTTGCGACAGATGCTGTAATAGCACTCGACGTAGCCATATATATCTTCCGGACTCCACTTGGCACGGAATGGAACAGAGATTGTTTTGCTCTGCTTATCTGAAAAATCGCGCATCTGTCCTCGCAGAATATCCTTATAACTCACTTTGCCGTCGGCATAAAAACTCTCCAGCAGTTTGCTTGTCCTCTTATAGCGGGCCATACTCTTTTTGCGGCTGCGATTGTTTTGCTCACCTGCACTGAACGCAAAATTTGAGCGCGCTACATAGCCTTTCGGCGCAGTATTTGGGCAGGTGGCATCAAATTTGCGATACCGTTCGTTGGCGGTTTCAAATATCGCCGCTTCGCCGGCTGCGTCCATAACCGCAAAGTTGGTTGTTGTTTCCCTGACAGCGTTGTTGGTTCTTTTGAGAAGCTCTTCGAACTCAGCCACACTTGCGCAGTATCCCAGAGCTTTTCGCATAAAGGTGCCGTTTTCCTTATCGGAAGAATACTCTTTGAATTTCTTAAGGTCACTCGATTGTGAATTCAGGATGGCAAAACCCTTTTCATTGACACCCTGCCATATAGCGGGGTCGCCTTCTTCTGCGTTTATTACGCCGATAAATTTGTACTTGTACTCATCGTTATAGAAGACCTCATTGTTTTTGTGATAGGTATCTCTTGTTTTCCAAATCATCGGCCTGCCGTCTGCAGTGGCCCTGCCTGAGGCAGCCCCAATGGTACACGCGGACAAATTCCCGACAAAAATAAAACCCGCAAGTAGTAAAAATATAATACCCTTGCTCTTCAACATCTTTTCACCCTTAAAAAAGCGAAAAACGTAAAGCGAAAAATGCAAAACCATAGCTTAAAATTCAAAACTCATCTAATTTTAAGTTTTACGCTATGATTTTTAGCTTTTAGCTTTAAGTTTTCAACTACTTTACGACCGATTCCTTAACGGTTTCGGAACCGGTTTAGTTCAAATCACCTTTGTCCGGCCTGAAGGTATTGAGTTTTTTGGACGCCTTTTCAAGAATTGTCAAGGCATCTTTTGCAAGTTTATTCTCCATTGCCAGCATTTCCTCGACATCCGGGCCTTTCTTGCGCCATTTTGCGAGCCTAGCCTCAGCTTCTGCAAAAATCTTATCTTCTACTGGAAAAAGTACCGCCCACAAACCATTGCCTTTGACGTCCTTGAGTTTATAGCTGTCGATGTAGTATCTACTTTGTCGCTGTTGGAGGGTTGTCGAACGAAGGACAAGCTGTGATGTTATTTTCCTTGAGACATCGCACAGTGGTGCGGTTTCCGGCCCGTCGGCCTCGGGCGGGGTTTTGCCGACCGGCCAGTATGGCACGGCAACAGCGGCGGCCGGCTGGCCGAGAATCGTCCACATCGTGCTCAGCCTTGGGTCTTCGCCGTCGCGAACTCCAACAACCAGCGCCGCCGAAGCTGAACTGGCCCGGCAGAGGCTCCAGCGGTTTTTAATATAACCGGCGGGGACGTTGGCGTCGAACCTGCCGGCAAACGGAACAGAAATTACCTCGCCTTTCACATCCGAAAAATCCCGCATCTGGGTGCGCAGAATATCTTTGTAAGTTACCTTGCCGTCAGCGTAAAAACCTTTGACCAAATCGCTCGTCCTTTTGTAGCGGTTGAAAGAATATCTCCTGCTGCTGTTGTTTTCTTCTCCAGTACTGAAGGCGAAATTCGAGCGGAGAATATAACCATCCGACGCGACATTCGGGTCTTTGGCATCGAACTTCTTGAACTTTTTTGGGCCCGTTTCAAAAATAGCAACCTCGCCTTTTGCGTCCATAACCGCAAAATTGCCTGCAGTTCTTCTGCCGGTGACGTTTGTTTTTTCGAGAAGTTTTTCAAATTCCGCCACATCCGCACAATTTGCCAGCGAATAACGCATAAGAGTACCGTTATCCAGCCAATTTCCTGAGTCTCTTAAGCTTCCCGGGTCATTTGGCTCCCTTGAGCGCCTTGGGGTATTCGGGTCTCTTGACCGCCTTGACCGTCTCGGCGAGTTCGGGTCTCTTGACTGCCTTGACCACCCACGCAGGTCTCCGGATGATGAATTTAGTATTGAAAAGCCTTTTTCATTCACACCGTGCCATGAAGGTGTGGTTCCGGCATTTATCAGCGAAAGGAATTTGTATTTGCCGGATGTATTATAATAAAGCTCGTTATTCTTTGCGCCGGTATCTCTTGTTTTCCAAATCATCGGCCTGCCGTCAGCCGTTGCCTTGCCTGATGCAGCGCCGATAGTACAGGCGGTTGAAACCCCGCCCCAGATAAGTCCTGCTGATACTGCAAAAATCAGCAATGAAAAAACTATTCGTTTCATAAACATCGTGATTCTCCTTTAATATTCAAACTGACCATTTCAAAGAAACGGGTCAGTTTGAGTATTTATTCAATAGCCGCAAGCCATGCCGGCCGGTTTTCTACGATTGTCACAGATACCTGTGAACAGCCCGGTTTTGGGGTCGATAAGAACTGCCTGGATATTTCCAAGACTCTTTTTGGTTCCTATTTTGTGGCCAAGCTCTTTTAGCTTTGCTGCCGTCTCTTCGGAAAACACATCCCTGTTTTTCTCGGAATATATTATGTCCGGCAGCCACTGATGATGATAACGTGGCGACTCAACAGCCTGCCTAAGCTCCATTTTATGGTCGATGACATTCATTATACACTGAGCAAGAACAGTAATGATAGCAGCTCCTCCCGGCGAGCCGAGAACCATGAAGTTTTTGCCGTTTTTGGTAACAATAGTGGGAGCCATTGAACTGACCATTCGCTTATTTGGCTCAATTGCATTTTCTTTGCCGTACCTAAGCCCGGCCTTGTTCGGTACGCCCGCCTTTGCACTGAAATCCTGCATCTGGTTATTCAGCAGAAATCCCGCCCCTTCGACAGCGAGGTAGCTGCCGTAAAAACGGCACAGACTTGTGCTGAACGAAGCTGCCATACCATTTTTATCAACTACCGAACAATGAGTCGTTTCGCCGCCGGCGATGGAGAATCCTTCTATATCACCATTCGTTATCTCTTTGCTCGGAGTTGCTTTCATCGGGTCGATATTCTTGGCCCTGATGTCGGCATATTTCTTCGAAGTCAGTTTATTAATGGGAACCTTTATAAAATCCGGGTCGGCGACGTATTTGGCACGGTCGGCATACACCCGCTTTGCCGCTTCGGCTATGAGATGGGTTGTTTTTGTGGTATTCCAGCCCGATGCTGCGATGTCATATCTTTCAAGGATATTGAGCAATTCAATTATGCTGATTCCTCCGGAACTTGAAGGCGGCATTGAGACAATTCCATAGTCCCGGTATGTCCCCGTAACAGGAGTCCGCTCGGCAGCTTTATAATTTTCAAGGTCTTTATGAGTTATTATGCCATTGTATTTCTTCATCGTTTTTACCAGGAGGTTGGCGACAGGGCCCTTGTAAAAACCATCCCTGCCTTTCTCGGCGATTGCTTTGAGCGTCTTTGCGAGTTCCTTCTGGACAAACAGTTCGCCGGCATCGTAACGGGAACCATCTGGTTTCTTAAAAAGTGCTTTTGTTTCGGGGAACATTTCAAGAATCTTTTTGCTTTCGTTGTAGGGGGCGGCCATTTGATAATCAAGAACGAAGCCCTTTTCCGCCAGCTCGATAGCGGGTGCCAGTACTTCCTGCCGGCTCATAGTACCGTATTTTTCCAGTGCATATAGTGTCCCTGCCACTGTGCCCGGCACTCCAACACCCAAAGCTCCATCTCTTGTTAAACTTGTTACGACATTGCCATCTTTATCAAGGTACATATCACGAAACGCTTTCGAAGGGGCCTTTTCGCGATAATCGATGCCGACGGCCTTTCCATCAGTCATCCTGATTAACATAAACCCGCCGCCGCCGATATTTCCCGAACTCGGATAAACAACCGCAAGTGCATAAGAAGTCGCCACTGCAGCATCAACGGCGTTGCCGCCCTTTTTGAGAATATCTGCGCCTACCTTCGCAGCAATTTTGTGCTCACAAACCACAACGCCGTTTGCAAATGTGTTCGCAGGCGGAGATTTGGCCGAAATGGCAGCACCTTTGGAATATCCCGCCATTAATAAAATACAGATAATAAATGAAATTAAAATCGCCGTTTTCCCGAAACTTTTCATAAATATGCCCCTATAAATAATATTTTACTGCGGACCCATCTTAAATCATGCCTGGCAATATAGCAAGTAATATTTTGAAATTTCAATATTTGAATTAGTCAATTTATTTTGACAGCAATTTTCAAACGACCAAAATATTTTAAAAAACGACTGGATTTAATCACTGAATTCTGGTATCTACTAATCGCGAACCCTTTCCCTTTGTGTTGAGGTATGGAATGATTTTGTGTTTTAAGATATTTTGCATAACTCATTTTTAACATATTTTAGTAAGGAGGTAAGTTAATTGAGTAAAAAAATCATCAGTACGGAAAAAGCGCCCGCGGCTGTTGGGCCCTATTCACAGGCGGTCAGTACCGCAGCTATGGTTTTTGTGTCCGGTCAAATCCCTATGGACCCTGCTACCGGCAGCGTTGTAACAGGCGATATTGCAACCCAAACCAGACAGGTACTGAACAACCTTAAGGAAGTGCTGGCAGCGGCGGGCAGTTCACTGGATAAGGTCGTAAAGGCCACAGTCTTTATTACTAATATGGATGATTTCCCCGTGGTCAACAAGGTATATGCCGAATTCTTCCCCGCAGACCCGCCGGCCAGGGCTTGTGTGGAGGTCTCCCGATTGCCCAAGGGCGTCGACGTCGAAATTGAAGCGGTTGCTCTTGTTTAAGATAACTACAGGCATTAAAGGAAATATTGTCGATGTATGTAAGTAACCTTGAATGTGCGAAGTGTGGGGCAACTTACGAGAGCGAAAAAATTATTCAACTGTGCAAATGCGGCGCACCTCTTTTGGTGCGGTACCACTTCAACAGGATTAAAGCTGCATTAAAAAAGGAATCGCTGCTTAGCCGAGAACCAACTCTTTGGCGCTATCGCGAATTTCTTCCGGTAAAAAAAGAGGAAAATATTGTATCCCTCGCAGAGGGAATGATACCTCTTATTCGGTTAAAAAATCTCGGGCCTAATGTAGGAATACCGAAATTATTTTTGAAGGACGAAGGGCTAATCCCCACGGGGACTTTCAAGGCTCGCGGTGCGGCTGTAGGGGTTTCGAGGGCTAAAGAACTGGGCGTCAAGGTGCTGGCGATGCCGACCAATGGAAATGCCGACGGCTCCTGGGCCGCTTATTGTGCTGCCGCAGCAATCAAAGTTGTAATCGTAATGCCTCAGGTTGCCCCATCAATTAATCGCAAAGAGTGTGCTATAGCAGGTGCAAAACTTTTTCTTGTTAATGGATTAATAAGTGACGCTGGGAAAATTGTCAGCCGAGCTATTGCCGAGCAGGGCTGGTACGACGCCTCCACACTTAAAGAGCCGTACCACATCGAAGGCAAAAAGACTATGGGGCTGGAGATAGCAGAACAATTCGGCTGGCACGTGCCCGATGTAATTATCTACCCAACGGGCGGCGGTGTAGGTCTAATCGGTATCTACAAAGCATTGAAGGAATTGCAGCAAATCGGCTGGATTTCTGAGAAGCTGCCCCTGCTTGTGGTGGTACAGGCTGCCGGCTGTGCCCCAATTGTAAAGGCCTGGGAAGAAAAGAAAAAAGAATCTGAATTCTGGCAAAATGCTCATACCATCGCTTTCGGCATCACCGTCCCGAAAGCAATCGGCGACTTTTTGGTGCTTGAAGCCCTTTACGACACCAATGGCTGTGCCGTTGCCGTCCCGGATGAGGACATCTTAAAAGCCCAGCAGATGCTCGCATCCAATGAAGGGGTATTCGTTTGTCCGGAAGGTGCTGCAACCTTAAGCGCAGCTTTTAAGTTGGCTGAAAGCGGCTGGATTAAGAACGAGGATAAGGTAGTCCTGCTGAACACCGGAACAGGCCTCAAATACCCGGATACTGTACAGACTGAACCACCAATTCTGGAACCCGATGACAATTTACCTCGCATATAAAAACTTCCGGGCCAAAGATAAATCAAAAAGCTGATTGAAATTATTTCAAGACAGGTAATTTTGTAGTGGAGCAAATAGAATGGAATTCGATTTACAGCTTTACTTAAAAGAGTTGGAGCAACTTGTAAATACTGACAGCGGTAGCTACAGCCCACAGGGCATCGTAAAAATTGCTGAATACTTTAAGCAAAAATATGAAGAGCTTGGCTATATCGCTACTCTTCACCCCGGCAGCAGTTCGGCAGGCCCCTGTTTGGAGGTGCATAATGATAACAGTAACCGCTATGATATTTTACTGCTTGGCCATATGGACACGGTTTTTCCCGATGGTACTGCAAAAGAAAGGCCTTTCACAGTCAAGGCAGCTAGGGCACTGGGGCCGGGGGTTTCGGACATGAAATCCGGCCTGCTTTCTCTTTATTATGCCCTCAAAGCAATCCACGAAGAAAAACTCGACGAAGATATTTCAATCTGTATCCTGCAAAACAGTGACGAGGAAATCGGCTCAAACACCTCAAAAGACCTCATAGAAAAGCTGGCAGCAAAAAGCAAGCTTGCTTTAGTATTTGAAGCTGGCAGGGAAAATGGAGACCTGGTGCTTCAAAGAAAAGGCACGGTCCGATTCGAAG
>CAZECQ010000104.1:0-8715 GCA_964510545.1 uncultured Pirellulales bacterium | reverse complement strand
GATTCGATGATTCGTATTTCTGTTGGGATTGAAGACGTCGAGGATATTATCGCTGATTTGGAGCAGGCATTGCAAAAAGTGAAATAATTTCTGTAAGGAGTTTCCTGCCCGACTTTTGAAGTTTTGGCCCTAAACTTTGCCGATAATCAGGCAGGCGTTATGGCCGCCAAAACCTAAAGAATTGCTCAGAGCGACATTGACCTTTGCCTCTCTGGCCTTTTTGGGCACAAAGTCCATCTTAAGATCGCATCGCTCATCCTGGTTGTCCAAATTAATGGTGGGTGGGATAACAGAATTTGTAATGACTTTACAGCATATCAGAAGTTCGACCGCACCGGCAGCCCCGAGTAAATGCCCCAGGCAGCTTTTTGTTGAGCTGACTGGAATGTTATATGCCTTCTCGCCGAAAACGGCCCTTATGGCCTCACTTTCTGCTATGTCATTGAGTTCGGTGGCTGTACCGTGGGCATTGATATAATCAACTTTGTCTATGCGCACACCTGTCGCTGCCAGTTTCATCGCTTTTGCGGCACCGGCCCCTCCCGGCAGGGGGGCGGTAATGTGATAGCCGTCATCGGTGGCGGCATAGCCGAGAATTTCAGCGTATATATTTGCACCGCGTTTTTTAGCATGGCTCTCTTCTTCTAAAACTATAATAGCGGCACCCTCTGAGAGGACAAAGCCATCCCGGTCTTTATCAAAAGGCCTTGATGCCGCTGGTGGGTCGTCGTTCCGTGTGCTAAGTGACCTTGCGGCGCAGAATGAGGCCAGACCTACCGGCGTAAGGGCCGCTTCCGAACCACCCGTTATCATAACGTCACTCATACCGGCAGAAATATTACAATAGGCCTCACCGATAGAGTGAGTTCCAGAAGCGCAGGCACTTACCACACAGATATTCGGCCCCTGCAGACCATAGCGGATGGCGATATTTCCACAGGCGGCATTACCCATAAGCTTGGGAACGCAGAAAGGAGAAACCTTTTTCGGCCCCTTATCCAGCAGCCTTATATGCTGTTGCTCAATCTCACTGATGCCGCCTATGCCGGTCCCCACGATAACACCGATGCGAGTGACGTCTTCTTTCGAAAAATCAAGTCTGCTGTCATCGACGGCCTGAACAGCACCCGCAACGGCAAACTGTGTAAAACGATCCATACGTTTGCTGTCACGCTGCTCGATATATTTTGTGGCATCGAAATTTTTAATCTCGCCCCCGAACCTTACAGGAAATGCACTGACGTCGAAGGATTCAATAGCAGAAACACCACTCTTGCCTTCGCACAGTGCCGTGAAAAGGCCGTCAGTGGTTTCGGCTAATGCGGTAATACACCCTAAGCCGGTAATGACAACTCGACGTTTACTCATACTGTATTTGCTTATTACTCTTGGCTTTTAGAATGCATAACATTGACAATGTAATCGATTGCTGCGCCGACCGTCTGTATCTTCTCGGCCTCTTCGTCCGGGATGCTCATATCGAATTCGTCTTCGAATTCCATTACCAGCTCAACCGTATCGAGCGAGTCGGCATTTAAATCGTTAATAAATGATGTCTCGCGAGTTATCTCCGCCTTATCTGCGCCCATTTGTTCACTTATTATATCGATTACTTTACTTTCAACTTCTTTGACATCTATCTCGCCACCGCTCACTTCTATTTCTCCTTAAAGTCGAACAGAAATTTGTTTTTAAGCTTCAATAATGACGCTTATCCGTATTATTTCGAGGTATATTAACTGCTCAGGTACTTATCTACAAATGTTTTTTTTATTTTTTTTTACATTGCCATTCCGCCGTCCACGCAAAGCACCTGGCCTGTAATATAGGCGGCCTGGTCGCTTGCAAGGAAAGCAACCGCCTTGGCGACGTCTTGGGGGCCTCCAAACCTTCGAAGCGGTATCATTTGTTTTGCGGCCTCTTTGACCGGTTCGGGCAATTTATCCGTCATTTCTGTTGCAATAAAGCCCGGCGCAATGGCATTGGCGGTAACATTTTTTCTCGCAAGCTCGCGGGCCACCGTTTTCGTTAGCCCGATAAGTCCCGCCTTGCTCGAAGAGTAATTGCTTTGACCTGCATTACCTATGAGGCCGGAAACTGAACTGAGATTGATAATACGACCCCATTTATTCCGGACCATAGGCCTTGATACCACCCGTATTGCGACAAAAGCCGCCCGAAGATTGACTGCAATGACCTTGTCGAAATCTTCATCACTCATTTGCATAATCAATCCGTCACGTGTGATACCCGCATTGTTTACGAGTATCCCGATTCCGCTATATTCGCTGGACAAAGCTTCGAGTGTTTCGGTAAATTTTGCGGTATCTGTTATATCGACGCAGCGTGTTTCGCAGCTGAAGCCGGCTTCTTTGACAACTTCTTCAAGTTCTGTAAGCTGCTCAGCGTTTATATCAAGCCCCGCAACGGCCCGGCCCTGTTTGAGCAATTCAAGAACTATTGCCCTGCCTATCCCCCTGGCCGCTCCTGTTATAACCGCCAGTCTCTTTTCAGACATACTTATAACCTCCTTGCCACATTAATATATAGTAAAGCTTTTTATACCGCACCATTTTCTATGATGCCGACAAATTATTAATAGCTTCCAGAGAACTAATATTTTCAACTTTAATTTTTCTGTTGATTCTTCGCATAAGCCCGGTCAAAACTCTACCCGGCCCAATCTCATAAAACTTCTCAACACCGTCAGCCAGAAGTCTTTCCATACATTTTTGCCAAAGAATGGGGCTCGTCAATTGTTTTATCAGGCCTTCTGCAATTTTTTCTGAGCTTTGATAGTAGTCGGCGTCAATGTTCGCAATAACCCTGATATTTACAGGGTCTTGAATTTGGCAGTTTTCTATTGCGTTTTTGAGTTTTTCAGCCGCACTGGACATCATTTCGGTATGAAAAGCGCCGGCTACCGCCAGGGAAACAGCTTTTATTGCCCCGTATTTTTCCGCCAATTTTTCTGCTCGGGCGCAGGCGTTTTTACTGCCGCTGACAACGACTTGTCCCGGACAGTTGAAATTGACTGCAACCAGAAGTTCATCTCCCCTTGCCTCGTTACACAAATGCTCAACCTGCTCTTTTTCCAGTCCGATGATGCTTACCATACCGCCATCAGTGGCATCAGCCGCCGCTTGCATCGCCTCTCCTCGTTTCTGCACAAGAGCCAATGCATCTTCGAGGCCAATCACTCCCGCTGCATACAGCGCCGTGTACTCGCCGAGGCTCAGACCTGCGGTAATATCAGCTGCTATATTGCTTGTGGTGGGCTTGGTTTTAAGGACTTCCAATATCGCTGCGGAAGTTGTAAAAATCGCCGGCTGTGAAATTGTTGTGGTGTTCAATTTTTCCTGAGGCCCTTCGAAGCAGATTGCGCTCAAATCGTATCCGACAATATCGTTTGCTTTTTTAAAAATTTCTGCCGCCGCAGGAAATGCTTCGGCAATTTCAGCGCCCATCCCCACGGCTTGTGCACCTTGTCCCGGAAATAAAAAAGCGGTTTTCATAAGTTACATCCTGTATTTTGCTGCCTGTATTTCGTATTATCCTTTTACACCTTGCGAAAATCTATAGACCTTCAAAGCTGAATTACACTCGCCCCCCACGTCAGGCCCGCTCCGAAAGCGACAAAAATAACAATATCACCTTCCTTGATTTGTCCCTTTCTGATACAATCATTGAAAGCAATCGGCACCGAGGCCGCTGACGTATTGCCGTATTCCTGTATATTAATGAAAACCTTTTCGTCGGGCAGCTCAAGCCGTTTTGCTGCCGACTCGATAATCCTTGCGTTCATCTGGTGCGAAATAATCATTTTAACATCATCCATAATCATATTGCAATGGTCCAGGCAATCGTTAACAGCTTCGACGATTCGTCTGACCGCCTGCTGATATACTTCTCTGCCCTTGATTTCCATATACATTTTACCCGGGTCGTCCAGCTTTTTGTCTGCCGGATACCGCGAGCCGTAGGCCTGGCAGTTCAACGCCTCCCACCTGTCTCCGTCAGAATACATATTACAGTATATTATGCCTCTTTGGGCATCTTCGCTTCGCTCAAGCACGACCGCCCCTGCGCCGTCACCGAAAAGGATACAGCTTTTTCTGTCATTGAAGTTGGTAATTTTAGTCAGCGTTTCGGCGCCTATTACGAGAGCGTTTTTAAGTCGTCCACTTTCCAAAAACTGCTGTACAATGCTCAGCCCGTACACAAAACCACTGCAGGCTGCCGCCAAATCAAACACCCATGCGTTATCGGCGCCAAGAGCACGCTGCACGAAGGACGCAGTTGATGGAAAGACCATCTCCGGCGTGATAGTCGCAACTATTATCAAATCAACATCCTTAGCCTTGAGTTTTGCAGTCTCCAAGGCCTGTTTAGCCGCCTCCGTCGCTAAATAAGCGGTTGTTTCATCGTCATTGGTGATATGTCTGGTCTTGATACCTGTTCGTGTCGTAATCCATTCATCTGTAGTATCCACCATCTTTGCCAATTCCTCATTCGTCAATTTTTTCTCCGGTGCGAATGAGCCGTAACCTTTTATAACTGCGCGATAATTAGTGGTCGGTTCGTTAATTGATTTCTCCATCAGTTGTCCTTAAAGAGTTGTTTTGAGAATTATCATCCTGTTCAGTATTAAAAAAAGGCATCTGTGACAGGTATTCGACAATCTTGTCGTTTATTTTTTCTGTATAGTATTTTTTAGAAGTCATAATAGCATTTTTTATCGTTCTGCTCTCACTTGCCCCGTGACATATCAGAGCCGTGCCGTTAACGCCCAAAAGCGGTGCTCCGCCGTATTCGTTATAGTCGTATTTACTGTAGATTCTCTTCATCACCGGCTTAAACTTCATAGCGAGCCGCAGCTTTTCCTGCATAAGCTCATATTTTATTGCCTTGAACAGTCCGGCAACGAGCCCTTCGGTAAGTTTCAAAATCACATTGCCGACAAACCCGTCACAGATAGCAACGTCACAAACACCGTTGAATATATCTCTGCCTTCGATATTGCCGACGAAATTCATATTCGTATCGGATTTTATCAGCTCGCGCGCCTTTTTAACTATTTCGTTGCCCTTCGCGTCTTCCTGCCCGATACTCATCAGCCCGACCCTCGGCTCCTTGATGCCGAGTATATGTTTGGAATGCATACTGGACATCACCGCATACTGATAAAGGTTTATCGGCTTGCAGGCGATGTTTGCTCCGACGTCGCATATTGTTACCGGCCCTTCGAACGTGGGGAAAACAACCGCTATTCCGGGCCGATTGACGCCCGATAGATTTCGCATCCTCATTTGAAACGCCGCAACGCATGCCCCTGTATTACCTGCCGAAATTACCGCATCGGCCTGCCCCCGCTTAGCAAGTTTAGCCAACACTCCAATTGAGCTTTTAGGTTTTTTCCGGAGACTCTCTATCGGCGCCTCGTCCATACCGATAACATCAGGCGCATCAACTACGCTGACGGTATCTTTGCGGCCTTTCGAGCGGGCCAGCTTGGATTCTACGACATCTTTCGGCCCGACCAGTATCAGCGTATCGTCGTCGTTGAGCTGCTCGGCAGCTTCGAGCGCACCGCCCACTATTTCGTCCGGCGCCTTGTCGCCTCCCATTGCGTCAATTGCTATTCGCATCTTTTGCCGCCTCTACGATGCCTCTTTACCAAGTTTCAACGTTATTTTAGGGTTGACGTAACCGCAGTTTTCGCACGCTGCGTGAGGAAGCTTTGCGTGGTCGCACTTTATACAAACCGAATAGTTTGCAGCTTTGAGCCGGTGATGACTGCGCCGGGTTCGAGTTCGGCTTTTACTTGTCTTTTTTGATGGCAGCATTATAAATTACTCCATTATGTTACCGTGCTTTTATGCACTTATAGACATTCATTTTTAATTTCAAAACCGCTTAAATAGCCAAAACCCAATGTTTTGTCAAGGGAAATTTAATACACCGAAAAACCGGTTTAATTTGCCGCTAAGTATTTTCACGGTAGTTTTTAAGCTCTAAAACCCCTCTTCGGCTGTTTTCGAACATTGAGCACGTATTAGCTCTTTTTTACCTCCGGCTTCAGTATCCTGCCAGCCCGCACACCTATTACACCTGTAGTTAAATCCAATCGCTACGGGGTCATTCTGAACACGGCCGAAGAATCTCAACCCAATAATCAATAATCCATTAAATACTCATACCTGCAGGCACTAAGTTTTGGGTAGAGAAACGTCTTATAAAATAGCTGCAAACAAAGCTGTAAATAACTAACGGTGGACAGGCAAACATTCAGGTAAAGTGGTGACCTGTTAAGGTCGATAGTAGAAAAGGAAGGAGAGAAATTAATATGCAAATGAAATATTATAAAGGGTGATGAAACAAGGGAGAGAAGCGTGTTTTCTCAATATAGGACAGCAAAAGTCTTTGCTGCAGCACTGATTTCGGTGATAATTGGGGCAGTAATCTTAAAAACTTTGGGCAGCAGCCCTCCCTCTGCCGGTGCATTTAGTCTTTCCGAATATTATCGTCTTGAGTCTGTTGAAGAAGTAATTTCGTCTCGGCATTCCCAATTACCCTGGCGATGGAATCGCATAGAGATTTCTTATAGCACTCCCGAAGCGTCAAATATAGACCAGCCGGCCCCGCCGAATGTCCCGACCGGTCCGGATAATCTCGATTATCACTTTATTGTCTGCAACTCTCTAACTGGTAACGATGGCCGGATACAGTCAACCGTAAATTGGCAGAGACAATTGCCAATTGTCCACAGTCAAACCAGCAAAAAGACAATCCACATCTGCGTTACGGCCGAGGGTGAAACCTCCAGACCAACCGACTTCCAGGTAAAAAGGACAGATGCACTGGTAGAAGCACTCTCCAGAAAGTTCAATATTCAGCCTGCATCCATCTGTTATTCCGAGGGCTGGTAGTACATGCAACTTAAAAATAAAGTGCACAAAGCCGACTTTACTCTATCCCATATCTTATAGGACTCAAAACTTGATTAGTCCGAAAAAACCTCGTGACAGGGAATTCATTTCAGGCATATGAGAAAAATGCCAATCATGCATTGAGTTGACAATTCGATAAACCGACAACTTGTATAAGGCCAAAGCAGTAATAGCATTGAGCCGAAATTTGGAAAAAGGAGTGTATAATGTTATTGAACAAAACAAGGAAACTGATTAATAAAACGTTAGGCTGCTTTGGATGCTGGTTCGGTGCTGATATCGGCGTTGACCTTGGTACTTGCACTACCTTGATAAGTGTGCAAGGCCAAGGTATTGTCCTCAGAGAACCGTCTGTAGTTGCCGTTAACAAAGAAACCAATGTTGTTCTAAGCAACGGCAATGCTGTTGGTTCAATTGCTCACGAAATGCTTGGCAAAACACCCGGCTCAATTAGTGCCATAAGGCCTCTAAAGCATGGTGTAATCAGCGACTTCGAGGCCACAGAAGCGATGCTGGGTTACTTTATCAAAAAGGCCCAGGGCAGGAGCAATATAGGATTGTCCAGGCCGCGAGTGGTAGTATCCGTACCGAGTGGAATAACACAGGTGGAACGACGAGCCGTCGTAGAGAGTGCCGAACGTGCAGGAGCCCGCAAGGTTTATCTTGTTAATGAGCCGATGGCAGCGGGAATCGGTTCCGGATTGCCGGTTGCAAACCCCACTGCATCAATGATAATTGATATTGGAGGCGGAACTACGGAAGTGGCCATAATATGCCTGGCCGATATCGCTTCCTGTGAATCGCTTCGTATTGGCGGTGATGCAATGGATGAGGCGATAATCAACCATCTAAAGAAAACTTACAATTTGCTTGTCGGAGAAGTAAGAGCCGAAAAAGTCAAGATAGAGATTGGCTCCGCTTCACCTCTGAAAGAAGAATTGACAATGGAAGTGGCCGGCAGGGATACCATCAGTGGAATGCCGAGAAAGATTATTGTAACAAGCGAGGAAATCCGTGAAGCGCTTAAGGAGCCGGTAGGGGCAATCATAAATGTAGTTGTCAGAACGCTTGAAAAAGCCAAACCCGAATTAGCCGCCGATTTAGTTGACAATGGCATCTATCTTTGCGGTGGCGGCTCACTGTTAAGGGGACTGGACACTGTTCTGGCGAATGCAACAGGATTGAAGGTCGAAGGAGTCAAAGAGCCTCTGAACTCTGTAGCTAAAGGGACCGAAATATACATAGAAAACCTGGATATGTGGAAAGACACAATAACCCACCTCGAGCATGAAACTGTGTAAAGAATGCGGCTGACTCACCGGAGAATATTATTGTATGTCTCTGCGGAGATTAGGTGTGATGAGTTGATATGGTAAAGAAACACACCAGAATTTGTGAGCGGAAGTTATTTACCTGGCTTATATTAGCCGGGCTGATTTTCCTTTTTACCCCATCAAGCCTGACAAACAAACTACAGTTTGGTTTTGCGCGCGTTTTTAACAGGCCATTAAACATCTGTAGAGATTTTCAACTGGCAATATCTAAACAGCCGTCAATGGTAGATGTTATCGATAGGAATAGGTACATTGAACTTCGCAATCATCTTGCCAATAATATGCAATGGTTATATCAGGAAAATCAAAAGGTCGAAAAGTTATCCGGATTGCGCGACAGGTCTATCTGGAATGGCGCAAATTTTGTGTTGGCTGATGTCATCACGGCATTTATAGAAAATTCACGAAGCGAGCTTATCATCAACCGGGGC
>CAZECQ010000103.1:0-8734 GCA_964510545.1 uncultured Pirellulales bacterium | reverse complement strand
TTGCCTGGCCCAGCCGTGTTGGGGTCGTACTTGTCAAAAATAGCCGCCCACTCGGCCTGATTAGAATCCGCCTTTAACCAGACTGCCCACGTATAGTTGCCGGTGAGTTGGAGTTTGTTTGCGTTGTAGGCAGTTTGGACGTAATCATTACCGTCGCTAAACTCCAATGCTCCATCGACCCAGTTCGGCGCTATAATTTCGCCCCCGCTCCAACCGCTTATCAAAGTACCTGTATTGTCATAGCCGGAAGAATCAGCAGCGGTATTGCCGTCGCCCTCATCAAAATCCCACCAGCCGATAAGCCCATTTCCATCTTGGTAATGACGATTACTCTCGAGCCAATGGAGCGAAAGTTTCTTCACATCGTTGTTATCGACCTTACCGTCATAGGTTAAGTCTCCCTGAAGAGATGTCCACTCAGCGGTTATCGAATAAGCAACGCCATTTAGAACGCCAAAGTTACCTGTATATCTCCAATAATTGCTCTCCCTGGTTCTTGTAACAGTAGTAGCACATTTGACCCCTATATACCACGTTCCGCCTGAAGGATTGACTATAGTAATTGTTTCATCCGCACCTGAACCATTAGCTGCATCTACAACGCCAGAATACCCTTCAAAAGCAAAATCTCCCTGCCTGGCGAACAGATTAAGGTCATAAGCTGCACCATCAAGGGTAATGGTCAGCCAACTCATTCCAGCCGGCAAATCCACAGTGAAATGATGATACTGCAAATCACCTATTTTCTCGTGGCCGGCAGTACTGTTGTCATTCATCTGGCGGGTAACACCATTTTCCAGGACATCTTTCACGTTTGGGTCACCGTTACCTGCTATTGCATATTGGAACAAAGCTGCCTGAAGATAAATTTCTTCTCCGTAAACCTGTCTGTGTTCCGGATGGCTTCCACATGGACAAAGTCGGCCGGACTGAGCATCCCGTTTATATGCCCAGGCACTTGCCAGGTTATGTGTACTCTCATCAGAGCGGTCCTGCGGCTCGGCACCGGGTTCGTCTTTAAGCGTCCATGTCAAATCATATAATAAAAGTGCTTCAGCATCGGTGTGCCAGTATCCGGGAGCATTTTTAGGATTAGTGCGGCAGCCGCCATTGTGGAATATGCCGTGAATCTTGTAATCACCGCCAAAATCATAATAATCAAGCAGTGGTGATATTGGCAAAGGTGAACTATCATCAAAGTAAGGAGTAACGCCGTCAGGAATAGTATGGTCGGTGTAGGTACCGGAGATTCCACAACCAGCCACACTAGCTGGCCATATCCTGAAATATGCGGTTTTATTGGATGAACATATCCAGGCACCGGCGCAGGAACCGGTATAGCTGCCGCCATTATAATAAAAATCCCGCACCCGCTGGCGACCTTCTTCACCAAGGTTGGTGCCATGAGTAGTAGCCCCACCGCCGTTGACATATATCAGGCGAAATCTTGGTTGACCATCTGGGTAAAGCAGTACTCCATTATCATCCTGCCAGGAGCCATCGTCGGTCTGAACCATTATTTTCAACGTTTCATTGACATCGCCTGTGTCAATAAATTCACTTGAGTAGCCCAACATACCCACAGCAGGTATGTCCTGGTCGTTGTAGCCGGTTACGCCGGCTCCGCCATCGATGAAAAGGTCATGGTAATAGCCTTCGATTACGGCCAAGGATGGGCTCGAAAAGCACATCACTCCAACAAAAACTGAAATTATTACCGCAAAGAACTGATTTTTATCTGCTGCAAAAGTTTTAATTTTTACCTCAACTCCTTCTTTCAACATTAAATACAACTTCTACTGCATTTTACCCGATTATCTGAAAAAAATCAAGGAAAATCCGGTAAACCACAGGGAAAGTAATCCTTTTATAATCCAAACTGTCATTAGCCGATAATCTTACCTCCCGGCTTCCGCAAAACCGTAACTGCTTTGCTTCCTGATTTTCAATCCTTGTAATCCATCACTTTTTGAATATAATGAGCCGGTCAATTTAATACTTTAAGGAACCTTACTATGGCCAATATTACAAAGCTTGATGACATAGTCTCACTTTGCAGGCGAAGGGGCTTTATATTTCAGTCCAGCGACATCTACGGCGGCCTCGCAAGCTGTTACGACTACGGCCCGCTCGGCGTAGAGCTAAAGAACAACGTCAAAAAGGCTTGGTGGAAAAGCACCGTACAGATGCGCGATGATGTTGTCGGCCTCGACTGCAGCATCCTAATGCACCCGATGGTCTGGAAGGCCTCCGGGCACACCGACAAATTCGCCGACCTTATCGCTGAATGCAAAAAGTGCAACACGAGAACCAGGGTCGACCACCTTACCGATAGCACAAAAGAACACTCCGAAGAGCATACCGAGCACATCGCCATCGACACCGTAATGGCCGAAAAACACGATTTAAGCACCAAGGTATGCCCGAACTGCCACGCCGTGGGAAAATTTACCGACCCGATGCCCTTTAAGCTGATGTTCGAAACCCAAATGGGCGCAAACATCGACGACTCAATGACCCTCTATCTTCGCCCCGAAACCGCCCAGGGAATCTTCGTCAATTTCAGAAACATTCTCGACACCGCAAGAATAAAGGTCCCTTTCGGAATCGCCCAGATAGGCAAGAGTTTCCGTAACGAAGTAACCACCAAGGCCTTCATTTTCAGAACGCGCGAATTTGAGCAGGCCGAGCTCGAGTTCTTCTGCGAACCGGGAACCGATGACAACTGGTTCGATCGCTGGAAAGAGATTAGGTTCGACTGGTACACTAACCTGGGCATCAAAAAACAAAACCTCCGCCTTCGCGACCACGACTCCGACGAGCTTGCCCATTACGCAAAGAGCTGCGTCGACGTCGAATACAAATTCCCATTCGGAGGCGGCGATTGGCAGGAGCTTGAAGGCATCGCAAACCGGACCGATTTCGACCTCAGGCAGCACCAGCGAGGCATCAGAACCCTTAACAAGTGGTACGAAAACGACAGGGACATAATGAAATTCCAATTATCCGAGGAATCCGAAGGTTTCCATAAAGGCCCCCTTTCCTTTTTCGACGAACAGGCAAAGAAACGCTACATCCCCTACGTAATCGAGCCGAGTGCAGGCATCGACAGAAGTGCTTTGGCCTTTCTCGTCGATGCCTACGATGAAGAGCAGGTCCGCGGCGAAACAAGAAACCTCTTGAGATTTCACCCCGCCCTTGCTCCCGTAAAAGTTGCCGTCTTTCCACTGGTCAAAAGGGATGGTTTGCCTGAAGTAGCACAAAACATTTACAACGACCTCAAAAAGTACTTCAACTGCTCCTACGACCAAAAAGGTGCCATTGGACGCCGCTACCGCCGACAGGATGAAGCTGGCACACCTTTCTGCATCACGGTTGATGGCCAGACATTAGAGGATAGTACCGTAACCGTCCGCGACCGCGACTCGATGGAGCAGATAAGAGTATCAACCAACCGGCTGTTAAATCACCTGCGCGAAAAACTTCAGCTCTAAGAATCCCAACCGACATAACGAAAAACTAAATAGGAAAATAACAATGCCAAACAGCAACAAAACAAGTATAGCCCAACTAAAAGACAATGTAGGCCAGCAAGTTACTCTCGCCGGCTGGCTCTATCAGTCACGTTCCAGCGGCAAAGTACAGTTTCTAATCATCCGTGACGGCACGGGCCTCTGCCAGTGCATCGCCGAAAAAGGAAAGCTCTCCGATGACCTTTTCGACAAGCTAAAACACCTCGGCGCTGAATCTGCCCTTACAATAACAGGCCTCGTCAGGGCCGAACCACGGAGCGTCGGCGGTTACGAGCTGGCCGCCACCGCCTCCGAAATAGTTTCACAAAGCAAAGATTATCCCATAACCCCGAAATCCCACGGCGTCGATTTCCTCCTCAAACATCGCCATCTCCACCTTCGCTCGCAAAGGCAGTGGTGCATCGGCAAAATCCGCCACACTGTCGTCGATTCCATCCGCAGATTCTTCAACGATAACGGCTTCGTACTAATCGACACCCCGATTTTCACCGCAATGGTCGGTGAAGACCAACAGTCCCTTTTCCAGGTCGATTATTTCGGAGACCCCCTCCACCTAACCCAGACCGGCCAGCTGCACGTCGAAGCGGCCGCAGCCAGTTTCGGAAAAGTCTATTGTTTCGGACCAACCTTCAGGGCAGAAAAAAGCAAAACAAGAAGACACCTCACAGAGTTCTGGATGGTAGAGCCCGAGGTCGCTTTCATCGATTTGGATGGCCTGCTCGAATTGGCCGAAAATTTCGTCTCATTTATAGTCGCCCAAACCCTGCAGAAGAACAAAAGTGAGCTTGAAACTTTAGGTGCCGATATCGATTCGCTGCAAAAAATCGAACCGCCCTTTTACAGATTGACCTACACCGATGCGGTTGACATCCTCACCGGCGACAAAACTCGAAAATTTCTCTCCAACCAGCTAAACCAACTGCAAAACGATAAGCAGCAAATCGAAACACAGATAGCCGACCTTGAAAGCCAGCAGAAAGGCCAACTAAAACAATGGAAGATGGATAAAATCGCCGCTCAGCTTATTGAGCTTCGCAGCGAACTTACCGAGCTAAACACCAAAATCGAAAACAACCCGAAGCACGCCGAACTGGCCGCCCAATTCCGATGGGGCAAGGACCTCGGCGGCTCCGACGAAACCATCATCTCGCAAATGCACGACAAGCCCATCTTTGTAACCCACTATCCGGCCGGCGCAAAGGCATTTTATATGAAGACCGACCCGGACAACGACAAGGTCGTTTTGAACTTCGATTTACTCGCCCCTGCCGGCTTCGGAGAAATCATCGGCGGCTCCGCCAGGGAAGACAACCACGACCTGCTCGCCGAAAAAATCAAAGCCCAGGACCTGGACATCGAAAATTACAACTGGTACCTCGATTTGCGAAAATACGGCTCAGTGCCGCACGGCGGCTTCGGTCTCGGAGTAGAACGCACCGTCGCCTGGCTCACAGGCCAAAAGCACATCCGCCAATGCATCGCTTTCCCCAGAATGATGGACAAAGTCTATATCTAAAGAGCATCTAACAAAATAAATTGCCTGCCGCGGCCTCCAGCACCACTTCGCAATGCCCAAAAATCCACCAACCCCGCCTGTCCCAGCGAAGCCGGCTCCTGCACGTATAATCGCCGTTCGATAGCACCTTTAACGTCTACTCTTCTTAAGTCCCAATTTGAAAATTCTCAATCTTACCGCCTGTACCGGCCTGCCAATCTTATCAGCTATTTTCTGTGCCGTCTGGGTCGGATATAGTTTCTTCAGCACGTTCAGCTCTTTCTTCGTCCAAAGAGGCCATCGGTTCGGCTTTCTAAGATGCAATTTTTCTACCTTTCTTTGTACTTCAATGACAGTCCTCCCAAGTCGATTTGCTATATCCCTTGCGCTGTGATTTGCGTACAGTTTTTTGATTAGGCTTTCATCCTCTGCTGACCAATAGACTTGTGGTTTAAGCTTTCTAATGCCGATTTTATTTGCTTTTTGGCATACTGCCTCCTTAGACCGCCCAACCTTATCAGCGATACTCTGAAAGGTCTCGCTTGTGTGGAGTTTCTTCAGTAGTGTGAGCTCTTCGGCTGACCACTTGCGAAATTCCCTTGTCTTTAGCCCTATGTTGTATGCTTTCTCTCTCACTGCTGTCAAAGGTCGTCCTGTTCGTTCAACTACCTCTCTTGCTTTTCTTTTTGGGAAAAGCCTCTTCAGTAACCTGACCTCTTCATCCGACCAGCGAACCCAGGTTTTTTTCCTTGCCTTCACAATCCAAACCTCCCATTGCAGTAAAATCGTTTGCTGCAATTATCCGAAAGCTTTTATCTTTGTCCAGAAAATTCTATCAGTGCCTTGATATGCTGCGGTAGTTTCGCACCAACTTCCTCAATTCCGGCCTTCTCTATCGTCGAACCCGCTTAGATTTGCTCGTAGAGTGGCCATGACAGGCACTTTACGACCGTAGAATGTTTTTTTTACTTGCTTAACACAGATTGATGGCATACAATTTAACCAAGTCAATTTTGGGGAAACTTTGAAAGGATGCTTGAAATTGATAAATTTGAATCTGTTGACGACATTTTGGAATTTGCAATTGCCGGAGAAGTAGTAGAGAGCTGGTTTTATATGGAGTTGGCTGGCAAAATGAAAAATCCGGCGATGGCTAAAGCCTTTGAAGATTTCGCCAAAGAAGAGTTGGGTCACAAGGCCAAACTTCTCAGCCTTGGTGAGGTGATGCTAAGAAGAAAACGCTGCTCAACTCAATAAGATGTTGAAATGTTCGATAAATCTGTTATGTTGATAACAAAAGTTGAAATTACCAGTTAAGATTTAAGAAAGGTTAAAATGAATATTAACAGAGCAACAGGTTACGCACTGCTGGCGGTTGGCTACATGGCCCAGCACAAGGACCAAAAGATTATTATCTCACAAACAATAGCTAAAGAATGTGGTATTCCGCTGGAGTATCTGCTAAAGTTGCTCTTGTAGCTGGTCAGAGCAAATGTATTACGCAGCAAAAGAGGGCCTCGTGGCGGCTTCTGTCTGGCTGTACCGCCAAAGAAAATTACAATGCTCCAGGTTGTTGAAGCTGTTGAGGGGCCTATGGTTGGTGGATTTGGCTTAAGTGAAAGTGCAAAGGGAAAGTTCAGCATCAAGGCCGAACAAGCCTATGAAAAGGCTCTTAATCAGGCCAAAGCTGTTTTCCAGAAAACCAAGATTTCTGATTTGCTTTAGTATCTCTTTATAAAACCAAACCACTCACTTCATTTGTTCTTTTTGACCTTGCGGCTCGGAGAGGTGAGGTGATTATGAGAAGAAAAAGCTAATTTTTTTTGGAGGTTAATTCGATGAAAGTAAAACAAGACAAAATCGATAGAAGGAATTTTTTTAAGACGATAGGAGCTGCGGGTTTAGGTTCGGCCTTGGTTTGTGCTAAGGGGATGGCTGGCCCAAACGACCCAAACGTCACTGACCCTAATACCAAAGAAAAAATACAAAAGCCCAAATTACCGCAAGTGCCAAGACGAAAGTTAGGCAAAACAGGAGTTGAAATTCCGTGCCTGGCTCTCGGTGCTGTTGGAGAACTGGTAGTTTTGAGCAAGGCCCTCGAATGGGGAGTCAACCATTTAGATACGTCCCTCGTCGCTGGAGGTGGAAACAGCGAGTTAAGTATAGGTAAATACATTTCTAAGAACCCCAAAGTACGAAAAGAATTGTTTATTGTCACCAAGGAATCCGATTCAAAAACGGCGGCAGACTTGGAAAAATGTCTGCAAAAGTCCCTGAAACGTATGCATACCAAATATATTGACCTGTACTTTGGGATTTACCGAATGAATGACCCAGGCCAGTTAACCGATGAGGTGAAGAAGTGGGCTGAAGATGCAAAGAGAAGAAAACTGATTCGCTTTTTCGGTTTCAGCACTCACAAGAATATGTCCCAGTGTCTCTCAGCCGCAGCAAAATGTGGTTGGGTTGATGCGATACAAACCTCTTATAATTTCCGATTAACGAAAGACGATAAAATGCAGGCCGCTATCGAGGCGTGTCATAAAGCGGGTATCGGCCTTATTGCTATGAAAACACAGGCCAAAAAGATTAACACTGACGATGATAAAAAACTGACCGAGCATTTTCTTAAAAAAGGTTTTACCGAGGGACAGGCAAAAATAAAAGCTGTGCTCGAAGACAAGAGGATAAGCTCAGCGTGTGTTGCGATGAAGAATGTTGCCTTGCTGACTTCAAATGTTGCAGCAGTGCTTGATAAAACCAAACTCTCGCAGACCGATATCGAAGTTCTCGATGCATATGCCCAGGCGAGTTGCAGCGGTTATTGTCTTGGCTGTTCATACATCTGTAACTCGACTCTGCCAAATGTACCTTACGTCAGTGATATTATGCGTTATTTGATGTACTACAATAGCTACGGCGAGCATGATAAAGCAAGGAAACTGTTTGCTGAAATCCCAGGTAGAGTAAGAAACAAACTACTCACTGCCGATTACAGCCTTGCAGAAGCTCGCTGCCCGCAGCATCTGCCAATAGGCAAACTGGTCAACGAAGCAGTCAAAAAGTTGGCCTGACGCCGCCTTACAGAGAAAACTCTCAGCAAGTTTTGAATGCAGACTCGTTAATGACGACCTGTTTCCTTTGCTTCGCTCTTACTGCTCGGCCTGGTTGCTGTGATGGTAAGAAAAAAACGCTATAAATAATTTTTTTCTCTTTGATTATTCGATATGTGCATATTAGAATTTTAGGGAATGAATTTTGGGATAAATTTGAAAGGGAGTAAAACATTCTTTTAATGAGCGCTTGGACTTGGATAGTTGGCGGAATCGGTATTGTTATTTTGATTGTGGTAATAGCAATGAAAAAGAGAGGTTAGCCCCAAAAAAGAGAATTATGAACGGGGCTGGTTTTTCCCCTCTCCCTCCGCGTCCAGCCTCGTTCTTTTTTATCGTCAAAATCGCTCGACCCCTGCGTAATACTGTATGTTCCTCATTCCACCCTCCGGCACCACTTCGCAATTTTGACTTTTAACTTTTGATTTGCTTCTGCGGCCTCCGGCAGAATCCACAAAAAGTATCCCGGCCGGTTATACTCGCCGGCCGGGATACTACAAAAAAGACTCGAACAATATATGCTCAAATCAACTAATCCGTCGCATTAATGATGGCCTCAATCTGAGTTTCAGTCAGTCCTTTATCATAGATGC
>CAZECQ010000102.1:0-8867 GCA_964510545.1 uncultured Pirellulales bacterium | reverse complement strand
TTTAGATAGGGCCGGCCAAAAGGGTACCGGTGCGTGGACTTCTCAGAACGCTTTGCTACTGGGTGTTGCGACGCCGACAATCGCAGAAGCTGTGTTCGCGCGGTGTATTTCAGCCATCAAAGAAGAGCGAGTGGCGGCATCAAAGGAACTTGCCGGGCCGCAGGTAAAATATACAGGCAACAAGGAGGAATTTGTCGAGGCCATCCACGGTGCTCTTTATGCCTCGAAGATTTGCTCTTATTCACAGGGGTTTGCTCTTATGGCAGCGGCGGCAAAAGAATATGACTGGAATCTGGATTTAGGCCGGATTGCAATGATTTGGCGGGGCGGCTGCATTATAAGAGCACACTTTTTGCAGCGAATCAAAGACGCCTTTGACCGCAATGGCAATCTTACCAACCTGCTGCAGGACGAATACTTTAAGGAGATTGTCGAAAAGGCCCAGGGCAACTGGCGAAAGGTTGTGGCCACTGCTGCCGAGTCAGGTATTGCTGTGCCTGCTTTTAGCTCTGCTTTGAATTATTTTGACAGCTATCGGGCCGGTCGGCTAAGCGCCAATATGATTCAGGCCCAGCGTGATTACTTCGGCGCCCATACATACGAGCGAGTTGACAAAGAAGGCACATTTCATACCGAATGGCTGAAAATATGATTTATCTGTTAGTCCCTCATTGAGGCTGTTATTCGGTTTTTTCATTCAGCACTCTCTGTTTTGCTGTATGTACAGAGATGATATTCAGGGAGTTTGGTTGACGCGGGCGGGTAGTTCGGTTATTATTCTACAGAGTTTGCAGGCGGCTTAAATAACCGGGAAATTTGGTTGATATAAAGGGAGCAAAATTATGTTTAAGATTGTAATGATAATAGCAGTAGTCGTCTTGGCGCTGGGCTGGATAGCATACGGGATATGGAGCTATAGAGAACGTATTAAGGAAGAGAATGAGCCGGAAGCAACGACAGAGCACCTGGAAAAGGTGAAAGATTCATTTGCTGAATATACAGAGAAAATGAAAAACTATAAAAAGCCTACTTATAAGCGTGAGTAAGATAAGTTGTATTAGTATTGCGCTGCAATGAGGAATTAAGGATGGCTGCTGAGTTTATGTCTGAAGATTTTCTTTTGACGACGAACACGGCGCGAACTCTTTACCACGAATATGCCGAGTCAATGCCGATTTATGATTATCACTGTCACCTGCCGGCTGAAAAAATCGCTAATGACCACAGGTTCGATAACCTTACTCAAATATGGCTGAGCGGCGACCATTACAAGTGGCGGGCGATGAGAGCCAATGGCATAGAAGAAAAATATATCACCGGCGATGCGGACGACTATGAGAAGTTCGAAAAGTGGGCGCAGACCATTGTCTTTGCGCTGCGAAATCCGCTTTATCACTGGACCCACCTAGAGCTTAAAAACCACTTTGGTATAAAAGACAAGCTTTTAGGCCCCGATACCGGCAGGGAAATCTATGAGAGATGCAGTGAGATGCTAAAGTCGCCGGAATTTAGCGCCCGCAACATTCTTCGCAAAATGAATGTCAAACTCCTCTGTACAACTGAAGGGCCGCTGGATACGCTGGAGCACCAAAAAAAGATTCGTGATGAGGGCTTTGAAATTAAAGTTTATACAGCTTTTCGTCCTGATAAGGGCCTGGCTGTTGAAGATGTTTCGGCGCTGAACAAATGGATAGATAAGCTGGAGGGGGCTGCCGATATGCAAATAAACAACTTTGTCTCTTACATTGAGGCACTTCGGAAACGTCACGACTATTTTCACCGGAACGGCTGCCGGCTTTCAGATTACGGTCTTGAAACTGCTTATGTAGAAGATTATACCGATGGTGAGATAGAAAAAATATTCGGAAAAATAAGAACTGTAAAAGAGCTGGAGACTTCGGAACGTCTCAAGTTTAAATCAGCTATGATGGTTGAGTTTGCTTTGATGGATTCCGAGGCGGGTTGGGTCATGCAGCTTCACCTCGGTGCTCTTAGAAACACCAATACACGATTGCTGCGGAAGGTCGGCGCCGATTGTGGTTATGATTCAATCGGCGATTTCGAGACAGCCGGACCATTGGCCAAATTCCTTGACCGTCTCGATGCAAATAACAAGTTGCCCAAGACCATTTTGTACAACATTAACCCGAGGGACAATGAGCTGTTCGCGACTATGGCAGGCAACTTTCAGGATGGCTCTTCCGTCGGCAAAATGCAGTACGGGCCGGCGTGGTGGTTCCTCGACCAAAAAGACGGGATAGAAAAACAAATAAACACACTTTCAAATATGGGTTTGCTGAGCAGATTCGTTGGGATGGTGACAGATTCGAGAAGTTTTCTGTCGTATCCGAGACATGAGTATTTTCGCAGAGTGCTCTGCAATGTGTTAGGCGGCGACGTCGAAGCAGGACTCATACCCGATGATATGGATTTGTTAGGCAAAATGGTTGGGGATATCTGCTTCAATAACGCCAAAGACTATTTCCCGATGGAACTGGATTAGGGCAGGTTTCTTTGGTGTTTCACGGAGCTACTTGAAATTTTCAGAAGCCCACTCAAATACCTTTTTCTGCATTTTGCCGGGAAACCTGTTATAGTCCTGCGGCGCATAGAGCTGCAGCTTGTCGGCGGCATTAAAGAGCTGATAAACTTTTTTTGCCTGGTCTGTGCATAATTTCACATCTTCGAAGGTTGCATAGCGGTCCCATTGTGGTGCGACAACGAGGAGCGGCTTTGGGGCGATGCATGCCAGGATTTCGTGGTAGTCTATCGGAATCCTTGCTTCATTTCCTACAAAGAACCCCAGGCGGGGCAGCAGGCCGTGAAGATGAGAGTAGGCCTGAATACCTTCTGTGCCTTTGTCCGCTGTATCGAGGCGCATCGCAGTTATGCCACAAACGGAAATTAACCCTGCAATGCGTTCATCCAGGGCAGTGCTGTAAAGACCAACTGTAGCGCCTAACGAGTAACCCGCTGTATATATCAGCTTTGCATCAATGATTTCCAGGTTTGAGAGTGCATCGACGGCGGAGCTGGTATCTGTGACCATTCGTCCCATTTTTGACCAGTGCGGGTATCGCTGATAGAACAGCGTACCTTCCTCGATGCGAGTGCCGAAACCAATCTGGTCGAAGAGGAACACTGCAAAGCCCTGCCGCACAAAACCGTCTATTATGCTTTGGCATCGGCGAGCAAAGCCGGTAGCGTAAGAGTACTCATGCAGATAGATAATAACAGGCAGTTTGTCTGCAATGGGCCTGCCGTTGTCATCAGTTGGGTAGTAAAGATTTCCATACAGGTAATCCCCGAAGCTGCGGTAGCCACTAATAATCATTCGCTTCGTATTCTTTTGGGGACTCGGTCTGCCTATTACGCTGCCCAGATAATCACTTTTGGAGCTGTATTTAAGGAGTTTTGGTCCGGGATTAGTTACACCTGCCGGTTTTTCGCCAAGTAAGAAATGGATGCGTTTTTTAATGTCGTCCTTTTTATTCTCCCACTCGGTAATGGTTTTGATTTTACCCGCCTTTTCGTTTACTAAAAGCTCGTCCAGACCTTTCGGTTCATAGACCAGAGGGTTTAGCTTTTCACCGCTTAGCTGCAGCCATTTGTTGAAGGTATAGTCGTAATAAAGTTTGTGCGGTGGTTCGATATTAGTTCGGCCAAAGACATAATCGAAAAAGTCGATATAATCCTCGATGTCACGCGCCGATGTGCCGTGCCTGCCGTGTCGAAAACGAATGGCCAGCTTGTTTTCAGCACCGAGGAATTTATAGACCCGCCGGGCGGAACGGTAGCACTGCTCAATACCCCAGGGATTGCCCTGATGTTCGGTTATGGCTGAACTTAACATAAGGGCTCTTGGTGCGACAAGGGCCATCAAAAGATTCTGGTCTACGGGCAGTTTGTGTTCTCTGCCGATGAAAAAACGCAGGCGGGGGTGCAGCCAGTGCGGGAAATTGGTTGTTATTTCCGCAATCGATTCATTGTCGAATTTCTCGCTGGTGTAGCGAAAGGGGTTTTCTGAACCGGTGCCGCCGCTGCTGGGGACAACCGCCTTGATTCTTTCGTCAAAAGCGGCTGCCATAAGCGACTGTTTGCCATTTCGCGAATGGCCGGTTATCGCAATACGTTCGGTATCTACGATTGGCAGGGTGTACAGGTAATCCACAACTCTGTGTGCGCCCCAGGCACGGCGCATCAGGCAGGTAAAGTCGTACTTAGAGTACCAAATGTCGGCATAAGCTTCGGTGTCGTCCTGCCAATCGGCACCGGCGTAAATACAGCCGATATAGCCGCGTCTTACTGCGACCAGCGCCCAGCTTCTGTGGTTGGACTGCGTCATAAAGACAGGGAAAGGGCCTCTGCCGGGCGGGATGAGCAATTCTACTTTCATCTTAGCTTTGTGGTCAGGCCCGAAGCTCAACTCGACTGTGCGAATCGTAACTTGCCCGTCTTTTGTTTGACTTAAAATCTTGGCCTTTAGATTATTCGGTTTCGGCGGAAATGTTCCGGTAATCCAGTGCTTAATCTCTTTTTTCATCCAGGTGCGTTTTTCATTCCACTGCGTCATAGTTTTGACGGGAATATTCTTTCGCCCCTCGTCAAGAATTAAAGGGTCGGGCAGGTATGGCAGGGAAGGCATAGAATTAAAATCGGGCGGCAGTTCACCGGTACGGCTGAGCCAGCCCTGCCAGGTTGCGTCAAGCGGCGAAACCTGTCCGCGGCTGGGTTTCTCCGCAGGCATTACCGAAAGAATCTGTTTGAGGTGCATTTTTCGGCGGGATAAATTATCCTGAGCTGCATTTGACTGTATGCTGAATATTAACTGCAGAAAAAATAATACTAAGCAGAATTTTTTGATGAGCATTATTAACTCCTTAAAGAAAAAGCCACCTTATACTTTCTTCAGAGCTGCTGGTATCGATAGAACCTGAAGTCCGCCTGTTTTTCGATGTGGAAGGTTACGCTGCCGTTGTCAGGGACCTTTACGGTTGATTCCTTTTGGTTTTGCAGGTCTTTGAGCTTTATTGTTTTGCCCGCGAGGAACTTGAGTTTTATTTGCTTTCTGGATTCGGTGTTGTGTAGCTCCCTGAAAATGGTCAGATAGCCGGTATTATTTTCGAAGATGTGGCACTGAAGGCCGGTCCAGCTTTTGTCATCAGGTCTGCGGCCGATGGGAAATACATAACCGGAAAAGATTTCAGAGCGGTGTTTTTTATATACCGCCAGCAGCGGTCGGATTTGGTCTTTTGCCGACTCGCTTAGATACTGCAATTCCTGAAAGAACATCGGGCTTGCCATCAATGCAATAGCAACAGCATAGTCCTGGCGGTGCTTGACTGCATTGCTTGCCTCGGGATTGACCATTTCAACGTTTTGAATCGGAACCTGAATTTTGTTGAGATTGACGTATTTTGACATCTGCCAGACGTCACGGAGGACCTGGTGCGGGATGTAAACGACGTGTGCCGGCTGATAGGGTTTGCGGTTTTCCATCCAGTAATTGCCATATTCCCTCGCGAAATAAATCCCTGCCCGCGGCCTGTGTCCCGTTGTGTCCCAGTTGACCCGAACCGTGTGTTTGCTGTGTTTAATCAGGTTTCTTACTTTGGTGATAAGCCCTTCGATGTTCTCGTAACTATCGAAGTTATAGAAATCAATTTTGAAATACTTAAAGCCGCCCTCGTCATAGTTTTCCTTTAACGCATCTTCACCGGCAGCCCAGCTTGTCCACAGGGCCGGAGTGACACCATGTTTTTTGGCCTCTGCCCTGATATTTTTCCAGCCGTTCGGATAAACCTCCTTGTCAGGCAGCCAGTTTTTATCCTGCCAGCCGTCATCGATTTGCATCACATCGACGCCTAAGTCTTCGCACAATTTTATTTGCCTGAGTACATTTAACTCGCGTGCCGCACGTTTGCCGTCCTGCGGTGTTCTTGTGCTTCCCCACGTGTTTGAGCTGATATACATATCATCGTCATTTACCGGATAGCGATAGCGGTCGAATTTTTTAATTGCCAATTGACATTCATCATTGCCGCCGGTCCATGCTATAGACCATGTCGTCCAGCAGGTGCGGTAACGGCTTGTGAGGATGTTACCTGCTGTAAGTCCGGCACCGGTGGTGAGCAGCCCGTCTTTACTGCAGTGGAACTCGCCGTCCAGATATGCAGGAAATTTGCCTTTGGCGGAGTCCTGGGCTTTGTTAATTGCTTTTGGGTTCTCCTTGACCAGGCACATCCCTTCATTGTCGTCCTCAATACAAATGATGTTGGCCCAGCGGCAGGTCTCAATATCAGCGATGGGGCCTTTTTGGACCTCTTCAACCAACATGTCATCCTTGAGCTTGTCCCTTGCTGAGTTGTCTTTGACAAAGCCGATTGCGCGGCGAGCAACGTTCTCGAACGTCATCGGGATATAATCGACCCGGCCGTCATTATCGGCTGTTTCTTTCGGGACACTATATCCTTCCATACCTTTTACTCGCAATTGTGTTCTGATGCCGGGTGCGTCCGGATACGCCCATATTACAAATTGCGCTTCGACCTTTGCAGCCGGGTATCTGATTTGTGCCACAACTTCCAGATGTTCGGATGTGAAACCCTCGTCATCGGCCTTTCTGGCTGTTACGCCCAGAAGCTTAGCTTCGGTATTGCCGTCGATGACCGCCGGTATTTCCCAGTCGCAATCAAGCGCAGGAGCCTGGTCGGCCCATTCTTTAGCTGATTTTGTTTCGGTGAAACTGACAGTAACGAATCCTTTTGTTGTCCATTTCCACTGCCGCTCAACAACTCCGGTACCGACTATCAACCTGTCACCGACCATCTTAACGCCGGCCTTGCCGAGGTTTCTGGAAGACTTGCCAACAGTAACTTTAGCACCACCTTCAATTTGGTTGCAGCCCGATATAATGACCGTTGTGATTAAAATCCAGCACGCACAAAGAATATTTGTTTTGATGTTCATCACTTAGCCCTTTTATTCTCGAAGCTGGGATTATAAGCAGGATTTAGTTCGACAGGGATTTTTGCTCCCACCGATATGCGCCATGCTTTGAGCTCTTCATATAGCTCTTTAGCCTTGTCCGGCATAGTCCTGGTGAGGTTGTTTTTTTCGCCGATGTCTTCTTTGAGGTTATACAGTTCCAGATGGCCGTCCTCGAAGAATTCCATCAGCTTCCAGTTGCCCTTGCGTATGGCACCGGCCGGTGCCTGACGAATTTCCCGGAGTTTCTTCGACCCCTGAGATAAGTAACAGGGGAAGTGCCAGTATATTGCATCACGGTTTAAGTTTTTTTGTCCTTTCAGGAGCCCTGTGATACTCTCGCCGTCAAATATCTGGTTTGAAGGCATCGAGGTGGCGGCGAGCTCCACAAGAGTCGGGTAAAAGTCAATGCTGGTGACAGGGAATTTGCAGGTGGTTGCGGGCCTGACCACAGCAGGCCAGCGAATAGTCAGGGGCACCCGGATTCCACCTTCATAAAGCTGTCCCTTGTGTCCGCGCAGGGGTTTGTTGGAAGTTTTAGTCCGGGCGCCGCCGTTGTCTGAATAAAAGAAAATCGCGGTGTTGTCGGCAATTTTCAATTCATCGAGTTTGTCTAAAATCCGCCCGATACCCTCATCGATACTTTCAATCATAGCTGCGTACTTCGGGTTGTTTTGAGTGTCGATGGCTTTTTTCTTTTGGTATTTGGCAATTATTTCTTTTTTGGCCTTAATAGGTGTGTGCACGGCATAATGCGGCAGGTACAGAAAAAAGGGTTTGCCCTTATTTGCTTCGATGAATTTTAGTGCTTCGATCGTCAGCCGGTCGGTCAGATATTCACCCCTGGGCCCGTCGGGCAGTTTGGGATTATTGTATGGACTAAAATACCGCCCCTGGGGAGGCTGGCCGTTATGTGTTCCGCCAACATTGATATCAAAACCCTGTGCCTGCGGACCAAGTTCCGGGTCGTTGCCGAGATGCCACTTGCCTATACTCGCACTGACATATCCGGCCGGTTTGAGCGATTCGGCAATGGTTACTACCTCTGCCGCCAAAGTTATTCTGATTTGATTGGTTTTTAATTTCATCAGGTGCTGCGGTGCCTTGTCGGAACGATTGACACTTAATACACCGTGACGGGGCGTGTATTGGCCGGACATTAAGCTTGCCCGTGTCGGTGCGCAGTTTGGGCCGCAGGTATAGGCGTTATCGAAAATCATCCCTTCGGCGGCGAGCTTGTCGATATTTGGTGTTTCGTAATAAGTGCTGCCCATAAAGCCGACATCCCTCCAGCCCAGATCGTCAATCATAATAAAAATGATATTTGGCTTATAGGCAATTGCTTTGTCGGCAAAATTTTCAGCGGTGCTCATACATCCACCGAGGGCAAATGCCGCCGCCGACATTCCGGCAGTTTTGAGAAATTCACGTCTTGTCATTATCTCCTCTCTTTCTAATTACCAAAATACCTTCGTGATTCTTTGCCCGATATCACCCAGATACACCGGTTAGCAATACTGCTATTGCCGCCGGTTTTATTAAATTACCAAATCTACCCCGAAATTCAACTTGATAGATTCTGACTACTTTGTAGCAGCCGGTTGACGAAAAATAAAGCAAAATATTGCCTTTTAAGCCATTTGTCGTTAGGTTATACAACTATGAAAACAGAGGAAATCAAGCAAATTGAGCAGCGGCCGGTTTTGACAATTACGACAGGCAATCGTTAAAATGGTAAAATAAACATTTCATAAAAAAATATTGCCTTTTAAGCCGTTTGCTGTTAGAATATGCAACTGCGAGAAAGGCGGAAACTGAAGGTTAGATATTAACTATGGAGTTAAGAATTAAATGATGAAGCAATGCAGCAAATGCAAAAA
>CAZECQ010000101.1:0-8887 GCA_964510545.1 uncultured Pirellulales bacterium | reverse complement strand
ATTATACGAGCATGGTTCTGTACGAAACCATATAATCAATAGTTAGCTAGAAGGCGAAAATAATGGAATACTTTGAATGTGATGTGCCGACAGATAACGGTTTGTGCTCAGATAATGCCTGTCCCTGCCCGGAAGTCGTAATACAGCGAGGCAAGGGATATCTTTATATCGAACAGAGCCTCATTGATTTTCGCCGCGAATATCCTGCTATTGAATCTGCAAGAATAGTGATGTCGCAAAGACTTGAACAACAACGTGCTAATTCAGGTGGACAGGCGATCAACTTCTACCGGCTTGGACCAATTCTGGTTTGTGAAGAAGGCGCTAAGCTCCGAAACCTTGACCTGAAAGTTGCAGCTGCCGATGCGAAACATTGGTGGGAAACCGGACTCGTTCCTCTTCGAGCAACACCTCTTATAAAAGAAGAAAGGACTTACGTTGGACTGCGGCATCGTAAATCGGTTAACAATAAAGATAAATATCGAGAATCAAAAAAGATAAAAGAAAAGCTGCTGAATGTCTTTTGTTCGTTTAAGCAGTTTTTTAACTTGCGGAAAGTATGCTCACAGTGCGGGGAAAACCTTAGTAAAGGTGTCATGGCCTGTAAATGTCTAAAATGTGGGAAAATTTATTGTGTTACTTGCGTGGCTGAAACACATACGAATAAGGAACTGTTTGGCCAGCACAATTATTCCTGCCTTAATTGTAGCAGTCAAATGATACCCCATAAGTGTAAATAATTGAATATACATGCAAAAAAATGTGGTAATTCTGGTCATTGGGAACGAAATCCCTAAGAGGTTTCAGGTGATTGCAATCCGAACAGAATTTTAGTATTATAAGCAGAATTGGAAAATTTTGTTGTGTAGCCAAGCATTTAATGTGGGAATTTCGGTGAGCAATAGTCCCGTGGAAGGAAAGTAAATAATGTCAATTGGTATGATAGTATTTGAGATCATATGCTTTCTGGCTCTTGGTTCGCTTCTCTGGTGGTTCTTTGGCAAGGGAGTGTCGCTACGTCAAGGCCTTCTTAACATATTACATTTCGTATTACTAATAGGGGGAATAGGTTGTCTTATTTGGATTTGGAGTGTAATTGAAACCCGATCTAATCGGAAGATCCATCTGGATATTATCATACTCAATGGAACAGACTCGTCAGCAACTTTACTTGTAGACGGTGACACCATATCAACGCTGAGGCCCGACCATGGTGGGGCACGGATCACCCGCAGGTTCAGTCCCTCGTCTGGCAAACATAATGTGCAAGTAATCTTCCGTTGCGGAACTACCACACTCATAGAGAGAAATCTTTCTTCCGGGATATATCTTGTTAACTTGGGTTCTAAATATCTCGTAGACGCCTACCGTCCGGTTTATGGCTCGTCTACTTACTTACAATCACATAAGAAATACACTGGTGTTGAGGAAGGGATATACCATCTTGGACCAATCAGCGATAAAGTCCTGCGAATTGGTCAAAAACCTCCAGAAAGTATTCAAATTAAATATAAGAAAGGATTGTATAAGCCAGCCGGTTCTCTCGGTCCCTGGGTTATCAGAAAGAGAAGTCGTTCGTAGAGTTTGCCGAGATTGCTACATAAAGCCAGCTAATCTGATTCCAAATAAAATATTAGATTTCGATTGAAAAATTCAAGTTTTGCTTTAAGCAATACCACTAATTTTGATTTTACTACAACTGTTGTTTCGTGTGTTTAAAACGGACAAACATTCATCTATCCGCACTTGCTGTAACCGCAGTTTTTGCAAACATCACAGCCTGATTCAAATCGTAGAATCTGACCGCAGTCGGGACATTTCTTGATAAACTTGTGATTCCCAGCAGTATCAGGTAAACCCAAAGCCTCCTCCAAAGCCTGTGCTATTGCATCCGGGCACGAAAGAACATCGACCCCCTTATTGGCTTTGCGTGCAACCGCTGTTGACAGGCATCGAATCCCACTGAGCTGGTCGATTATTACCTTCGGGTCAACACCTGACCTCAATGCCGCCGAAACAGCCCTACAGGTAGCTTCCGACTGGCTTGGGCAGCCGCCGGCCTTGCCGAGATTGGCAAAGACCTCGCATATGCCTTTGTTGTCCTTATTAACCGTTACAAAAAGCGTCCCGCAGCCCATCCGAAACTTGCTTGTCTTGCCGGTAGTAACCCTGGTACGTGGCCGAGGCCCCAACGATACTTCGTTTGGCTCCTCCGGCAATTGTGCCGCTGAAAGAACCTGCTTGTCCCTACTGCTGTCCCTATAGACGGTAACACCTTTACAGTTGAGGTCGTAGGCAAGCTGGAATATTTTCCCTACACCTTCAACCGTCGCGTCGGCTGCTAAATTGACGGTCTTTGAAACTGCGTTATCAATATTTGACTGAAAAGCGGCCTGGATATAAACATGCCACTGGGGAGCTATCTGGTGTGCCGCAACCAGCACTTCCGCGAGACTTTCCGGGATACCGGGAATGTCCCAAATATCTGTTCCGGCCATCAGCATTGTTCTTACCTTTTCATTCATCCAGCCCTGTTCTGTGCCTAAGTTTTCAAGAAGCGGATGCAATTGCACAAATTCATCACCATCCAGTGCCCGGCGTTTGTAGGCCAGGCTGAATATCGGCTCGATACCACTGCTGCATTTTGCGATTATACTGATACTGCCGGTTGGCGCTATAGTGGTGCAAGCGGCATTTCGCATGGGAATATGATAATCAGTATCCCATGTGCTACCTTGCCAGTTTGGAAAACAGCCTTTTCTTTCAGCTAATTTTTGGCTTGTCTCGTGAGCATGCTGCTGGATGAACTGTCCCAACTGTTTTGCAAAATCAACAGCCTGGTCACTATCATAACGGATGCCCAGCAGAACCAATGCATCAGCAAACCCCATAATGCCGAGACCTATTTTCCTGTTGCCAAGACTCTTTTCCTTGATTTGGGAAATGGGCCAGTGATTGGCATCTATGACATTATCCAAAAACCTTACTGCATAATGGATCGCTGTCGATAGATTCTGCCAGTCCATATCACTGCCATCAGGCAGCACAAATTTCGACACATTTAGAGAGCCGAGGTTACAAGCCTCATAATCAAGTAATGGCTGCTCACCGCAGGGATTGGTGGCATTGATTTCACCAAGGGCGGGAGTAGGGTTATCCTCATTAACACGGTCAATAAAACAAACACCAGGCTCACCTGTTGCATGGGCATTAGCAATAATCATCTTCCAGACGTCGCTGACGGTGTAGCAATTCTTAATGTCACCATTCGAAGGCCTCAAATCCTGAATGCGATAGGAATGCAGGTCAATAGATTTTGGAATGACATAATGTTTTTGTGTTCTTGGGTTGGTTACGATATGAGCGGAGTCAGGATTCTTATGCAGCCTGTTCATAAATACATCTGTTATCTTGACAGATATATTGAAATTGTTAAACGCGGTGATGTCACGTTTGGCATTGATGAACTTTATAATATCCGGATGCTCGATGCTCATCATTCCCATATTGGCACCGCGTCTGTGTGCTCCCTGCTGGATTGCGTTTGTGGTCTCGGCGATCACCCGCCAGAAACTAATTGGGCCCGAGGTTGTCCCGCCACTCGATGAAACAGCATCGCCGGTGGGCCTTAATTTATCGAATGTAAATCCCGTCCCGCCGCCTGCCTTCTGGATCAAGGCCGTATTTTTAACCGCTTCGAAAATTTCAGGGATACTGTCTTCTACCGGCAGGACAAAACACGCACTGAGCATACCATTTTCTCTGCCGGCGTTCATTAAAGTCGGACTATTTGGAAGGAATTTACCTTCGGCCATCATCTTATAGAATATCTCCGGAAGCAGTTGAGCCACCTGTTCATGCGTGTCATACTGTGACTCAACTTTTGCAATTGCTTTAGCTACACGCATATACATTTGGTCAGGTGTTTCAATTACGTTGCCGTCAGGGTCTTTGAGCAGACACCTTCTTTTTAATACTTCGCGGCTGATATCAGGTATGGTTTTCTCTGAATCAACTGTCTGTGTTTCATTTAACGTAAGCATTTTTTATCTCCAATTTCTTAATCTGATTGTTTTGATTTTCTGCGCGAATATAATGGACAACTCTTTACACAGTAGGCTGCAACCGCTGGCTCCTCACAACCTAAACTACGATAGGGATTTTTATAGGCACATCTGGTTTGTTCCTGGATTTCGTTGTCGGTAATAATCTGTTTACCATCTGTTGGATGGTTTTTCTTTGCCCAGGCCTTCAATACCGCCAGAGCAAGATCAAAGGGCAGGCCATTTCGTTTCAAATGAACTGCCAGCCGAAAGCATGAGATACGCTGGAAGGAATCGACACCATCTGTAAGCATTCTCCGCCCACAGGGAGGCAGGCCAAAAGAGCATGTCTCATTATCAGCCGCATATGGACTATTATGCTTTGGTTTTTCAATTACCGTATCCTGTTCATTTAGCCCACAGCTTTCAATAATTGTGTCAAGCCTCTGCTCTGAGACTCGTTCGATATCTTGCAGCAATTCCCACTGATCCGGATAGGCAACAGTCAGCTTGTCGGGATCGGCAAATACTGTTCGTCCTTTCGGCACAAGTTTTCCGAATAGCGGCGCATTGATAAAATTGCCGTATGATATATTGCCGTTCAATGAATCCTGTTTAGGAAAGATTTCAGTTTCGGATTTGTCCATATCAAGCAATATTTTTTTAACTACAATTCTCCCCTTACGGGCAGACACAGGATTATTAAAGAATATCCAGACATGGTAGCCCTTTGATTTGCTTCGCTCAACATATGCAGGTATACCCAAATACCTGGCCTTAGACAGAAAAATGGCAGGTAGATGCAGATTGTCCTGATCAAAATCAACCGCCAACGCTTTGGTTTTGTCACCCGTTAAAAGATACACGCCATAGGACTGCCTGCCTGTCAGATGTGCTAAGATTACTTCATCGGTAACAGGCCCTTTTACCTGCCGGACTTTGCCTGTTCTTATATCGTAGGTGCCATAGACATTTCTCAGGCCGGTAAAACAGCTTTTAAAAATCCTTATCTTTTCTTCAGTGTGTCGTTTTATTTTTCTCATGATATTTCCTGGCAGCACAAAAGCTCCCACAAAGCTGAGTCGCTACAGATATATTTGTACATAATTGATGGAATCTGGTTTGCCAGCTGCCATGGTTTATATTCCAGCAGGTGCTGTGGCAGGAACTGTCTATAGTCCGCAAGGAGGATACTTACAATTTCACACTTTAGGTGCCAGTCGGCAGGATTTATGTTTACGGCAAAAACCGCATTTACATGTTTTGACCGCTCGACATCCTTGATTATTTCAGCCAACTGTTTGAGAACCGTATCAATTCCGCCTTCGTGAGTATCGTTGGCATTGAGGGCCGCTGCTATATAGCCTTGGCCATAAGCACCATTATAATGCTTTTCGAGCAACTCTATCACCTGTCCAAGCGGCTCACCTGAGGCCATCCAGCAGGCATTGAGGCCTTTATCATAAATATGCACCGCAAACTCAGCGATAACCCTGTGAAACTCCTCATGAGAAACAGGACACCCTAACGTGTGAGTAAATTGCCTAACAACTTTATCAATCGGCTCATCAAACCTGCTTTTTATCAGGGACTGGTCAAGTTCAGTTGTAATTGCCTTAACCTTTTGCTCGGCTTGTTTTCTGATATCAGAGTTCATCATGACTCAAGTCTCCATTGACCTGGGGTTTTTCATTATCATCTACAGGAGCTGCTATCGATTTTGACATTTTGTCGGCTTGCTTATTCATCTTCTCTACAACGCTATGAACCTGTGGTATGGGCATGTAGTAATTCTTTCGTGAGTTAGCGATTATCAGGTCTTTGAAGTTGTTTGCAGGTATTTCAAGCGGCGGCAATGTAGTGAATTTGGCGATATCTGTCCCGCAGCGTATGATTGCCTGCCATATTTCAAGGTTAATGATATCGTCAGGTTTGACCTGATCGTGAAAATCCTTTGCCAGATAAGCGGCATCTTTGGCATCGACATTAAAGACAACAGTTGTTCCAACACTGCCGAGAGCATCGGTTTTATTTGATCCAAACTGACGCATATATTGGTGGGCAAAGATCATGCCGACGGCGTACTTACGCGTCTCAGCTATAATATCTTCCAGCGAGTCGGTTATGAACCGGTGTGCTTCGTCGAGATATATCTGAAACGGCCTGCGTTTTTCTATTGGGGTATCACTGCGGCTAAGTGCTGTGATGTGCATTATCGCAAGTATAAATCCACCAAGAACTTCCCTCACTTCAGAGCCGAGTTTCGACAGGTCGGCTATGAATATCATGCCATCATCCATGATTCGTCTGAAGTTAAAACTGCTGTTGGGCTGTGATAGCATCAGTGAAACCGTGCCGCCGACAAGCATCTTACTAAGCTTGTGTTTTGGTGGTGTGAATTCATCCGGCCTGTAACGCATAAAATCATGCTCCCAGAACTTGCGTGCCTCTTCGTTATGAAGGATATCGAGGATGAGCTTGCGGGTTACTTCGCTTTCCCTTGAGCCGCTGCGAAGCAGGTGTGCAATATCCAGCAGAGTACTTCCTGAAAGATGCAGCAGTGCAAAAATACAATGACGAAGTATGTGCTCTAATCTGTCGCCCCAGCCTGAAACAAAGCTTTTTAGTACCCCCACCAGATTATCTGTCATTCGGCCTATATCCTGGCCCGGTACCTTTTGCATTGGGTTCCATAGAGGAACCCAGTATGGATCGCTCGGATCAAAGTAGATTACCTTATCAACATATTCTTCCGGAATGAGCCCAAGCAGCCGTTCTGACAGGTCCCCATGCGGGTCAAGGACGGCCACACCCTGACCGCTTTTGATGTCATCGACGATCATATGTTCTTCAAGCGTAGATTTGCCTGTGCCGGGTCTGCCGATAAGATGTGTATGACGCATTCGGATACTTCGCGGGATACAGACAGGTTTTTCTTCGGTCGCGATATGACATGTGCCTATACGTGTACCTTCTGAAAGATTGTTGCTGGTAAGAGATAATGTATCCAGGGTATCAATAGAGGTCTCAAGATGCTCGACGATGTTTGAAGGAGGAAAGTGAGCAAGGCCGGTTAGTTCAGCGGAATTGATCAGAAAACCTGGCCGGTAAGCCAGCCCCAGCTGAAACATCTGACGTATCTTTTGAGATGAAAGAACTGTTCTATAATCAGCTTCCGTTATAGTCTGCATATGCATGCCGCCATGCTGAAACAAAGTACTAAAGGTTGCCATCGATTGCATGTATTGGCATGTTAAATTCTCGGCACCCAGCACCGCGACACGAAGTGCAGCTGCATAAAAGGGTTTGTCATTATGAGCCTTGGTCTCTACGTGACCTGCCATCTGGCGAAGGTCTCCTGATGGTGCCTGTTGAGCATAACGCTGGAAACTGCCTGTATTGGCTACGAGCTTAACGATGTATTCAAGGTCCATAAGAATTTCGATATTGCGATGCCAGTTATGGGCAGGATCGACCGGCTGAAACATTACCTGATAGATACCTATTGCAGGCGCGGGTATATTTGCCATTGCTGTAATCAAACATTCATAGGGCGAGTCTACCAGTTCATTTGGCCGGGTCAGAAGATGCGAATACGGCGGGCCGGGAAAATAATCATAGAACCTGATGTCTTCCCAGGCCTCTGGGCTGACATCAAAAAACGGGTCGCTCTCCAGCTTCGATAGTTTACAAAATTTCAGTTTGCCGCAGAACGCGGTTGTAACAATGGGAATATCTTCTTTATGACAAATAAGTGAAATAGCGATTCTTTCCTGATTACCTGCTATTTCCAGCCCTACGCGATTGGAGACCAGGCAAAGCTGTCTTAGGAAAAGCTCAAAGCAGTTCCAGTCGAACGGCTGATCCGGCGATATCCATACACGGAACCTTATGATGCTCTCTTCAGCGGGCGGGTTTTCGTAAATCCAACAGGGTCTATCCACAAGGGCCGTGATATCTTTGGGGACGGTAATCTGAGAATAAACAGGCTCAAGAGCCACCGGATTGCCTAATACAGTTGCGAGACACCCTTTGCTTACTTCCGCCTCAACAAGTGCTCTTGCCTTTGCTGCCAGCATGTAAGGTCCGGCATGTGTTACAAGTGCCTGGCCAACAGTCATTTCGTATCCTTCCACTTTAGTTCTGTAAATCGTTCTCTAAAGACTAAAGTGGGAGTTGGGATGGGTTAATTTCACGCAGAGGGGTTTTCTTCAAAAAAACATGCTTTTTTGAAGAAAGTTGTTTTGGAATTTATCCGTTTAAATTGCGGAATTTATGAAGCATTCGGGGATGTTTTTCGAGAACCTTGGGGAAATTAGCCCGAAGGCGGACGGCACTACCCTCGGTTATTTCGGAAGGCAGCAGATGGCCGTATTTTTCGAGATATTCATCGGCTGCAGAGAACTGCTCTTGCAGTGTAAGTTTATTCCAGTAATCGATAACCCGGGCACCTATTTCATTTTCAGCGTACTCTTCGGCCATTCTCAGGGCTACAGCTTTTAATACAGCAAATAAGCCGCCTTCCTTGCCGGTTCGAGCCATGTCGAACGCAGCTTTTTCGCCGTTGGGACCGTAAATATGACAAAGCATCTGCATACATTTTGACCAGTAAAAATCCCGGCCTGTCGGACATGAGTGTAGCTGCAATATCTTCGCCTCAAGATGGATTGTAAAGTCAGCCATGTATTCGCTGAACTCGCCCCAGTCGGTAATCTGGGCACAAGTGCCGGAAAATGAATTTATCGCATTATCCGCTCTGGCAAAGATTTGGTCATAGGTCCTTGAAGGATCGATGTCTTCAAGTATTTGTTCAAGTCTTGTTGACATTTTATTCCTTTAGAAGC
>CAZECQ010000100.1:6197-8944 GCA_964510545.1 uncultured Pirellulales bacterium | reverse complement strand
ATTATATTGCTACTGCTTCTGCTAAAACTCATTGGAAGACTGATGAACTTACTACTATTGAACCTCAAGAAAAAAAGACAAAAAAAATATTTAAAACAGCTTATGATTGTTTCAAAGAGCAATATGTGTCTTACTCCAGAATTGCAACATATAACTCTTGCCCGCACCGATTCAAGCTTATTTATCTTGATAGGGTAAGACCTGTAGAAACCACAAATTTGAGAATCTTTGCAAAAGGGAAGAAGTTTCATTCGGCAGTCTATACATATCTCCTATCATATGTTGGGCAAAAAGTGCCGGATTTGGATTATAAGCAAATCGTTTATTGGGCATTTAGGTTACACTATTTAAGAAATAGTGAATGGAATTGGAGCACGAAACAAAAGGAGATAGAAAAAAGAAAGAGAAAAATTTTCCGAGCTAATGCAAAATTCTTCTGTAACACTTTTCCCAAGGATACAAAAATCGTTGCGATCGAACACCCGTTGTCATTCGAACTAAACAAAATAAAGTTTTATGGAATCCCTGACCTCGTACTCAGATATCCAGATGGTTGCATGGAAATTGTTGATTATAAGACTGGTTCAAGACTGCCATTCAAAGAACAATTAGAACTCTACTCAATACCTTTTATACAAGAGAATAACCTCTCTTCAATTAAGTTTAGAATTATTTGTGTTGACCGTGAATCTCATTATTGCTGGGTTCAAAATAAAAAAGAAATGCTTGACAGCACTCAAAATATTCTTGGGTTCGTTGACACCATAATTAATGATAAAAATTTTGTACCCATAATCAATTCCCGATGTCAAAGTTGTTCCGTTAATCACGCATGCAAGTATTCAGAAAATTACACAAAGAAAGTTTCTAAATCTAAGCCCAACGCTAACAACAAGTTAACTCGACTAACAAAGGCTTATGAGTGTAAGCAAGGGGTCGAACCTCCAAAGAAGAAACACCAAAAAAACAAAGGTCCTAAAACAGCTTCTGGAGGGGTTGGTAATGTTGGAAAAATAACTAATCCTTTGTCCTATTCCTATAAGCGTGCAGGGAAACCATATTATTGTATACTGACAAGGAAAGTGATATACCAAGGTGAGTATCATTTTGCCAAAAAGGGATGGAATCGTGTGAGTGTTAAAGCTTTTAGTGAGCTATACCCCAACATATCCAAACAGATAATAACAAAAAGCGTAAAAAGGCTTGGAAGATGAACCAACATTGCTACTGGGTTGATGGCTTGGGATTAGATATTATACAAGCCCCTCATCTTCGTTAAAGTATTCGGGAGTTTGCCCCTGCGTAATCTGCACAATCTGCGTCTAATTTTTCTTTGTGCTTTTTTGCGGCTAATCTTTGTCTTGAAATCTGCGTCTAAATTTTCCTTCTGTCTGCAAAAAAAGTGGTACAAAATGGTACTCTTTTGGCACATTTTCGCGCACTTTTTCGCAATTTCTTGCACTTTTTTGCACTTTTTCTCTTGTCACCCCCCACAGATTACCCAACGATATGATTGCTATGAAGCTGACCCCCGTCTTTTCCCGCTTCACAAACGATGCCGCCGATATGGAACTGACCGAACTGACAACCACCGTCTCTGCTCAGCAGGGAAAAACCCTAATCATTGGAGGAACCACCGGCCAGGAGAAAAATATAGCAACCGCCCTGCTTAGTTCTCGCAGTACAGGCGAAAAAACTCAAACACTTATAACAGTTACACCTTACATTCAGTAGTTGCTGGATGATAACAATATCGCCTGTAGCATAAGCCGTAAAGGCAATCGCTAAGATAACGCATCTATGGAAAGTTTTTTCACAGCCGCTTGACTCAACAAGGCTTTACATTCGTCGCCTCAGGACCTCTGCTGCCTTGCCCTTTCTCGTAATCGACTCTTTGCCCTTCCTTAAGCGTTCTATAGCCCTCGACAAGGATATTTGTATGATGAATAAACAATTCTTCGCTGCCTTCATCAGGAACTATAAAGCCATAACCTTTGCGCTCATCAAACCATTTTACAATACCGCTGCTCAATGCTCAATTCCTCTGGCCCCCATGTCGCAGGCCTACAACATAATTTCTCTCGTTTTCGAAATAGAGTCCGCCTTCAAGGGACAAAGGCCAACCCTTTACTGAACGGCCCTTTTATCAAAAACCAAAGTGCCTGTCAATACTTTTTTATGTATTTTATACCCAAAAACAATATTCTGTTATCTGCTCCAATAAGCTAAGAATGTCCGTTTTAGCTGATTCTGCTTCTCCAAACCAACCGGCAAAAGCAAAAAGTCACCACACTAAAAGCAAGAAACCCCCTTATTAAGCGCTACTTCATCTTCCTCAGAAGTTCTTTTCTCGCTTTCACACGAAGCCGGGCATTCTCATACCGCTTTTTTTCTTCCTCGCTTTGTGGCACCAGCGGAATAATAGCCGTGGGCTTTTTATTTTTATCAAGGGCCACAAATGTCAGATGTGCCGTGGTAGCTATAATTCTTTTGCCGCTGTAAGGGTCCTCTCTTGCAACCTCTACCTCAACTTCCATAGAAGTGTTACCAACATAATTTACAGCGGCTTTCAAAACAACATGGTCGCCGATATATACCGGTTCTTCAAAATTCAGAGAATCGATACAGGCCGTAACCACCTCTTTACCGCAGTGTTTCTGCGCCGCCATTGACGCCACCATATCAATCCACGCCACAATACTCCCGCCGAAAGCCGTACCATACGGATTGGCCTGGTCAGGCATAAG
>CAZECQ010000100.1:0-6097 GCA_964510545.1 uncultured Pirellulales bacterium | reverse complement strand
ACTTCCAACACCCCTTTCTTCATCTCCTCTGCCCCCTTCCACACAGAGAAATTGCCCTTCTCCATACTGTTATCTGGTTTTTTTATCGGCTCGTCCCATAAAAAGATAAAGTTTTTCACATTTCTTTGCCGAATAAATATATAAGCAATTAGCTTTTTTAGCACTGAAACACCGTTTATGAATACGAATCGACAGCCTCGGACTGTCAAGGGTTGGAGAAAAACAATGAGAATAATAGCAGTTGTCAACCAAAAAGGTGGCTGTGGCAAAACCACCGTATCCATCAACCTCGCAAGTACTCTCGCCGAAAAGGGCAAAAAAACCCTACTGGTTGATATGGACCCACAATCGCATTGCGCCGTCGGACTGGCCGTGCCCGAAGAGCAGATTGAGCAAAGCATCTATGATGTACTAATCAGCAAGAGCAGAAATGAGCCGATAAAGCTGACCGAAATTCTCTGGCAGATTGATGATCAACTCGAACTGGCCCCATCAAGCATAGACCTGTCTGCTTTCGAACAGCAGATGACTGGAATCGCAGAGCGCGAAAGCTGCCTCAAAAGTGTACTGGAAAAAATTAAAGGCGAATTTGATTATGTAATAATCGATTGCCCGCCGGCCGTAGGTCTGCTGACCTTCAACGCATTAAGGGCGGCAACCGACGTTATTGTGCCCGTCGAAACCGGCTATTTCGCCCTGCACGGACTCAGCAAACAGCTCGAAACTCTCAATATTCTGTGTGAGAGATGCAGCCAGCAGGTCAATGTCAAGGTGCTCGCCAGTATGTATGACATCAGAACAAAAATGGCCAGAGAAATACTCGCCGAACTAAAAAACCACTTCGAAGACAAAATGTTCAAGACAATCGTCAATTTCAATACCAAGCTAAAGGAAGCAGCCAGTTTCGGCCAGCCAATCGCAGAATACGACCCCTCCAGCAAAGGCAAAGCGGATTTCCAGGCACTGGCTCAGGAAGTTATAGCCGACGAGGAAAAACCGCCCCAACACGCAGCCGTCGAATCCTTATCAAGTCAGCTAAAAGCCATCAGCAGTACCGCCGAAGAACTCCTGCAGACCACAAAAACCTCGACAGAAATCATTGAAATCGAAAAGCCAAAACCCCTCGAAACCATCGACACCATTGACACCATCGACACCATCGACACCATCGACACCATCGACGCCATCGACACTCTCGACGCCATCGACACTCTCGACACCCTCGACACCGATACCAAGCTTTCAGACTATTACGGAGTCTCTCAGGTAAATGACGCTATCGTATTTGTAACGCTCTACCCACGCGCCGAAAGTGTACAAATCGCCGGTGATTTCAATAACTGGCAGCCGACAAACACTTCTATGGAAAAAGTCGGAAAAAGCGGCGTCTGGCAGACAAAACTGAAACTGCCCGCAGGAAAATACCGCTACAGACTCGTCGTTGACGGCCAATGGCAGCAGGACCCATACAACGAGCTCACCGAAACAAATCAATTCGGCGGATTCAACTCCGTACTCGAAGTAAAATAATAATAACCGCCGCCCTCGCCCTAAGGCCTCTATTTAGCCGTCCGCCCCATAGCAGCGCCTCTCTGCTCTTCCTTCTTATCCAAATAATTTTTTATTTTTTTATTTACCCAAAATATGCAATAAGGTTATAATTATCATCACGCAGGCGGCGACTAATCTACAAAGCGGTAATTTTTACATAGCATTAAACGATTGGTTCGGTATGGACACTCGCAGCACAGCACAATGGATTGTCACAATCGCAATTATTTTGCTGACCCTCTCTTCCCCTCTCCCTGCCGGTATCGTAATTACTTATGGCGGAAACTTCGACCTGAATATCCCCGCCGAAACCGGCACCACAAAAGGCTGGATGACCGATGCCCTCATTGAAATCAACGACCAACATCTTATTCAGGACCTTGATGTACGCATCAGCTTAACACACACCAGCGCCTTCGATTTACAGCTTTTTCTCCAAAGCCCCGCTGGTACAAGAATATGTTTGAATATGTACAATCCTTTGGATGAGTTCTTTGAGGGCGAAAATTACTCACAGACAATATTTGACGATGAAGCCGCCACCTCAATCTCACTGGCCGAAGCGCCTTTCACCGGCCGGTTCAAACCAAAAGACCCTTACCTGCTTTCCACGTTCGATGGCGAGAGTATTTTGGGCTCCTGGCACCTGCAAATCTATGATGCCTTTTACTTCAATACCGGCACACTGGACAGCTTCGAGCTTATGGTCACAAATCCCGAACCCGCCACTGCAATACTCTTGCTCCTCGGCTCCGCCCTGCTCCGCCTAAAAAAACCCCGCACCAATCTCAAAAAGACTCCTTCTTAAAGCCGCCCAGTACCTGACCTTCTAACTCCTCCCTGTCACCCTGCGCTTGTCGAAAAGTTGAAAAGAAATCCGTAAAGATTTAGTCGCCGAAACATCACAATTTTTTCAATTTTTCGCCCAATTCTCAATATAAAGCTCATTTCCAACCACTTCAGAAATCCGATGTAATTTGTCTTTCGTAACCAATGTTAGATTTCGGCTCATTGCTTGTGCTGCTATCCAAAGATCATTTTCTTGTATCCCAAGTTCCAATGAAGTAACAGGATCAATTAATTGTTCAGGGCGAAGCCCTTTTCTTTTTTTGTCCCTTGGCGCGTGTTTTTCAAATAATTGTGCTCTAAGCCTACCGTATATATTTGCGGTATGTTTATCAACCGGAACAAGATTTGGGGTTGTGCTGCTAACAAATTTACCAAAACTCCTCTATGTTAAAAGCAGCCCGTTGTTTTTTTGTCATTATGTTAAACCCAAAATCAATTTCCCCAATAGTAATGACAGATATGTGTAGCCTTACTACCGTGGGCAATTGTTGGATATGCTGTAATATCTTAGAGTTTTTCGCTGGATTGTACCAATCTGACCAAATGTTTGTATCCAGTAGATAATCGCGCATATCAATCTTCTTTAAATGCCTCCACCGCAGTTTCAAAAGCCTTAATAATTTCAGGCGATCTGTTTTTCTCTACCCAGTCATTTACAAACGAAGGCGTTGACCTTTGATACTCCTCGGACAAGTATTCGTGCAAAGGAATCCAAGACTCAAATCCTTCCGGGTAATATCTGTCAAACTTAAAATCGACACCCTTACGCTCCCAGCCTTCAAACAAATCCAACACCTGCCGTTCGAGTTTCGGAGGCAAATCATACAATCGCATCACTTCCGCATCAATAGCCAGCATTCGCCGCTTAACTTCTTTTGCATCAACCTCACTTTGTAAAATCTTTCCTCTCGAATCGTACAAATCAAAGTAATCTTGAACCAACCCGCTCAGATGGCATAAAGAAGATATATCGCATGCTGGCAATGGAATATTTTCTACCATTCCTTTGAGATTAAGACGTTCTAAACTGTTGCAGTACGCAAATGCATTGGCAAATGGAGAATTTAATAATGCCCAAAATATCTTAAGCTGCCACCCTTTTAGCTTAGGGCGAATTACTAAAAAACTACTTGTAACTGGATGGCCTGAGGAATCAATCAAAGCTTTCAGACGCCAAGGCTGATGACTCACACGAGCATAATTAAGTAATACTTGGTGTACACCTCGCTCCATTCCAAAACCAGGACGACGGATAACCGAAACGTCAAGATTCATCCATGCTAACGGCGGATTTTCTGTTAATTTAATACCTTCCTTAAACTTTGCATATCCCCTAACTGCATCTGGAAATTCATGTTCGCTTATAGTCAATGCGTTTGGAGGCAAGTGTTTTTTGCTGTCGAATGTCTCCTCCTCTGGGCACATACTTTTGTATTCCAATCCTTTTCTCACATTTGCCACTTTCTTTAGACGTGGAAAACGTAGGCAATATTCCCATACTTCGTGAAGTTGTGGCAAACGAAAATCATAAATAGGAGGAATATCAAATTTGCTTTGAAAAATCTGATCGGTCGATGTTTGATAAGATTCTTTAAATTTATCAAGTTCCCACTTTTGGACACGGCGGAAACGTATCTTATTATTCAAGACAAATGTTCTTTTTGCGCTATCGTGCTTGCGCCCAAGCAACACCATAGATTTATGTTTTGCAAAGGAAAAAACATTTTCCGGCAACGCACATATTTCTGCTAATTCAAATTGCTCAATAAGCATTTTTCGCAAAGGCGATAGATTGGCTTTATGCAGAAAGCCTTGTGGAAGAATGACTCCAAACACAGAACCTTTTGGCATATAAGGCAATGTCCGAGCCAAAACTTCAGCGGCTTTATTACCAGTTTTGAGATCGTGGCATTTTTGTTGTTCGCCTGGCGAAAAGTTTTCGAACGGAGGATTACATAACAGGATTGTTGATTTACTCGCTAACTTTGAGAGATTGTCCCCTTGATATACATCGCCCGTTTCCAGCTTCCAGCCATTTGGACTTGGCACGTCGGCTAATGTTAGAGATAACCTCGCAATCTCTCTGGCAAACAAATCTTGTTCTATACTCAATAAATGACTCTTGAGATATTTATGCAAATCTGCCCTTTCGCCCTCGTATATTTCCCTTAGCAAACGTAATGCCGATGTAAGAAACGGGGCATGGCCACAGGTCGGCTCAAGCACATGCCTGTTCTCCTGTGGGATATCTCTTATCCAGTCAAAAAGCTGCCAAACGATATAATCAACCAGATATGAAGGTGTCGCGTGAATCCCCCATGCTTTTCTGGTTTCTTTGTCTATTAGAGTAGTCTCGTAAACGTGAGCCAGTGATTCAATAGTCAGATTATTCAAACTGGAAAATTGTTTAACCACACTTGACGCTACTTCTAAAGCACACTTTTGATTAGTCTTGAAAACCAAAGGTTCTTTTGCTCCATAGTGCTGGTTAACCTTTTCCAAAACCGCAGGCACATCTTCCAGGTCTAGCTTAATAAAGCCCTTGACTTTTTTATCCTGAAGTATCTTGGCACCCAATAGCCAGAATGCACACTGAAACATCCATCTCTTTAACTTTATTTCTTTTGGACTTCCAAGTTTATCATCAAGTGCGCGAAGCATGTTCTTTATTAAATCAGCCAACCTGTTACCCATCTCGTGCTCAAGTATAGGCATTAAACCCCGATCTACAAACTTAAGCTGGTATTCAGAATGAACACGGCTGAGATTTTTTGCGCGATAAATACTTTCAGGAGAAAATTCTTCGCTGTGTTGTTTGAAAAAATTGTCAATTTGATTAGCAGATACTCTTTCTTTAAATTCAACTCCTTTGGTTGTTAAGCCCCACCATTGAAATTCTTTTCTGCAACAAATAAATATCAAAGGGGCACCAATATCGCGACAATGAATTGCTTTGGTTTCAAAGGCTGGTGCTTCTAATAATTCGGCATCTATCGCTGTGATACATGCATTTCTGCAATCATATGATGGGTACGCGAAGCCAACAATTGGCACATGATGCTCTTGGCCGGAACTGTCGGCATAAGAATAATCCTTTTGAATCAAGTCATCAGTGTATCCGCATTGTTGCAGATATGGACGCAAATTTTGGGTTGTAATAGCCATTTTGTCGATAGAAACCACTTTCCGTCAAGGTACGAATATTGTTTCTTCAAAAAAGCTACATATTGTAATTATCGTTAGTAACGACCCTAATACCTTAATTTTTGGTACGATGCTACAACAGTAGCTTACTTGAAATCCTTAAATCAGTCAAAATATTTGTATTCACTTCGTCTAATACTTAGTTTACTGGCTTATAATACGCTATACAAAAAATCTATCTAAATCAGCAGAATTCTTTTTGAATTTTTAAATTTTGTTCTTCGAATTTCGTATTTCCGAGCACAGTTCGTGCCATTTGTGCCCATTATTTTCTTCTGCTCACCTGCGGTTCGGACAATTTTTACTAACTTCGTAGCTTCGCTCCTGCGTAATACTGTACGTTCCTAATTCCGGCCTCCAGCAGCCCCGTTCAGCTCAGTACAGCCCCCGCGGCGTAAGAACTAATGCCTCAGTTGGATTTAGCGCGGAGTTTCGCCCTTAGTACAAGGCGTTTGCCTGCTGCCGCCCGGAGGCGTACTATTGTACATCGAGG
>CAZECQ010000099.1:0-8965 GCA_964510545.1 uncultured Pirellulales bacterium | reverse complement strand
AGCTTAATTAGTCATCCCTTACAAAACCGTCCTTTTTGAAAATGCAATTTATTCCGGATATTCAATCATATTCGAAAGCTCTTTATTTTGTTTTTCCAGAACCGCCTGTCTTGCCTCAGACATCTGTTTCTGGTACTGCGGCATATGGTCCGCCAGATACTGTTCCCAGTTCTCATTGTTCCACAGTTCGATATGGTCCCGCACGCCGACAAGTGTAATATGGTCTTTCAGGGCTGCTCTTTTTCGAAGTTTTTCGTTAAGAAGCAGTCTGCCCTGTCCGTCGAGCTCTACCTTGCTTGCCAGTGCAAAACTCATCCTCTCGAACGCCACCGCCTCATCAGGTGCACTTTTCCCCGGAGCCACTGAAAGCACTATTTGCTCAAAATATTTCTCAGGATAAAGACAAAGTATCCCATTTGCACCAAGCACAAGATAAAAATTGCTGCCATGCTCTTCACAGTCTATCTGGCTTCTAAGTTTATTCGAGATGAGAACCCGGTTCTTCCCATCGATTACGTGTTGGTATTCACCTGTTAACAGCAGCATAACTTCTGTCCCACTTGACCATTCAATAGTGGGAGATTCTACCACTTTTTACCACCAAGTCAACAACCAAATTTGCTTTTTTTAAAATTTTTCGAAAATTTTTTTATAGGACGTCCCCGAGAAATGGCTAATTGACGTAAAGAAAAGTGCTTACGAAAGTTCAACTGCTATCATCAGCCGGTTATTTTTTTACGCCTCCCCGCTGTTTTTATAACAGTCTGTTGTTAGCGATGCAGCAAATTCTGATTGCAGCCTGGTAAATCTTGCCAAAATTGCAGCACTCACCAAACTCGCGGTTATCACCAAACCTGCAGCACCTCCCACTTGCAGCTCCACTCAGGCTAGGAATATACGATAAAAGCGGGTGGCGGGAATCGAACCCGCGTAGCCAGCTTGGAAGGCTGGTGCTTTGCCTCTAAGCTACACCCGCAATTATAATTGATTATTTGATGTCGATTATTTATAATTCGGTATTCAATTATAAACTATTAATCGTAAATAGTAAATGGTGAATTTATTATGACTATTGCTGAAATAGCGGCAGCGGCCCGGCTGGCTTCAATCAAATTGGCGGCGGTTAAAGCCGATGCAAAAAATAATGCGCTGGCCCGAATCGCCGAGGCGCTAAAGCAAAGAAGTGCCGAAATTACCGCTGCCAATGAAAAAGACCTCGCTGGGGCGAAAAAAAATAACCTTGCCGGGCCTCTGGTCAAACGCCTTGCCTTCGGGCAGGACAAAATAGCTGATGTCTGTGCGGGTATTGAGAGCTTAATTAAACTCGATGAGCCCATCGGCAAAACAATAGCAGCTACAGAACTCGATGAAGGGCTGGAACTTTATAAAGTATCTTGCCCTATAGGCGTTATCGGCATTGTTTTTGAGTCCCGGCCGGACGTCCTTGTGCAAATATCAACACTTTGCCTAAAAAGCGGTAACGCCGTTCTGCTAAAGGGCGGCAGCGAGGCGGAAAACACAAATACTATCCTGGCAGAGATAATTTCGCAGGCCACCGAAGATGCAGGTATGCCTGCCGGCTGGCTGCAACTGCTGCATACCCGCCAGGATGTTGCCGAAATGTTAGCGATGAGCGAATATATAGACTTGATTATCCCCCGCGGCTCAAACGAATTTGTCCGCTATATAATGAATAACACCGATATACCCGTACTCGGACATGCTGATGGAATATGTCATATCTATATAGATGCCGAGGCGGATTTGGATATGGCTGTTAAATTAGCTGTTGACTCAAAATGCCAGTATGTTGCGGTCTGCAATGCTGCTGAAACTATGCTCGTTGATGAAAAGCTTGCTAAAACCTTCCTGCCGAAGGTCAAAACCGCCCTTGAGACAAAAGGGGTTGCACTTCGCGGCTGTGAAAAAACCGCATCGATAATAGAAGTTCAGCCGGCAAATGAACAGGACTGGGCCAGCGAGTATCTCGATTATATCCTTTCTGTAAAAGTAGTTGCCGGTGTGGATGAGGCGATTGAGCATATCAACAAATACGGTTCCGGCCATACCGACAGTATAGTTAGCGAAAATAAGGAAAAGGCCGAGAAGTTTATGGAATTGGTCGATTCGGGAAATGTCTTCTGGAATGCCAGTACGCGATTCAGCGATGGTTTTCGCTACGGGCTTGGGGCGGAAGTTGGTATAAGCACGAATAAAATACACGCACGGGGGCCGGTAGGATTGGAAGGGCTGACAATATATAAATGGAAACTGCTGGGGGCCGGGCAGATTGTGGCTGATTATTGCGGTGAAAATGCAAAGAAATTTACGCATAGAAAAATGAAATAAAGATTCAGCCGCAAAATTTTTAAAAAGAATTTTAAAAATTGGGGATTTTGGGGGGAAATTTTAGCGGATTCAAGGGCAAATCCCTGCTGGTGGGCTAAAAAGGGAGATTGGAATGTTCGTTTGGGGTATATAGGTAAAATGGGTAAGAAAAAAAGTGGCAAAAAGAGCAAAAAAGAGTAAAAAAACGCAAAAAAATGCAAAAAAACGTCAAAAAGTGTCAAAAAGGTGTCAGAAAAGTGCAAAAAAAAGCGTTTTTTGCGCATAAATAGCGGTTCTTTCGGTACTCCGCTCAAGCGCCGCGGGGGCTGGCTGCCGTAGGCCGGAATGAGGGCGAAGCCCGAACCGCAGGCAGCACGTGGCTCGAAAAACAAAATATGGCCGGACACCTTTAATTCCCTCCTAAAAATTCTGTAACCATTTTTTTTAACTTTTCAACATTTTTGATTTGGCATTCCCAGATGGTTAATATTTGCCAATCGAGTTTTTTTAACTTTTTACGGGTTTCTTTATCCCGCTGTTTTGTCTTAAAAAACTTTGTCTGCCAAAAATCCTCACGCGTTTCGGGCTTTGATCTGCCTTTTTTACAAGTGTGCCTGTGCCAGTAGCAGCCGTTAATAAATATCACTTTCTTTTTTGCCGAGAAAACCATATCAGGGCAACCAGGTAAATCTTTTCGGTGAAGCCGGTAGCGGTATCCCAATGAATAAATCAGTTGCCTAACAATTATTTCCGGGGAAGTATCCTTGCCCCTGTTACGTGACATACAGCGTTTTCTTTGTTCAACGGTCAAAGGTTTAATGAGCCATCTTCTATGTCTGCTGCTATAGCCAAAGCAAGCGCATTCCGTAGCACAAAACTACCGTAATTACGGACAAGATTTAAGATGTGCTGAGCACCTTTTTTAGTCCAATCTGCTTTTACTTGTAATTCGTTTTCAAGTTTAACCCAGTCAATCTCATTACTTGATGTTTTGGATAATGTAGCATCGGCTACGATTTCACAATATTCTTCAACCAAATTGCCCAGTGTAAGACTTTGATTTTTCATGATTGTTTTGTCCTCTATAATATATTTCTTAGCCAGTCTTAGAAAATATTAGTGATGCAGCACTCATAAACCAGGGAACGAAACCCATTATCTTATTTGATTTCGATAAGTTATGCTTGGCACATAAAAGACGCACGTTTTTTGCAGTGATACTGCTTCCTCCCCTAGAAAACGGTATGTCGTGGTCAAAATGCAAGTTTTTGGTTGATCCACATATTACACACTTTCCTTGATCTCGCTTCCACACTTCAATTTTTACCACCGTCGGTATTACCCTTGTTTCTCTTAAAAGTGGTTCTTTTACATAAGGGGTTTTTGTGGGTTTTAAGAAAAATCGAAAAACGTTTCTTTGCCCATCAAACACAATTTTTCCATCAATTAGTTCGTATCTTCCGCGGTTACACCAAACACCTTGCGATATCTTTTCGTAAACTTGAATAATTTCAGCTTTCGTTTTCCCTTCTTTATAGGCTTGCACAGCGTTGTAAAACTTGCCGTTTTCGGTAAGACTTCCACCACTATATCGTATTGGCTGGTCGATCTTTTTAGGATCAACGCTAACGCATTTTGGTTCGTCATGGCCTTCGTATTCAAGAAGCCCTGTATCCTCATGCCACTGGTCCCTATATGGTGCTCCCTTTCTAACACTCATTAGAATGATGGAATAATTCGGTTTGATGCGGAAATTCATGCCTCTCTGAAGCATTATTTCTTCTCGTTTTATAATATCAGCATAAGAAATAATACTTCTATAACGTATTCCCATATTGATTATCCCTGTATTGCCCAGTGGAGAATTCGAGAGCCTATATTTTGCTTGAAAGTTTGGTAGCATGAGCTGTCCCATTCAACCGCCAGAAGATTTTCGAAACCGGCTTGTTTTAATCCGTAAGAAAATCCGCCGCAACCAGCAAAAAGGTCGATTACGCTGGGTTTTTTCGGATTAGGTTTGGGCCAGTGTTCAGGAACAAATGCCCCTTCACGAATACTCTTTGTCTCAAATGGATATACGCGATACTTGTATTTGCTGACCTTTTCAATTGCCACTACATCACCTTCCCGAATGTCGTATTTCTTAAAGAATTTTTTGACCCATCCTCTTTTTCTAAAAAAGTTGCGAGGTTTTCCGTTTTTGCCGTTGGTTGAAATATCCGTTTCTATGGATTCGTCAGTACCTTCGGGCAGAAGAATTAAAGGCTTGCCTAAACCTTTGGCCCTTCCGGATTGGCCGTAACATTCTTTCGGGAAAAAATCGTGGTGGCCGCTGAGATATATATGGCCGTTGCGGAGATTTCCCCCTGTTATGGATATTAGTCTTTTTCTGTTGCTAACGTCTCCACTCATGCTATAACCTAGTAATATCACAAAATCAATAGTTACATAGACGACTCTATTTTCTCTTTGCCATTATAAGAATTTGCGGGATTAATTCAACATGTTATTTTAACGGCAACTCTCTCCCTTCGATTTCACTCAGGGTAAACTCACTTCGGAAAAGTTATCTTCAAAGCGTGCCCACAGGGCATTCTGGCGAGGCAGCAGAAGTAAGACCAAAGACACAAGACGACAGACGAACGAGACTAAAAAAAAGAGGGGGGAAAATATAAAATATAAGCCATCGAGCATCGCGAGTGGGCAAGTGAGAAGGAAAGCTCCCTCCTTCGCACGAGGCTTCCACCTTCGCCTAAGCTTCGGTGGACAAGCTGGAGGGCAGGCCGAGTGAAGCCAGAGCTTGTTTTTTTATTGATTATTGCTGTCGGAGGATTTTTTGTTGTTGGTATTATGGTGTTGTGTTTTGTCGCCAGCAATCGGCGAAGATAGAAAAATCCAAAAAGTTGATAATTTCGTCAGGCAACAAATACGGGGCGATATTGCAATTGGGGTCCCAGTTTGGTGCGGGCGGGTTCGAAGTTGCGAGCCAGGCATCAGCGAAGAGGGCCAGGTCGTTTGTGTCCACGACGCCATCACCGTTGGGGGCAGGAGCGATATCTGCGAGCATACATTCCGAAATGGCCTCGAATTCGAGTGACGGGTCGTCGGTACCAAAGAAGCCGCCTCCTCTTAATACGAAGTTGAAACGATTAAAGAGGTTCATTCCGATTATGCCATCGAGGGTACCGCCTTCGGGTGAAGCTATATCGAGCCAAATGACTGGTACGTTTGTGAATTTCAGCCATTGGCCCAGGGCGGGAATTTCGAGCGAGTCGATATAAAAGCCGGGCACAATGGTGTTTGCGCCGGTGACGTCTATTATTTCGACTTCAAATTCCGGGCTTGCGGGGTCGAAGCCGAGACGGGCGGCTACTCTATCACCGACGACAGTAACCTGGGCACCGGTGTCGAGCATGAAACGGTCCCTGTCATAAGCGATGTTGCCGGCATCGTAGAGGTCAACGCTGGAGACGAAAAACAGGGATTGTGAGAGGGCACCGATTATTACCGAGGGGGTGTAAGGCAGCCATTCTAATCCATCGATAGTGGGTGCGTACTGGACGGACAGGGCGCCGAGTGGGCGCAGCTCCAGCGGTATTACGTTGGGATAGAGCGGTATGGCGGGGTCTGTAGGGTTGTAAAAACGAATCTCCGGGGCGTTAAAATCGTTACCGTCGTGTGTAACGTAGATTTGGTTGTCATTGTTAAATTCGGCGGCAAGATATGCTGCCATCGGCGAGCCGACAGCGGTAGGCAGGTCGGGTACGGAGACGGGATTTTGACCTACTGCGATAGAGACATTATATTGGCCTACCATATTTGAGTCGTCGAGCAGTCCGGCCTGGTTTATGGCCTGGAGGCCGTTGATGTAGATTCCTATGGGGTAGCTTACGCGGGCATCGACCGAATTGGATGCGCCGATGATTTCGATTGTGTACGAAGTTATATAAGGGCCGCTTAAGTTCATTCCTTCGGCGGGGTGATAGCCCATTACGTGAGCACTTGCGCCGGTATCGAAGATGCCGATGGCGTAATCGGTCTGCGGATCGTTGGCAAGGTAATCACTGCTGCCGGGCGGTGAATATACGGGTACAGCGTCCCAATCAATGTCCGACAGGCGCTCATCGGTAGCGGCGACAGCAATCCAGGGCGTGAATCCTGCTTTAGGTGGGTAATTGATGACCATTGCAAAGATAGGTTTGCCGGATTCTTCGTCGCTGCCGACAACTTCGAGGGCCGGTCCGGTGGGGAGTGGTTCTTCGGTTATTTTCATCGGCCCTGACTTTTGCTTTTTCATTTTCGGGACGGGTTTGTAGTGCGGGTAGTTGACAGCTTTTATCTGTCTGCCTCCGGTCATGCGCCAATTAACCTGCTTTTTTTTCCAGCCTGGCCGAGCCGCCTGAGCGGAAAAAGCAGTTGTAACAACCAGAAGAAGTAATGCTGCTTTGTGAATTGAAAAATCTTTACGTTTCAATCTTCCATCACCTTAATTCTTACCTTTTCAATATTATAGCAGATTCGGGCGAAAAAAGCTTGTAAAAAATTGCGAAATGATTGCGGCGATAAAAAGAGGCGACTGGTTGCAGAACGGGGTCTTTTGTGTTATAAAGGTTTGTTTTGAAGCGACTGCATTAGAAAATCAGGACGGAATATATGGAATCTACGGAATTACGAACAGCAATAGGCGAACTGTCGGCCCGGGTTGTGAAAATCCGGGACTGGCTTTGACTTGTCCAACAAGAAATCCCAGCTACAAAAACTGGAAGCCCGGATGTCCAAGGCGGGCTTCTGGGAGAATTCTGAATCTGCGCAGGCGGTGGTTTCGCAGTTGAGCGCGCTGAAATCGGTGATTGAGCCGGTAGAGGAGCTTTTGCGCGAGGCGAAAGATCTGGCGGAACTTTTCGAGTTAGCGGCGGGCGATTCGGATAAAGATGAACTGGCACAGTTGGAAGAGGATTTTGGTGAACTTCTCAAGCGGTGCGAGCAGGTTGAACTTGCGGGTCTTTTGTCCGGGCCGAATGATATGAAAAATTGTTTTTTCAGTATTCATGCCGGCGCCGGGGGGACTGAAAGCTGCGACTGGGTCAATATGCTGCTGAGGATGTACACGCGTTATTTCGAGACGAAAAAGTTTAAGGTGCAGGAGCTTGATATTACGCCAGGCGAAGAGGCGGGGATACGTTCGATAACGCTGCGGGTGAGCGGGGCTTTTGCGTTCGGCAAACTATCGTGTGAGACGGGGGTGCACCGGTTAGTGCGAATAAGCCCGTTCGATTCGCAGAGCAGACGGCATACGAGCTTTGCGGCGGTGGACTGCGTTCCTGAGTTCGATGAGGATATCGATGTCGAAATAAAAGACGATGATTTGAGGATGGATTTTTACCGTGCCAGCGGCGCCGGCGGCCAGCATGTAAACAAGGTAAGCTCGGCGGTGCGCATTACGCACATCCCGACCGGTATCGTCGTGCAGTGCCAGAACGAAAGAAGCCAGCACAAGAACCGGGCACAGGCAATGAAAGTGCTTAAGGGGAGATTATATGTGCTCGAACAAAAAAAACGAGATGCCGAGGTTGCAAAAATGTACAGCGATAAGGGGGAAATTGCCTGGGGCAGCCAGATACGAAGCTACGTGCTGCAGCCGTACCAAATGGTAAAAGACCATCGAACAAACTTTCAAACGGGTAACGTGGATGCGGTGCTGGATGGGGAACTCGACGGATTTATCGAGAGCTATTTGAGGCGCAGGGCCAAAAACAAGAATAAAGAATAGCCGCTAAATTGACGAAGAACAGGTACAGAACAGAAAACCGGGAGATATGGTAGATGGCCGAAAAAATGAAAGAGATTATCGATGTCGAATTGAAGACGCGAAAGGTCGCACTTGAGAAATGCCGGACAGAAATGCTTGCGGTGGGGTTGTTCAGCGATGCCAAAAAACTGGATAAACTAAACAGCGAACTGGACAGGAAATTTGACGGTGCAATCGAGCGAATGATTGGGCTTGAAGATTTCAAGGCCAAGTGCGGGAGTAGTGCCGTTGTTTACGGCGGTGCTGAGCAGGGTATCAAGAGGGTGCTGCTTGTCGGTCTGGGTGAGAAGAAAAAGGCGACGCTGGATACACTTCGAAAGGCAGCGGCGGTTGCAGCCAACAAAGCAGTAGCAATGAAGATAAAAACGTTGAGTATTGCGCTGCATAATGCCTTTGGCGGCCGATTCGATTTGGGCGGGATGGGAAAGGTTATGGCCGAAGGTGTGTATTTTGGCAGCTATTGTTATGACGAATTCGTTACCGAGGGTGAAAACGGTCGGCTGGATACTCTGCCGGCTGAGTTGGTTGATTCGGATTCTGCGAAAATTAGAAAGCTGAGCAGGGGGTTTGCGAACGGCTCTGTTATCGGCGAGGCGCAAAGTTACGCACGTACTTTGGCGAACCGGCCGGGCAATATTATAAATCCTGCGGAACTTGCGGCGGCGGCAAAGAAAACAGCAAGAACCACCGAAGGGCTTAGCTGTACGGTTTATGACAAGAAACAATTGGCGGCGAAGGGGATGGGCGGTGTGCTTGCGGTCGGTGCCGGCTCAAAAAATGAGCCGAGATTTATTGTTTTGAAATACAGCCCTGCGGGTAAAAAGGCCG
>CAZECQ010000098.1:3411-8970 GCA_964510545.1 uncultured Pirellulales bacterium | reverse complement strand
GCCTTTTCTTGAAAGTCGTAACGGATTTTATCGGCCACTTCTACTTTTAATCAATCCTTTTATTTTCTTAATTTTTTATTTGGTTCGGTTATTTCGTATAATTTATTTAGTGGCGGGCTATGGAAAGCCATAAACCAAAAGTAGTGTATAGTACTTATATCAGTGGGTTACCATTTTGCAGTTTTTTGTAAAATGGGGTCTCGTTTAAATGGGGGTAAAATGTATTCGTTAAGAAATCGCAGAGGTGTTGTGCTTGTTATGACGATGATAGTCTTTGCGGTACTCGCTACATGGGTAGTTTCTATTTCATCGATGTGCAACACCAACATTCAACTGGCCCATAACCAGCACAAGGTCAATTCTGCACTATCGGCTGCCGAATCGAGCCTGGAATGTGGAAGATACATTGTTGCAAACACACTTTCTCTTCTGCCGAGTACAGGTTACAACTATGTCACCACATCTGATGCCGATACGGCGTGGGCCATTCTGTGTGAGCAGGTTCAGGCCCAGCCCTGGGTTAACGATGGGGCTCAGCAGACTGCTGATGAGATAATAACGCCAACAACGAGCTACAGCCAAGACTGTGGAGCCTTTAAGATAAGATTCTATCGCGAAAATACCCATACAGTCAGACTTGAGGGTATAGGAACTGATGGAGATGTAACAAGACGTGTCTCTTTGCAGATGGATATCACCAAGGACGGTAAAGTTATGAACTATGCTATAGCCAGCAGAGGCAGGATGTGGCTTACCGGTGAGTCAACAATTTATGGTGATATATTCAGTGATTGGGACCGTGCTGATATATCACCGTTTAATATGACCAGTGATTCAAGAGTGGAAGGCACTATTAATACGGTGTTGACGCTGGAAGAAATTCAAGATGAAGGTGCTTTCCAACTGGAAACGCTTGATGAAGATGGCAACCCAATCTTTGACGAAGAAGGAAACCGCATCTATAGCGAAGAAGACGAGATTCAGGGCTACCATGAAGGCATCAACTATGGCCAGGAAAATACAGATATGCCGGGTATGGACATATCCCACTATAATACAGACCTGTATTATGACATGGTCATAAACGGAGATGGGAACGGCGACATCTCATCATCAAGCACAATACAGACCGAGTATTTTCCTCACGCCGCGGGCGATTATACTCAACCAAAATACGGCTCAAGCAGGCGCCTCGACCGACACGTTTACGAAAATCAGACGTTCACAGACCAGAGACTTCCGGACAATCGCAATGCATTATTTAAAAATTGCACTTTTCAGGGCGTGTTATATATCGATTGCTCTAAAAGTGGAAGTGACTACTATAATAATGTTAGATTTGAAGATTGCACATTTAATGGGCCTATTGTAACCGATGTCCCCCAGCAGTTTAAGTGGCAAAACAACTGTCTGTATTTCACAGGAGAAGCGACCTTTGATAACACCTCCGATATCCAGGAGGCCACGATTCTGGCGCCGCATTTCAATGTGAACCTTGGCAATACCAACCCTGTACAAAGTGACAACAATGTGCTCACTGGTGCGATAGTTGGCGGTATAGTTGACGTGCGCGGCAATGCACAGATTTACGGCACAATCATTTCGATGTGTGACACTACCGGGTGGAGCAGTGGTTATGTAACTAATATCGGTGCTACTCTTAACGACGGTGGCTCCGAAACGACCGAACTGGGGGATGTAGGTGTCATCAGTATCAGGCCTGAAAAAGAAATGATGCTACCGAGCGGCATCACAAGCCCGATTGTTATCAAGCTGTTACAGGAAACTTATTCGGAGGGTTTTAACTGAAGTAACACAGGTGTGAAAATGTAAATGATTTAGGTAATAACAAAAGTGTGAGTCTTTATTGCAGCAGAATAAAATGAAAAAGCCCCCTCCTGATATTACGGTTATAGTTCTGCTGCCAGCGGTCCTGTTTGCCGCAGAAACCGGCTATTTCAAAACAGACAGTAAAACGCACTTCTTGTATCCGTCTCCGATTCAAAGCTTATGACCGATAACTGCCCAAAAGCTCTTTTGAAATAATTATCACCTTTTTTATTCTGCCGGTCTGGCTTTTGTTTAGCCCGCCAAATGCTAAAAATCCTTATTTAGCACCACAAATAACAATAATTATAAGACCTATATCTCAAATCATCACTATCAGCCCGCCGGTTCGACATATTGTAATTTCTAAGTAAAACCCCTATTCTTTTAAGCCGATTATAAGGTACGCATTTGAAGCTCGGGCTATGTCTTTATAGGGTATTACATAACATAATTAGCAATGCTTTTAACAAAGATTACATCCTGCAGTTTTTTGAAAAAGCAAGGCCGTGATAGCCGGCCAAGATGGAAAACTCAGATTGAAAGGCTTCTAAACTTGAACTGGAAAGAACTACTTAACATCAGGCAGAATGACGTTCTGGGGCTTGATATTGGCTCATCTGCGGTCAAGCTAATCCAGATGCGCAAAGACAACGGCGATTATAAAGTTGCTGCGGCGGGCATAGCTGAGATTGCAAATGGGACCGAAGACAAAAGCCAAATAGAAACAAACATCACCAAAGCGATTCGCAAATGCTTTCAGTCGGTGAGCGTTAAGACGAACCTGGCTGTCTGCAGTGTATGCGGTCCGGAAGTCGCAGTACGCTATTTTAAGTTTCCTCCCTTGCAAACGGAAGAAATACTGGGAGCAATACTGCTCGAAGCAGAGCAGGTTTGCCCCTTCAATATCAGCGAAAGTGCCGTTGAGTACCAACTAATACCCCGCGGAGACGACAACATCAGCGGCGTTTTTGTAGCAGCTACAAACAACCTTATAAAAGCAAGAAGACAGCTTGTCACAAATGCCTCCCTTAACAGCGTTCTGATGGACGTTGACGGACTGGCACTGCTGAACTGCTTAAGTCAATACGAAAACGCCGGTACCATAGGTGCAACAGCAATTCTGAATGTGGGCAGCAGATTTACAAACCTGGCTATTATAGGTGATAATTCTTTGCCGTTTGTTCGGGATATATCCTATGCCGGCAATGACATTGCTAAAAAAATCGCTGAAGAAAATGAAGTTTCACAAGAGACCGTCTGCAAAATCCTGTCCGGCGAGGAAGGCGCAGGCCTGTTACAAAAGGAACTTGCGGACAGCTTCGCCAATGCCTGCCAAAAACTGGTTGATGATGTTGCCGATACTCTGCGATATTACATGGCTCAGGAAAAATCCGGCTTTGTCGAAAAGGTATTTGTCTGCGGCGGCTTCTCGCTGGTCAAAGGATTCGCTGAGCTTCTGGACAATCAACTTCCAACCGCTGCTGTGTTGTGGAACCCATTTGACAAAATCGCACAGGATGAACATTTGCAGGGAAAAGAAGTGCTCAAAGAAAATGGCCCCGCAATGGCGGTGGCAGCCGGGCTTGCAATGAGGTCCATCTAATCCGAACCGTTAAGCAAAAATGGAAAACACGAAAGATAAAATATTGTTCACAATAGATTTGTTAAAAGGACAGGGCATTCCAATAAAGAGCAGGCCCGAAGGCATAGTCGTTGCCGCAGCCGCTTTTGTAATACCTGCTGTCGTCGCAATAGTAATGTTAGGCTGGTATCTGAGCACCAGCGCCTCAATATCTATACAGAAGCAGAAAATATCCAGCTACGAGGAAAAAATTTCCAAACTATCGAAAGCGGTAGAGTTGTATAATTCATTCGAAGAAGAAAAAAAGACCGTAAATAACTGTCTGTCGGAAGTTTCTTCCTCCATCAAAAAACATACACAATGGTCTCCGGTTCTGGCAATGCTCGTAAAAAATATGCCGGATTCGTTGGTCTTAAAAGAGCTTGAAGTAAAACGTCGTTCCACAAAAAAGAAGGTGCCAAAAAAAGACAATCCTCAAACGATGGTTGATGTCAGTGTTTCCGTGGAAACACTGCATATGACTGTCAGTGGAAATCCACAAAATAACAGCGACGAAGCGGTCAGGCTGTTCAGAGACCGCATTTGCTCTTCAGATTTACTCGGAGAAAAGCTCGAAGATATCAGAGTTTCACAGGAATTTAATACAGCCAAGAGTCAAGAGGCGGTCTCTTACGACATAGATTGCATTTTTAAACCCAAATTATAGCAGGTCCTTTATGAAACCGATTCATAAAAAATATCTGACGACAGTATCCTTAATATGGTCGGCCTTTGCAGTGCTGTTTATAACCGCATATCTGTTCTTACTGGCCCCACAGAAAAAGGTCAAAAAACAAATAGAACAACAGCTTATGGAAAAAGAGAAAATTTACAACTCTGTTCGAGAAATAGCACAAACGGAAACCAGAATCAAGCTAAACGAGCAAGTCAAAGCTTTACAAAGCACGTTAAAGGATTTTGTTATTGATTTCGAAGATTCGACCGATTTGACTTTCGATATAAGTCAAATTGCCAATGAGAAAAATGTCGGTTCGCTCAGTATTAAAACAAGAGACAAACAAAACCACAGAGATTCAACGCAATCAACTCTTGAATATATACAGGAAAACCGCAAGGACATCAGCTTCACGTCGAGCTTTAATCAATTTGCCACTCTATTAAATGCTCTGGAGAGACATCGGCGGCCGGCCATCTTTGTGGATAACTTCTCAATAATGCATTCAAGGAAGAACATTACCAGCAATGAGGCAGCTATGAACATATCATTTTTTGTCAAAAAACGACGGGACGGTTGATGGAATTTATTACTGATGAATAAGGACTGAAAAAGGCAACAAAAATAATCAGTAGAAAATAATGAACTTATTCAGTCTTATGGAATAAAAATGAGAACGATAGCAATAGCAAATCAGAAAGGTGGTTGTGGCAAAACAACCACTGCAGTGAATCTTGCGGCTGCATTGGCTGAAAAAGGCAACAGGACACTTATAGTTGACCTCGACCCCCAGGGCCACACCACACTTGGATTTGGCTATGACCCTGACGCTCTGGAAAAAAGCGTTTATGATGTCCTTATTAACCAACAGGTTCCAGTTTCCAAAGTGATAATCAGTACAAAAATTGATTTGCTGGACCTGGCGCCAAGCAATGTCCTGCTTTCAGGCGCTGAGCTTGAGTTGGCGGCCGTACCCGGAAAAGAACTGGTCTTAGCTAAACAGCTACGAATGATAAACAACGAATATGATATATGCGTTATCGACTGCCCGCCGTCGATTGGAATGCTGACACTCAACGCACTTATCGCCAGCACCGATGTAATTGTGCCTGTTCAGGTGCATTACTATGCAATGGAAGGATTGAAACAACTGTTCGAAACCGCGAACATTATCAGAGAAAACTTCTATCCCAATAACGTAAGAATTCTCGGCCTGCTGCTGACTTTTGTCGAAAACACAACCATTTTCAGCAGACAAATTCAACAACAAATGCGGGAATTCTTCGGCCCTCTTGTATTTGATACGGTTATTCACAAAACCGTAAGGCTGGCTGAAGCACCAAGTGCGGGCGAACCCATACTGACTTATGCACCAAAAAGCAGAGGGACTGAAGAATACAGGGCTTTAGCGGATGAGATAATCAACGGCAGA
>CAZECQ010000098.1:0-3311 GCA_964510545.1 uncultured Pirellulales bacterium | reverse complement strand
AAGCAGAGGGACTGAAGAATACAGGGCTTTAGCGGATGAGATAATCAACGGCAGAGGTTTGGCTTCGGAAAAGATGAGTGATGACGAGACCGCAGAGGAGAAAATAAGCGCCGAGAAAGTTATGGTCGAGGAGGCGAGCGATGGCAAAGAGTAAGGTTGGGCTGCACAAGAAGATATCATCGATTTTCACCGGTGTATCGATTCCGCAAAGCGATGGCACCGGCCAGCCGACTAATGCGCCCAAACCAACTACACCCGGCCCAACTGCACCTAAACCAACCGCACCTAAACCAACGGCACCTAAACCAACCGCACCTGAACCAACAAAACCTAAACCAAAGCAAACTCAGTACGTCCCTCCGACAATTCTGACTGCCGACAAACCAAAACCCCGACAGACTGTACAACCACCTCCAAAAACCGTTCCCCCTCAAAAGCCTGTTGTTGAGACTACCGTTAAAGTCGTAGAACAATCTACGTGGCAGCAAACCCTTGTGAACATAAAAAACAGATTCTTTGCCCCTCACCCTGGTCCCCGAGCCAAAAAACAGGTAACAATGACAATATTGATCCCGGTGCTCGTTATCGTTTTGATTTTTGTCTTAATCCGGACACTAGGCACGGAACCTGCAAAGCCAATCAAGGCTTCAGAACTCACCACGGCAGGCGCCGCGGCTAATACCAACGTTAAAATTGACTGGAAGATTCCGGAGTTGTACCCCACAACATTGCGCGACCCTATGCTGCCAAGCTCAGCGAGTATTAACGTTGCAGATGGCAGAGCTAACGATTTAATCGTAAAAGGTATTCTCTATAGCGAGAAAGCACCCTCCGCTGTTATAGGCGACCAAATCGTACACGAGGGAGACAAAATATCCGACGTAACCATATTAAAAATAAATAAGGACAGTGTAGAATTTGAAATAAACGGAAAAAAATGGAAACAAAAAGTTCAACCATAACATTCGGAAAGGAACTATTATGAAAAGCCCAATGAAATCCGGACGATTAAGGATTTTGATGATTCTTGCAGTTGTTACAACAATCTGTGTTGCTGCTGTCGCTGAGAACATTGAAGAATATTCCCAGCGCAAGGAGGTCTTAACCCCTCTTGAGCAGCAAATGCTGAAAAAAATCAGCATCGACTTCAGGAACACACCTATCGAAGACGTAATAAGGATAATGGCCGAACAGGCAAACGTTGACATTATCAAAAGTCCCGATGTTACCGGCAACGTAACCACTACACTAACGGATGTGCCGCTCGAAGAAGCACTGAACAGCATTCTCGCCGCCCACGGATACGGGTATGTACTAACCAAGAATATGATAAGAATAGCACCGATGGCACAAATTACTGAGATGGCCGAAAGACTCGTCAGCAGAATTTATCGAATTAACTATGCAGACGTCAAAGGAGTTGAAGAAGCACTGAAGAAATTTATTTCCCAGAAAGGCTCATTATCAGCCAACATCGGCACCAGCAACATAATCGTTACCGATACCGAAACCAAAATCAAGGCCATTGACACCTTTATTGAAGAAATTGACCGCATAACACCCCAGATACTGGTCGAGGCAAGAGTCTATGATATAACCAGCAGGGAGAAACTTGACCTTGGCATCGAATGGGAAACCGGCCGAAATACTACTTTCACAAGCTCAACATTAGGCGTAAATCCCTCCGGTGAAAAACTCACCCCGTTTATGAAAGGTAACTTTGACGGCGCAACAGACAAAACCGCCACCTCTACATCAGCGTTTCTACGTTGGGGCATACTCGGCGGTGGTCTTGACATCGATATGCAATTAAGAGCTGAACACGAAAAGGCAGATGCCAAGCTGCTTGCAAATCCGAGAATATTGGTACTTGATAATGAAACGGCTCTTTTTGATATTGTGACCGAAATTCCATACTCTGAAGCAACCTTTACAGGTAGCACTGCTGTTACAGAAACGATTAAATTTAAAAATGTCGGCGTTAAGCTTGAAGTAACACCGCACCTCACAAGAGACGGGATGATAAGACTGAAAATCACACCGGAATTTAGCGTTGTTGTACGTGAAGAGAGTTTTTCAACAAGTGATGTACCTGTTGTTGATACCCGCAAAGTCAACACAATAACACTGGTCAAAGACGGCCAAACGGTGGTTTTGGGCGGGCTGCGAAAGAAGGATGTCAGCCAGCAGGTTAACAAAGTACCGCTGCTTGGGGATTTACCGCTTATCGGCGCACTTTTCAGGTTCGAAGGTGAAGATACTGCTATCACCGAACTGGTCGTTTTCATAACACCGCGAATTATTGAACAGCCAATTACTATGTCACAAACCGAGCAACATGCGCTTGAAGTAACCAACTTTAGCGGGCCAAAGGTTAATCTGACCAGAGCAGAAAAGCCCAAGGAAACTGATAAACCCCAAAAGCAGGACAAATAAGCATTTACCCAGGCACTCATGATTGATCGTTATAACAGGCCTCGGCACCAGGCAGCGCCGAGACCTGTTCTCTAAATGCCCGCCCGGGTAGTCCCTCAAAATCATACCCGATATCAAACAACAATCAGGAGAAACCTACCGGCTTGTCCTTATGAGCCGGCGTCATGTGGTCAAGATTTTCCTGTCAGACTTAGACGCCGGTATTTTGAAAGTGTGGTCATCAGTTGTTTGGCCTCTGGTGGAAACGTGTGGTCAGACTTTTCCGATGATTGGTTCAATTTTTACCATTTTAGTAAGCTGTTTTTTCAGTACAGAAATGACTGAGAGTTGTGCCTTGGCGTCATTTGGGCGTCAGTTTCTATCTGACTCTGAATTTAGGGATTCAGTACGCTCCGACTATACTGCGACCCGGCAGCCAGTTTTATGATATTTTGAGCGAATATAAGGGCAAGTAAAACAAACGCTTATGGAGCGAGCTATGGACAAATAGGCCATAGCTCATTTCAGATTCGACTAACATCCTATTCTTTCCTGTGATTGAAGCTGATTTTTGTGTGTTCCGGCATTTTACATTTTTAACCCAGGCTTTTTATGCGAAATATGGGCTTCGACGCGGGACATCAGTGTCGAAGCCATGTTAAAAAAATAGTGCCTGTATTTATAATTTTTGGTTTGCACCAGAAAATTGGCTATCCCGGGATTTGAACACCCGGGAAGGCAGATTGAATGGATAGAAGGGCTTCCCGCAAGCTTTCTTATACAAATCGATAGTACAGTTTCGGAGGTTAAAAAACTTTACAATTGAATACCCCTTGTATTAAGCCACCTATGAAGAGCTCAAAGTCAAGTGATAAAATTTCTTTTCCCTCATTTTT
>CAZECQ010000097.1:0-8976 GCA_964510545.1 uncultured Pirellulales bacterium | reverse complement strand
TATACAATAGTCCAACAGGAGCAGCTAAAGTGATAATAGCAAGAGGGGCGGTGAATGGATGGGATTTTTGGAAGTATAAGGACAAATCCGGGGCTTTAAGAAAAATCGCCGATTTGAGAAAATAAACGTCTACGTCGGCCGGGTAATGAGGTAGGCAGTAGTAAATGAGCAAAAAAGCCATATATAAACATAAAAAGAGCGGCGATTTATTTGCTATAGAGACTGATGGGCAGGGCAAGATTGTCTCTACAAGCGGGCCGCTTTTGTGCAAAGACGTGAAGCCGGAGGAGCTGGACTATGACAATTACTGGGACGAGGACGTAAAGAAGCACTTAGGGCAATTTGTTTTATTATCAAAAATCGAATATGAAGAACTACTTAAGAGAACCGGTTTTTTTATACAGGAAACACAGCTTTCTATTTTTGATGAACTGAACCGCACTGAAGATTCCAACAAAAGTAAAAACCAATAAATGGTTTTCTTAACCTTAGCGGCCGGGCAATGAGGTAACCCCTGCCTAAAGGACGAAGGGTTATATAAACGGACGAAGACACCCAGGACAGGCCTGGGTGCTAACCGAAGCGGAAAGCTCGGGCAAGGGCGGAGCTTGTTTTTTTATTGATTATTGCGATGAGGGATAAACAGTATTACACAGGAGCGAAACTAGGCAGTAAGTAAAAACAGGCTGAATTCGGTCATCGCCTGCCTGAGCATCATTTCGGAAGGAGAATCAAGCTCACAGAATTTCTCGACCTGTTTGTGGGTCATTCTTGCATTTGTCATTATTTTACCGGCGGCGAGCCGCCGGCGTATGCCCTTGACTTATCAGGGGTCAAGCCCGATGAAGAAAAGGAAGATAGTGAGTTTTAGTTGCCGGTTATTGCCTTTGCTTTGGGTCTGGTGGTGTATGGGTTTTACTACCACTTGGCGGTAATTGTATAATCAACGCCATTTAGGACATTGAGGTTGCCTGAATATTTCCAGCCCCAGGGCACTTTGGTTGTCTCAACGGTATCAACACCTTTAACTGCTATGTACCACAGACCTGCTGAAGGATTTTCTATATTAATCTTTTCATTTGCGCTTCCGGAGTTTCGTGCAGTTACAACACCTTTTTTGCCTTTGAAGGCGAAATCGGCCTTTGCTGCAAAAAGGTCAAGATTGTGTGCATAATTGCCATTTAAGGTTATGGTTAGTTTTTTCGCTTCTTCAGGAACTTCTACAGTAAAGTGATGATACTGTTTGTCGCCGATTTTTTCATAACCAGCTTTACTGTTATCGTTCATCCGACGTGGCACGCCGTTGTCCAAAGCCGCTTTTACGTTTGGTGAACCGGCGCCGTCCAGGGCATACCGGAAGATTGCCGCCATCATATCGCGCTGTTCACCATACGTTACACCTTCCGGATGAGAGCCGATGGGTACAATTCTGCCGGTATTATCACTTTTCTTAAGTGCCCACGTGCTTACTTTTTTGTGCATTTTTTTGGGCTCGTAATCGTAACGTGAAAGAATCTCAGTTCCTTCGGTCCAATGTAGGCTGTTGGCCTCATCAATATAACAGCCCCCGTTGTGATATACATCATCAACGTAGAGGTCGCCGCCGAAATCATAATATTTAAGCAGCGGTGAATCCTTCGGAATAAAATGCCCCGTACGAGTCTTACTGAGTCCTGTTGTGTGGGCGCGAGCCGGCCAAAGATCAAAATACACCTCCTTCTTTACTGTTTGCGTTCCTTCTGTACTGATGAAGGCACCTGCACAGGAACCGGAATAGCTTCCGCCGTTGTTGTAAAAATCTCTTACCCTCCGGCGACTTTCTTCGCTGAGAGATTTGCCGTGTTTTGTTGCGCTGCCGCCATTGACATATATAAGCCGGAACCTCGGCTCTCCGTCAGGATAAAGCAGGACTCCGTTGTCATCATAATCATTACCGGCTATAACTTTGTTTTGAATGGCTTTTTCTTCTTCAAAGGAACGTTTATTTTCCAATGCAACATATTCCATCGTCAGTCCGAGATAGGTCACAGCAGGTAAATGCTTGTAAGTGGTCAGTCTGCATCCGCTGTCCATAAAGAGGTCTTTGTAGTAACCTTCAACCGTTTCTTTGTAACCTTTGGGAAATATATATGGGGTAATTGTGTATGAAACACCATTAAGTACCGCAAGATTGCCAGTATATTTATAACCCCATTCCTCTTTGGTTACCGAGGCGGTATTAACGCCTTTGACTCCCACATACCAGGTGCCGGCCTGAGGATTATCAACAGTAATCGACTCTCTCGGTTTAGCGGAGTTCTTAGCTTCAATAACTCCCTCTTCACCCTTGAAAGCAAAACCACCCTTTTTGAGAAAAAGATTAAGGTCATTAACATCGTCATCTCCGCGCATACTAATCGTAAGCTGCTCGGTCCCTTCAGGCACCTCAACGGTAAAATGGTGGTACTGTTTATCGCCGATTTTTTCATAGCCCTTTTTGTTGTTATCATTCATGCGACGTGCAACACAATTTTCGAGGGATGCCTTTATATTAGGCGAGCCCTGACCATCCATTGCGTATCGCAGTACCGCAGCCGTAAGGTCTCGCTGTTCACCGAAAGGTATACGTTCCGGATGGGAGCCGATTGGTACAACCCTGCCTGTATCGGCATTTTTCTTATATGCCCAAATGTCGGCGTGGCCGTCAGCGGCTTTGCCGGGGGCGTCATATATAGCACAAACTTCAGTGCCGCTGTGCCAGAAGTTCGGGTCGCCGAATATAGCAGAAGGGCCATTCCAGTGCTGAATGTCATCGACGTAAAAGTCACCGCCAAAATCGTAATATTTTCGCAACGGTGAGTCGGCAGGGATTTTATTAGCGACTTTGAATACTCCAGAGAAACTAAAAGTCTGCGCCGGCCAAATGCCAAAATATGTTTCTCTGACAGGTTTGGTACTGGTACCCTTAGAGCAAATAAAAGCACCGGCGCAGGAGCCGGTGTAGCTGCCGCCGTTGTTGTAGAAATCCCTTACTCTCTTTCTGCCATCTTCTCCGAGAGTTTTGCCGTGGCTCCCGGCACCGCCACCACTGACATATATACATCGAAACCTCGGTTCTCCATCGGGGTAAAGAAGCACGCCATTATCATCAAATTCGTTTCCAATGAAGAGAGAATCCTGAATTGCCTGTTCTTCCGGCGGAATGTTACCTTCGTATATCAGGGTAAGATGTTCACACGAAAGTGCCAGAAGCTCTGCGGCGGGGTACCTGGTAGTTTCAGTGAGCCGCAGGGCAGAATCCTGGAAAAGGTCTTTATAAAAGCCCTCGGTTTCCGTTCTAAAGCTCCAGATATAACCGGGTCTTGCAGTTTCTTTGTTTACCTGGTTTACTTTCCAGTAATAAGTTGTGCCTGCTTTGAGACCTTTGGGGTCAAAACTGTTACCATCCTGAGTGCCGATATGCACCTCTGCAATGCCTTGGTTTACATTATACCAATCGGTGCCGAAATACACATCGTGTCGATTAGCGCTCGCCGCACATTTACCCGGCTTCCAGCTAAGTACCACATCAGTAGATACATTACCGGTAGTATCAGGCGGATACGGTTCTGTGGCAAATCCACTGCCATACAGTATTCGTATTTCTCTATCTGAGAGTGCCCTGTCGTAAAGGCGGACATCATCAATCAGGCCTCTCCAACTGAAGCGGGGATCAGCATCGTTGGAGCCAATAAAAAAGTTATAGTCATTGCTGGCGAGATATTGTTTGCATGAACCTGCCGAATCAATCTTGGCATCGATATAAAGATACCTGGCGCCGGTGTACCGGTCATAAACAAAAACGATAAAGTGCCATTTATCATCCTGTATATCTTTACTTCCATTGACTGCTCCGGCATGATAGCTAATCTTCGAGTTGTAAAATTTGAGGTAGTTGGTACTGCCGTCTCTGGCTATCATAAACGCATCACCTTTGCTTGCGATGCACTCATTAAGAGCCAGAAAGTATTTTGTTTTGACCCAGAGTGCCACAGTAACCGATTTTGTAATGTCTGCCCAGTCACCGTCGTCGGCACCACCTCCGCAGTTTACGCCGCTTTTATAGCTACTTCTAATACGGAGTACTTTACCTCTTTCGGAATCGTCAACAATATCAGCATTTCCGATGATTGTGCCGTGGTGGCGGTTGCAGCTGCTGTCTTTGGCAGTTCCGTCGTCAAAGTTCCATCGCCCCAGAAGGTTTTGCTCGGCAGATACTCGTCCTGCCACAAGACAAAGCAATAATACTGTTAGTAACGGATTAAGTTTAGTTTTCATCTTTATTCTTCCACCTTAAATTAAGCAAAATTTTTTTCTTAATATACAATTGTCAGAGAAAAAATCAACAAAAAAAGCGAGCACCAGATGTAATCAGGATTTGCCGGAGCTGTTCAGTTTTTTAATTGCACAATCTGCAGCGGATTGCAAAGCCCTGCGAATCGCCTCTAACTGCACCTTTTCCGTTAGTTCACCGGTCCACTCATCCATCCAGAACTTTTTGAATTCTATAGCCAGCGCACATGCAGATTCAGGAAAGGTCTGATGAATCCAGTTAACGAACCAGCCACCGCGAAACTTGACATTTTCGCGTACATCAAGGCGACGTCCAAGAAAATCAAACGCCCTTAGGTTATCCGAGACAGCGTCAACGAGCCAGGCCCATTTTTCCCTCTCCATGGAACCGGTTCCAATATTTACCTCCGGATTCAGGGCCGGATCGGCGTCGGGGCCGTCCGGGCCGCCGGGGCATTCGCGCCGATAATTGTAATTGTGAACATCGAAGACCACAAAGCGCTTAACTCTGTTTTTCAATTCTGTGAAAAACCGTTCAATCCCGGCATAAAAGTCGTCATATATCTGCAGCGAGTGTTCAATTATCTGGTGCGATGGTTTTTCCTTCCATATCTTAAATCCCCATGCATATTCGGGCTTAAGGTAAAAGGCTTTGTCGCGGGAGCGATTTATGTCCACCTCGAACCGTGAGGTTTGGATGATGATGTGATTTTGTGCAAAGTCAACCATTCGGTCGGTGAATGGGTCCTCTTCCCTGAGCCGGCCGGCCTCTGAAATAGCCATCATTTCAAGGGCCTGCTGGCTTACCTTATGGCCGTTGTGAATAGCCGTTGCAACCAAAGGGCAATCCAGATTTTGAATTTTCCATATAACATTTTGATTCATAATATTCTTTTATTCGTCTGTTCCTCTCTCTCGTATATGTACGTGCATACACGTATATTACACCCTATTGCTTGAATGAAATCAACAAGTAATGAGGCAAAAAAGTTCCAAGGGTTTACAGGTTAACTTGTCGTTTTAATGAAGTCAATAGAGAATGTGGCAACGCCGAAAAATGTAAGTTTTTTATAGGGGGGAGAGTCGTTAGTGTAAATTTGTGTTGACTAAGTATGTGGCTGGATTCCAACGGTTTTCCGGATATTCAGGCTATGTAGCAATTGTACTACAGCCAGGCGACGAGACGTGGTTCGCTCTGGTTTTTGCAGCTTACCAGGACAGGCTGAATTCAGCAAAATCCAGGAAGTCAACAATACCATCGTTGTTAAAGTCGCCTTCGATATTCGGGTCGATACCAAGCCAGTTTTCATACATTACCGCAACATCACCCCAGCCGATAAAACCGTCATCGTCAAGGTCATATATGCCGATGTCTGTGCCTTGATAGTTCTGAGTTGGCTGGTCATCTGTTACATTTCTGTATATTTCTTTGGATGGGCCAAATATGTATTGGGCCTTGGTTGGTGTAACGGTGCCGAACCAGTTGTAAGGTACCGACAGTTCATAGTGACCATCATTTTCAGTTGTACCGGGCTCTGCGCTGCTGTCCGGTGACACCAACACACCTTCGATTGGTGTGTCATCAGGCTCCAGAACATAACCGGAGATGGTGCAGGTGGTGGGTGCAAATGCCGCTATTGAATGGGCTATTGCAGAGTTGATGCCGTTAAAGCTCCAGCTCATTGTGGTTGCTCCTGCCGCCGCTGCTTGTTTTGTACTGCCGGCTCCCGTACTATCATCACTGTTAATGTCAAAACACTCTGTTTGGTTGTTGCCTTCGCCGATAGTGAACGAACCCGGGTTGCTGCAGCCAGCTATATCAACTACCCATGCACCGTAGGTCTGTGTGGTGATGTCGGTGGAGATAGTGTTTGCATCCTGGCTCGAGTTAGCGGCGACTGCTTCTGCAGGTTGCTGCTTCGTGTTCTTTAGCGTAATGGCACCGGCACATTTTTTACTAACATTGCCGTAATAGTTAACTTCAACTATGTGAAAACCTGATGATGGCAGATTGCTCTCCGGCAGGTAATACAGTTCTGTCTTCAAGTACATTGCAGCAGAATATACCAATTGGCTTGTTCCCTCTACCGGCTCCATATTGACGTTGTTGTATGTGATACTGCTGATTACAAGGTCATTCTCATTGTCATCTTCACCGGCTATTCCCACTACCAGTATACGATTTTCTCCGCTGCCGACAGGGTGCGGCCAGCTTAGCGTCGTACCACTATCGCTGCTGGAAGACTCACTTATTGCAGGTTCTATGTCCTGCATAGCCTGGGCAAAACGCGAGCCGAGCATTATCATTCCTGCGGAATTGTAGTGCATTCCGTCAGCCAGTATCCCCAAATCGCCGGTGATAACCAGTGCTGTGCCGGGCACGTTCTGACTCACATTATATTGCCCCTGACGCACAATACCACCCCATGTCCAGACGGGTTCATCTGAAATTTGCCCGAGCACAAACGGCATATCGGAGGTTCCGAGGTCATAGCGAATGCTTTGAATGAAGTCAGTCAGGTTTTGTTCGTAAGCTTCGGCATAACTTAAGGTGGAATGGGGCGGATAGGCGTCGGATTCGCCCTGCATCCAAATGATTCCGGCTATTTCGGGGTCGCTGATTGAAAGCAGCGCATCGTTGACGGCATTCATAAAGTTGAGATACTCGGGCCCATCTGTTGGCCGCCAGTCGTTCCAAAGACTGGTACCGCTTACTGCATATTTAATCAGCACGATGTCCTCGCCGCTCTGCGCATCAGCCAGGTCATGACCTAAGGTAATCTCCGGCCCGAATTTACTGCTGTTTCCCCCGAGGCCCGGCTGAAGGTCCTGCCAGGTACCTTGCCAGTAAATTTGTATGTCGCTGCGCGGTTGCTGCAGTTCTGATGGCAAGTCGTTACTGTCGCTCCAGCCAACCATATTTGATTGGCCTGCGAGCAGATACACTTTTGTTTGGGCCTGGGCAAATGCGGCGCAAATTATTAACACCGCAGTAGGTACTGAAACAAGAGAAGTCAATTTTTTATACGTAAACATGCTATTTTACTCCAGCAGGAGCACAACAGCTCGCGAATGAAGAGCCTCACCATAAGTTAAAGCCACACATTGTAGCAATACAACAACCGATGAGTTTTCTTATCCCCCGATATATATGAAGACTTTATTACTTTTTTTGGTTAATCGATGGCCACAGACAAATTAAACACACTATGACAATTACAATACTACCACGTGAGTTTTCTCATCCCCCAGAGCCGAGGTACTTTCTTCCTTCTGCTGACCAAAAGGCACTGTAGCACATCAGGTAGCTGTATGCAAGCAAAAAATTGCAGTTTTTTTAAAAAAAGCGAAATTTTTGACAGTATAGCGAAACCGGAGGTAGCTTTTTGATAACCCATTTTATGTCAAATGGTTATACGCGGCATTGTCGGTTGTTTTCTGTTATTTGCAGCGGTTCCTGCTGCCAGTTTAGATATTTTTCTAACAGTAGCCGGACACCACCGGCTATTCGCCTAAGGGCTTAGCGAACTGGCTGTAGGCGACGACCTGAGAGAAACTATGTGCAAAAAGGGGACAACTGTCAGTTGCCATAATGCATTCAATTTGATATTATAGGGCGTTGGGTAATACCATACTCTATGCTTTGGGACAAGGAGAAGCGGCTGCTTTTGCTGACAATATACGATTATGCAAAAAGGAAGAGATTTATCATTTGATGCATTTCGGGGAATTGCGATAATCGCTGTTGTTGCAATTCACGCAAGTGGCGCCGGCTTTTCGTTCAGATATGCCCCGACGGGTGGTTGGAACTTTACCTTTCTTGCTGCATATATGCAGTTATTACTTTTTGCTGTTCCTGCACTAATTTTTATGGCTGGGTATTGGTCATCGAAAAGGCCGATTAAGTCGCTGCAGGACTATAAGGCTTTTCTGTCAAGGAAACTCCCGCGGATTCTTATTCCGTACTTATTCTGGTCTTTTATTTTGCTTGGTTATACTGCTGTTACGACACAGGATGTAAATATACGCTGGGTAATACTCGCACTTCTGACAGGAGGAGCTTGCTTTCCTTATTACTTTATCATAGTGGTTGCTCAACTTTATGTAATGACTCCGCTTTTGCAGTATATTAATCGTAGGCTATATGGGCCGGTATTGGTTCTTATCTTAAATATAGTATATCTGTTAGCTCTGTATCTTTCGAGAGTATACAATATCATTTGGCATTTACCGGCTTACCTGCCTTTTTGTTCCTGGGTACTTTTTTATGAAATTGGTTTGTTGGTAGGAACTCGTGACAATAAGACTGTCGCTGCAAAAAATACGCATCTTTTTATTTTGCCTGCCGTATTATTTTTCCTGCTGGTTTCGGAACTGGAGAGCATGATACTGTTATCAAAATACAACAATCTATCTTTTGCGATTTCTCCGGTAAAGTGTTCTTCGTTTTTGTATTCTGTGTGTATCGTTGCCGGCTTTCTTTTCATAAGGAGCCGTTTGAAATATTGGCCGAAATTCCTGGTTGCTGTTGGTAATTACTCCTTTGGAATATATTTAATACACATACTTGTTCTTAATAAGCTTATTGACATCATTCAGGAAATCGATGCGATTTATTCATTTCAGCCGTTATATCAGTTTATTGTTGTTTCAATGACCGTATCA
>CAZECQ010000096.1:0-9024 GCA_964510545.1 uncultured Pirellulales bacterium | reverse complement strand
CATCGAAGCTTCGGAAATACCTACATTAAGATAGCGGTCGTTAAACCGGTTCTGGACCACGCCGAAAACGTGGAATCCCGTATCAGCGACCAGGATGTATATCGAATCGTCCTGTTCCATCAGTTCCGTAAGTTTATTTAAAAATGCTATTCTCATTTGGGTCTGTCCAGTTCGTTGGTAAATGGTTTGACCTTTTCAGCTGGCACCGAGAAATAGTGCCAGCCCAGTTTGTCCTCCATTTCCGCAACTCCTTTGCCTTTGATAGTATGGGCAATTATTGCCGATGGCCTGCCGTAGGCAAATGGAACTGTGCTGAGTGTATCAATCAATTGGCGCTGGTTGTGGCCGTCGACTTCCCTTGCCTCCCAGCCAAAGGCCGAAAACTTCGGAGCTAATGTTGCTATCGCTTGAATTTCTTCGGCTCGGCCATAGCCTTGGAGATTGTTGGCATCGATTATAATGGTGATATTGTCCAGCCCTAATCTTGCAGCTAACATCGCACCTTCCCAGACACTTCCTTCCTGGCACTCGCCGTCGCCCATAAGGACAAAAATGCGATAGGTTTTGTTGTCGTGTTTTGCCGCCATTGCCATACCTACAGCAACGGGCAGGCCGTGACCAAGCGAGCCGGTCGAGACCTCAACACCGGGTACCGTTTTTTGGCAGGGATGCCCCATAAGGATACTGTCGTCGGCAAGGTAATCTTTCAATAACGCCGTATCGATAAAACCCTTTTGTGCAAGAGCCGCATACAAGGCAGAGGCGGCGTGTCCTTTGGAAAGAATGAACCTGTCCCGCGCAGGCTCGTCCGGCGAAGGAATGTGCATTATCTCAAAATAAAGAACCGCCAGGATGTCGGCAGCCGACATGGCTGAACCCACATTGCTGCCTCTCTGGTGCATTCTCACGATATTTTTACGCAGTTCAGTGGAAATAATTTTGAGTTCATCTACCGTCATTCTCATCTGCACCTCAACAAGGAAAGGCCTGCTCCACTTTCAAAAACAAGGTACCGTTTACAGACTCTCAAAAACTTATTATATATCATATTTTTGTCACAAATGCCACTTGTATTACAGGTGGCTAAAATTACTTTTTAAATTGTATCAGATGATGTTAATTCCCCCATAGCTCTGCAATCGACACAATTCTGCTCGTCGAGAGAATGTTTGATATAATTGGCTCAGTCCACCCCCCAGTCATTTATGGCATCAAGAACCATCTGAGCGGATATGTATTTCATACAGCAATCATTGAGAGCACATTCGGCCTTGAAGCAGGGTATGCAATCCAGTTCAATATTAGGTTGCAGCATCCGCAGATTCTTGTGCGGCGATTGCTCGGTCACCGGCGTCGGCCCGAACAGACCCAGCACCTTTTTGCCCAAAGCAATACCCAGGTAAATTGCTAATGAATCGTTCGTAATTAACATCCGACAGGAATTAATCCACTCCATATATCCTTTGAGGTCATTAAGGTGCTGCTGATATGTGACAGTATATTTCCCATCGATGAGTTTCTCTAATTCGGACCAGTATTCCATCGGCCAGGCTTTTACTGGTAGCAGTTTGCCCACGTGGACATTGAAACCTAAGTCATATTTCATTTTGCCGACTGCTTTATATCCAAGCATATAACTCTGACCATCCCACTTGGCTCCCAGTATGCTGTACAACATTTCAGCCCAGGGTTTGTCGTTGAGTTTTTTCAGGTCTTCGCGATTGGCAATATTCAGCACTTCGTGAGCACGTTCGTATGCTTCCGCCGCACCCTTTTCCTCATCGAACCGAAAACCATAGTGGCTCCACGCATTAATTTTATTTACCAGAGCACAAATGCCGGGAACTTTTTCCAGATTGATTACCTTGTCGAACCGTTCACTCTCAAGCTGGAGTGTGCTTAATAAATCAAAAGTAAGTAGGCGGTCGATATAGGGATTGCCTTCGAGAAGTGGAAGTGCCGCCTTATCTGTCAGCCACGTAACATGGTCGTCTTTGAAAAGATGAAGAACAACTGTCGTCCTCAGAACGTCCCCAAGACTGCACGTTTGCCCGATTTCCGGAATGAGAGTTTCGGAATAGCCGAGCTTTATTATAAGTATTTTATGTTTCTTCTTAGCCAATTTGCGATTGCTTTTAATTAAATAAAATTATCATGGGGCCGGGGATGTTTCAAACGCCAAAGGTATTTATTACATTCATCCATCCGGCAAATATCCCGGCACAAATCAATATCTAATTCATTTTCTATCAATGCCAGAACCGATTTTCTCCGCCTACCTCTCCATATATCTTTCAAACTTTCATTATTTGTGTTACCAAGCAAAAATCTCGGGTCGCCTACAAAAACATTGCATTCATAAATATCTCCGTTGGCACAAACAAAACAAAGAAAATTCGTTCCATAGCATTTGCGGTATTGCTTTTTGCCTCCGACCTTTTTCATTGAGCCTGCCCGAAAAATTATCTTGAATGAGCTATCATCAAGGGTGTTACATTCCTTTTCCAGTTCTGTAAAACGACTGTAATCGATACTCATTTTGTTTTCACTCAATGGATGCTTAGAATATGGCTTAATACTGAAGTAGTCCACTCCTGTCTCTTTAAGGCGACGGGCAAGTTCAATAACGCCGCTGGCGTTATCTTCAAGAAGAACCAGTTGTGAGCCAATGGTCAGCTTCAGACCCAACTTGCGCTTTCGCTTTACCACACCTGTTATATTTGCTATGACACGCTCGAACATCTCCTGCCTGCTGCCGTGAATATGTGCGTAGTTGTCCGGGTCGCATCCATTAACTGAAAATCGAATCCATTCCAGACCGTCAATTAGGCCGATATTCTTGTCTGTCAACATCAAACCGTTAGTTGTCACCGATGTGCTCATCAGTTCTGTTGCAAAGCTGATAATTTCCTCCGACTCTGGATGTAGAAGCGGCTCACCATGCCCGCTGAACATAATCGATTTGTTGCCAAGACTATGCAGGTCACCGATAATTTTCTTGGCTAAAGCTATATCAATCATATCATCACTCTTGTTGACTAAATAGTCCACTCCACAGAAGATACAGCGGCAGTTGCACTTGCTGCAGAGTTCCATCTCAGTATAAATAGGTCCCTTTGTGACCCCGTGGCTGAGCCAATACCCCAGTTCCTTGGGATGGTACATCAATTTCTGCTTATCGAAATTCGTATCAAACATCAACAGGACAGTCCCAAATAGCAATTAAACCTAAAACCTTTTTTACCGTAGTGCAGAACACAGCTTAACTCCCAATACCACAACCAAACTCATACTATATTATCCCAAAATTCAGTCATAATGTCAAACAAAACTTCGACAAATGCACCTGATAGAAGCATTTTGCTCCCGGCGAATGATATTCTCATATTATATTGAGTATGGTTTAACAATATCGGACGGTATATTCTGCATTTAACCATACCCTCTCCAAAAACCTCATTCAGCGGCGGTATCACGTCAATAAATAGCTCCCAAATTATAAGCTTGACCTGTTGATTATGGGACGTTCAACTTTGACTCACGGCCTCTGATGGAATGGCCTGCCTTGCTTGTATTGTTCAAGATGCAGTTGGATTTGCTCTATATAGGTGGGGTCATTATTCTGAAGTTTTGCCAAATCCAGCACTTGGCTCGAAGTTTGTACTGCCTCTGCAAATCTGCCTGCCTCTGCATAAGCTGCTGCAAGTGTATTAAGCAGTCCTGGCTCTTTGTAGTTTGTTAAATTACATGCTTTCTGAGCCAGTTCTATCGCTCGGACGCCGTCACGAACACTATTGTCCGGACATGTCGCCAGAAGCCACGCAAGCTTGTTCATCACCATCAGATTATATGAGTTTATCTCAAATGCCCTTTCGTAATAAAACTTTGCTTTCATAAAGTTCTGTTGTGATGCGAATACGTCTCCAAGATTATGGTGCGCGTCGTAGTGTTTAGGCTCAATTCGAAGCGTATCATCAAATTTTGCCTTGGCCTGTTGTATTTCTCCCTGTCTCAGGAATATCACGCCGAGGTTGTTGTGAGCGTCGGCATAAGCAGGATTAATAACAAGTACTTGCTCATACCTGGCCCTGGCTTCGGCCGGTTTGCCTTCCTGCATTAAGATGTTGCCGAGGTTGTAGTGGGCCTCGGCATAGTTCGGCTTGATGCGAAGTGCATATTCATATTGGATCTTAGCTCCGGATAGATTGCCTTCTCGCATTAAGATAGTGCCGAGGTTGTTGTGGACATCAGAATGGTTGGGGTTGATATCAAGTGCATCCTCATAGTGGTTTTTGGCCTCGGCCAGGTCCCCTTGTTGCATTAACAGGTTTCCGAAATTGTAGTGGGCATCAGCATGGTTTGGAGAAATGCGAAGTGCTTCTTCAAGCTTGGCCTTGGATCGGCCAAGGTCGCCTTCTTTCATAAATATGGCACCAAGATTACTGTGGGCATCGGCGTTGTAAGGATTGAGGCGAAGTACATACTCATACTGGGCCTTGGCTGCCTCAAGATTGCCTTGTTTCATTAACTCACCACCGAACATAATATGGGCAACTTCACTTTCAGGCATTTTTTTTACATTGTCGGCCCAAAAAACAAACCCACTGTGGTAATCCTTGTTTCGCTCATAGCAAAGATAACTAAATGTCACCGCAATCGACAGAACCGCTCCTGCTGCGGCCACCTGCCGGATACGTTTGCCCAATCGGGCCGCTGCGGTTTTGGACAAAATATACTCACCACCCAACACAATCAACGTAATCACAGACGCCAGCGAAAGGTACATTCGATGTGCAAAGGCGTTCTGTAAAGTAGGAACAAAGCTCGACGATGGTGCTAGTATGAAAAAGAACCACGCGCCAACAAAACCAAACCACCGCCTGCGAATAAGTCCCCATCCGGTCAGAACCAGCATCGAGAGTATCACAAAACCCGCAGGAAAAATGTCGGTGATGCTATCTGCCGTTGGCCAGTTGTAGTCCATCACCAAAGAGCTTGGCCAGATAGACAATTTCAGATAGTACAAAATAACGCCGGGCTGGGTCAGAGCGTACTTGAGAGGGTTTATTATCTGTAAGTCCACGCTTATCATTTCTCTCGTCAACAGTATCTGCATAACAGGAATAATCCAGGTCGCCGCCAGAGTGACGTACAAGCCCCAGCGGCGCTGCAGCGCTACCTTAAAAAAGCCGCAGATAAAAACATAATCGTATAACAATATAATCATCGGTGCCGCAACCATAACCTCCTTTGTGCCCATTCCCAACGCACAGGACAGAACTGAAACCGAGTACCATAACAGGCACCTGTTGCTTTGAAACCCTCGAACAGCGCAATAGAGTGTCAATAAAAAAAACATCCCCATCATCGATTCAGCCCGCTGCACTATATAGGTTACACTTTCACTCTGGATAGGGTGAACCAGCCAGAGCAGTGCGACAGCCACCGCCGGCCATATTGCTTGCTGCCCATAACGTTGTTGAAATTGTTTCAGAGACAAGGTTCGCCGAACAATGCCAAACAGCAGCAGGCCTGCACAGATATGTATAACCAGGTTCACTAAGTGATAGCCCCACGGCTCTTTTCCAAACAAAGCATAGTTGATGGCAAAAGATAAACTAAGTATCGGCCTGCCGGACACAGTGGCTCCACTGTTTGCCAGGGGTAGAGACATTGCTTCCGAGAGTGGCCAAAGCTTACGAATGTGAGGATTTTTAACAATGGATTTGGTATCGTCATAAAGAAACACACCGTCAAAGCTGTTCAAAAATACAGCAATGCCGGTGGCGATAATTATCGCAGCTGCAAGCTGTATTTGCCACCACCGCTCCGGACAAAACGTCGGTTTCATCTGCTCTGTCACGATGCTGGTATTGGAATATTTCACTTTCTTTTTCCCTGCCATACACAGGAACCAACAATCCGGTTTTGTTTGAGGGAGCAATTAGTTATCATAATGATATTATCACAGAATTTGGTTATAGTATAAAAAAAAATTGTATAAACGTAGGACTGGATGTTTTTTATGTTCTGAAAATGTGATATGCCCTTTAACTCTTGCAAAATAAAGCTGGATAATATAAAATATGCAACGAAGGATTAGTGCAGATGACCAACGCAAAACGGCGTATTACTAAGGAATCAAATATGACAACGCCAGAAGGAACAGACCTGCCGGCAATTGAGTTGCCGCAAAGTTATGGCTATATAGCGGTCTTTCTGACATTAGGCTGCAATCTCAACTGTTCCTTCTGCATCAATAGATTCGACAATCTTCGCAGCGACGAAAAGCGAATGACTGCCCAGCAGTGGCGGCAAGGTCTCAACCGGATAATCTCGACCCCGGATCTGCCGATAACTCTCCAGGGCGGTGAGCCGAGTCTGCACAAAGGTTTTTATGAAATCATTAATGGCCTGCGCAGCGACCTGAATATCGACATCCTGACCAATCTGCAGTTCGATGTCGAGCACTTTATGGCCAGCGTTCCACCCGAGAAGGTTCGCCGCGAAGCACCGTATGCCTCAATTCGCGTCTCATATCATCCTATGGTTATGAAACTTGATGATATCAAGGCAAAGGTGTTGTTGTTGTTGGATAAAGGTTATTCGGTCGGCATCTGGGCAGTAGAACACCCCTCGCAAATTGAGGAGATTGAGCGCGCAAAGCAGGACTGTATTGCCGCCGGAATCGACTTTCGAACCAAGGAATTTCTCGGCCATCACGAAGGTAAACTCTACGGAACATATAAGTATCCTGAGGCCGTCACAGGCAAAATAGGGCCGAAAGTCGAATGTAAAACAACCGAATTAATCATTGGCCCCTCGGGTTCTGTTTACCGTTGTCACAGCGACCTTTATAACGGAAGAGAACCAGTAGGAAACATACTCGATGAAAACTTTACCATCGAGGAGAACTTTCGTCCCTGCGACGTCTTCGGGCTCTGCAATCCCTGTGATATCAAGATTAAAACCAATCGCTTCCAGCAGTTTGGCTTCACTTCCGTAGAGATAAAATTCGATTCTGAATGACTCTCTATCGTGAAAACTTCATTCCTGCTTGAAAACCGCAATATATCCACACCTGGCCGACAATGGTCCGGGGAAAAAGCCTAATTTCGCACAAATAAACTGCCCGGCAATTGTTTTATCAAGCCCTTAAGCTGCAGCGATATCAGGGAGGCATTTGTATTGCCCGGCAATAAATCCGTCCCTGCAATTATCTGCTCCAGGTGCAGCGGCTCTTTGTTTAGATAATCATAAATCATTCTTTCAGAGTCGTTAAGGTTAAACTGACCCACATCGAATAAAGACTCTTCTATTTTTTCAGATGTCTTTTTTGTCGCCACACTTATATGGCTTTGCAACTGCCGGCCGATATAACCGAGGGCTTCAGCTACGTCCTCCACGGATTCGATGAGTTTCGCTCCCTGCTTGAGCAGCCGGTTCGAACCCCTGCTCAATGGCGAATCAATCTTGCCCGGCACGGCCATAACATCTATACCATTTTCCAATGCAGCTTCAGCGGTAATTAAAGCACCTGATTTTAATCCTGCCTCGATAACAATTGTCCCAAGTGATAGACCCGCTATTATTCTGTTTCGCGGTGGAAAATTCTCAGATAACGGCTCATACCGAAGCGGCAATTCACTGATGCAGGCCCCGGATTCGGCTATAAGTTCAAACAGTTTTTTATTTTCCGGCGGAAAGACATTTGCCAATCCGCAGCCATGAACTGCTATCGTTCGTCCGCCGCCGGCCAGTGCACCCTGATGTGCGAATGTATCTATGCCGCGTGCCATTCCTGAACAAATAGTAAAGCCGGCCGAACTTAACAGATGAGCAAATCGGGATGCCTGTTCCTGCCCATACAGACTGCACCTGCGCGAACCGACTATTGCAATACTCAAATTATCAGCACTGCTTAAACTGCCCTTAATATAAAGAACAGGTGGGGGGTCATAAATCCGCTTCAATAATGCAGGATAGCGCTCGTCGGTAAGATTTATTATCCAGACTCCGAGTTTCTCTGCCGTTTCCAATTCGGCTGCTGTATCGAACTTGTCCCGCGTTGCAGCGATTTGCTCAGCGGTCTTAAAACCTATGCCATCTACTTTTGCCAGCTCACTTACGGAGGCACCTAAAGCGTTGTCCACTGAGCTGAAGTGCTTGAGAAGCTTTCCAAAAGTGGTTGGGCCGACGGCGTCGGCCCTGATTAATTTGAGCCATTTTTCGATTTCAATGGAATTATGTTGTTTTTGGGCCATATTAAAATCCGCCTGATTAAGTAATCCAACTGAAGTTTATCTGAAAATCCTCGATAGTCAACATAAAACGGGTATTGGCAGGGGGTGGTTTGAGATTGGGTTTGAATTGGCTTTGTTTTTCTTCGGAATCGGCGTTTTTGGCGCAGAAACGAGGGAAATTGGGTTTGTTTTGCATAAAAGAGTATTTTTGTGCGCTGGTATAAGTGAAGGGCTTGGATTTTGGAAGGTAGGAATCACGGCGGAGCCGTGGGCTAAACGAAGCGGAAAGCTCCGGCAAGGCCAGAGCTTGTTTTTTATTGGGAATTGTAGTTAGTAGATTGTGGTTCGTAGTTTGTAGTTCGGTCATAATAACTCCTAATTAAGTGTTCACTTTTTTAAAGGGGGGGATAAAAAACATGCCCCCCATAATTAGACGAACCTGCGCGTTTGGTGCGAAAATTCGGGAGATTTTAGGGCCGTCAAAAATTGTAAGTTGTTGTGTGGAAAGAGATAAAAAAATTTTGGAAAATTTCCAACTATGAAAACAATACCTGCGCAAATGGTACGAAAAATGCGAAGAAATCAATTATTAACAACGGGTTAACACAGAAAACACAGATTTTTTGAACCACGAAGTTTGCAAGGATATAGTCCTTTTGATTAATCAAAAGGACTATATCCTTGCAAACTTCGTGGTTCAAAAAATCTGTGTTTTCTGTGTTAACCCGTTGTTAATAATTGATTTCTTCGCATTTTTCGTACCATTTGCGCAGGTATTGTT
>CAZECQ010000095.1:0-9286 GCA_964510545.1 uncultured Pirellulales bacterium | reverse complement strand
ATGCAGCCACCGGCCTGGCTACCTCCGGCAGAACTATCCCAAGTTCAGACAACCTCGCACTGACCGGCTTTTGGCCCGATGAATTAAAATCAGACCCAGCAGATTCGCAGCCCCCCGACGCCGCCCAGATGACCAGAAAAGACAGGATTATCAAAGTGCTTCTCATTTTAAGTCTCCTTTCGCAGTTTTTATGCCGCATTATGTGTTACTACACTCAAGCAATATTGAATATTTTTATTGAACCCTCAATCGTCCACAAGTCCTTCATTGTGCGCCACCGCATACGTGCATACGAGGTCGCCCGTTATGTTATTCATTGTCTCAAACATATCAAGAATTGGATTGATTCCGAGCGCAAGGGCCACGATTACAGCCACCTGCTGGCCGGTAAGTCCCATTGTTTCCAGAATAATAAACAGCAGCATCAGGCTTCCGCCGGGCACGCCGCCTGCACCAATCGATGCCAGCACGGTCGTTATTACCAGGACCACGAGGCCGGCCAAGCTAAGATGTATGCCGAACATATTCGCCGCCAGCACCGCAAACATAGGCAGATGTACGCACACCCCGTCCATATTGATTGTCGCTCCCAGCGGCAGCGAAAAACTTGCAAGTTCGCTGCGGACTTTCAGTTCTTCCTCGGCTGTCTTTATAGAGACCGGCAGCGTCGCCGCGGAACTGCGGGTAATAAAAGCCATAATCATAGCTTCTTTAATCTTTTTGAGGACAAGGAGCGGATTTCGGCCGGTAACCGCCAGCAGCAGAACAGGATAGACAATAAAGACCATTGCCATTATTCCGAACACAACACCTATCGTTACACTGACGTAAGGCCCGACAATGGAAGGGCCGTACACACCGAAATTTATGACCGTAAGCGCCAAAACACCAATCGGAGAATACTCGAGAATCCAATCCACCAATTTGAACATCACATCGCGGCAGGCTTTTAAGAGCTCTTCCAGCATTTCAAGACGACCGGCGACTCTTCCCTCGCCGCCGGTTTCAATCAGGCCCCGTATAGCCAGTCCGAACATCACAGAAAAAACAATGATAGGAAGAAAATTACTCGTTGCCAGAGACTCAAACGGGTTTCTGAACATATTGAGCAGTAATTTGGACAGAGTCCCTTCGGCTTCGGCTTTTGCAGCGACATCCTGTGCCTCGCTGCTGAGCATTGCCGCCATATCCTGCCAGTTCCCAAGAGCGGCCCCCGAACCGGGATTGATTAAAAGCGCAAGGCAGGTTCCAACCACCGCCGCAAGAACCGAACAGCCAAGGTACCATAGAATGGTTTTCAGGCCTATTCGCCCGAATTTTCTTATAGGCAGACTCGCAGCGCCGACCACCAGCGAAAAGAAAATAATAGGTACGACAATCATCTTGAGCATATGCACAAACACTGTGCCGAAGGGCGAAACGTAGGTCATTAACACCTTTGTTATCGCAAAATCCGTCGTATTTGAGATACGCCAAAGAAAGCCGCCGATAACCGAGCCGGCTATAAAGCAAACAATAATCCGCAGTATAAGAGACGTTCCAAAATACCACCGAAAAAATCTTCTCATTTTGCCGGCCCTTTCAACAATAAACGCCTAAGAATGCTGCCTGCTCCTAAAGAAGTATATCTGACGTATGGAGGTTAAAGTAAATGACAAGATTTTAGGCCAACTCGAACGATTGATAAAGGGAGAAATGAAAAATATTGACGATTGAGGCAACTGCTTTTAGGCGGTATAATTATAGTTTGCCCTTCGTTTAATCTTTTACGAATAGGCTCATAAAATAAAAAACCACGCCCTTACGGACGTAATATTACGAAGGAACATAAAATAAACTTTGATGTATATCCTGTTTCGCAGCCGATAAAAAAACATCGAAGGCAAGGACGATAAAAATGAATGATAAAATTATAAAAAAACGAATCAATGATATTGGACTCCGACTGAAGAAAAAAAAGATAGATTGTCTGATAGTAACAAAGCCGGCCAATGTAACTTTCACAACGGGCTTTTCGGGCGCTGACAGTTGGGCGATAATCACCCCTCGCCGGGTTTATCTTGTAACCGACAGCAGATACACCGAGCAGGCACAAAAAGAATGCCCATCGTGCAGGATAATCGAGCGGAGCGCCCCAATAGCCCAAGCTGTAGCTAAACTGATTAAAAGGTTAAAATCGGCCCATACAATAGCGGTTGAAAAATCCGCTTCGCTTGCTGTTTTCGGCCAACTGAAAAAGAATCTTAAGACCCCTGTCAAAGCAATTGACAATATCATCGAAGCAGTCCGCAGCAGCAAAGATGAAAGTGAAATAGCAGCGGTTAAAAAGGCGGCACAGATAGCGGCAAAAGCCCTCAAAGAGACTCTGCCGATTATAAAGCCGCCAATAACCGAGAACGAATTGGCCGGCCGTCTTGACCTTCAAATTCGCAGACTCGGCGCCATAATCAGCTTCGAGACAATCGTTGCCTTCGGCCCAAACGCCTCTCGCCCACATCATCAGCCCGGCGGCAGAAAACTGAAAAAAAACGACACAGTCCTTATTGATTTCGGGGCCAGATACAAAAACTACTGCAGCGATTTGACCCGGTGTCTTGTTATAGGCAGGCTAAGCGCCTTTTATAAAAAGGTTTATGATGCGGTTGAGCAGGCACAGGCCGCTGCGATAAAAATGGTACGGGCAGGGGCCGAGATTACAAAGGTCGATTCCGCCGCCCGGCAGGTAATCGCCAAATGTGATTTGCCGGTTTACGGCCACGGCACAGGACATGGGCTGGGTCTGGAAGTACACGAAGGGCCCACCGTTGCTGCTAAAGGTAAGGGGAAACTAAAAGCCGGAGAGATTATCACTATTGAGCCGGGTGTATATATACCCGGCAAACTCGGCGTGAGAATAGAAGATGACGTTCTTGTAACCGAAAAAGGCTGTGAAATATTAAGCAGCGACTGTCCGCACCAGCCATTACTTCGAAGCTTAAAATACTAAGCTGAACATCTGAGATTCTTTTGCTTTAGGATTGGCACCTTCTGCTATGGGGCATTTTACAGCTGGCATATCCACAGCACCTCCTGACCATCGGGTCGATATATTCGATGAACTGGGTTTTTAAGGCCGAGTTCGCCCGGTCGAACGATAAAAATGACGTTTTTGTCCTCGGTGCTTTTTTGTAATTCTGTAAATGCCGGCATGAAGGAGTCGCCGTACATAAAGTGCATTTTCCCGTAACGTGTGTATAAATCATAGTTGGCGGGTGTGATGAAATTGCGCTCCTCGCGAAACCACCGCTGCGGCTCATACTCCAGGGCCACAAGGGTAATTATATACGGCTGATTCATACCATTGGTCGTGCAGAAAACAGCATCAACATCATCAAGACGCCCTCGCAGCCACCGGCAGGCCTCTATCAAGTCAACGTGGAAGCTGTGATAGATTGTCGGTCGCCGGTTAAATTCACCGTAAAACCGGTGCAGGTAACGAGCATTTAAGCCAACGACTGCAACAGTAAAAACGGCGATAGTGATAAAGGTCAGGCGGTGGTTTTTCTTCCATAGCCATCTGCCGGCAGCTACCGCTCCGAGAGCGGCCAGCAAAACAAGACTGCACAACCCCGGCAGACTGCGCAAAGAATGAAGACTAATATGCCGGAAAAAGCTATCACCAACAGGATAAACGATTAAAAAAGCCAGCAGTACACGGGCGGCCAATGAGCACTTGAAACGACGAACAAGAACGAACAACCCGATAAGCATCAACGGCAGCATATACCAGTGAAACTGCCCGATATCGGGCGGGGACTGAATCGGATAATGGTCGCCGTTGATAAACAGAAAATCAGGCCCGAAGTGCTGAATGTAACGAGCGGCTATTCTGTACAGCACCACATACGACGGGTCCGTTGCGTCCCAGAGAAACAAGGCCTGGCGATTGCGAGCGACACCTTCAAAGTGAAAAATATGCTCCAGGACCAATGGAATAAATGTAACTGCAAAACCAAATGCAAAAGCGCCGATAGCCAAAGCACCTCTGCGGGTTTTGAGTTGGTTCCACCACGCCGGCAGCGTCATCATAATTACAGCTAAGAGAAAAACGGGTACAAACAGCCGCATTGCCGGATAGCTGTAGCAGCAAAGCCCGGCTGCCGCACCGGCAAGTGCAGCTAATACAGGTCTCGGGCTGCGGGCCTTATCAGGGGCCCCCAAACGCCTTTCTTTGCGTTTGGGGAACGCCTCGTCACTCAACGGCAAATTGGCCCAGAGCATCATCGCCAAAGAAACTGTGATATACAAAGGACACAAATTTGCCCCGTGACCCCAGCGGCTTTGTTGAATATGCCAGGGGTTCAAGGCTAAAAGAGCCGCCGCCACCAGGCCTGTTGTCCGGCCGAACAATCGCCTGCCTATGAAATATATCAACAGAACGGTAAGCACACCACCACTCGCTGCCGGAGCCCGTGCGGTAATTATGTTCAATCCTCCAACGGTCTGAAACAGTGATAGCAGGTAAATATGTAATGTGCTGCGGTGCCCGCCCAGGCCACGCATATAAAAAATCGGCCAGGAAGCTCCTACCTGGTCTTTGCCGGTCTTAAGCAGACAATTTGCGTTCCAGGCATTTGCGGCCTCATCCTGGTTCAGACCCGGCGGGGATTGCCCCAAATTAACCAGGCGTAAAAACGCCGCTAACACTAAAATTAAAAGCAAAATTGCTGCGGTTCGATACCTAAATGTGTTCTTACGGTCGTTTACTGCCGAAACTTGCCTGGTGCCAGCCATAAGGAAAATCTACTTCGCCCACAATCCTCTGTCAAGATAAAACAAACAGGTGCTGATAAGGTCAGGGATTATTTGTTTGACAGTCGGCGATACTAAACTATAATACCAGCAGTTCGCTAGGGGTGGCCCGAGGATGAATGGGCCTGAGAAAAAACCCTTTGAACCTGAACAGGACAATCGCCGAAACCGGCGGATATGCCTGCGTAGGAAAGTGGTTGATAAAATCCGGTTATAAGAGTTTGAATCGCTTCCTACGAAGCGATTTTTTTATCTTTTTATAGCTGAGAACACACAAGGCTGAACAGGAATGATAGGAAAAGATAATGGCTACACAATTAGAAATTGCACGAACCGGCACAATCAGCGAGGAGGTCAAATTCGTTGCTGAAGCTGAACATGCCGACACCGAACTGCTTCGCAGTGAACTTGCTGCCGGCCGGTTGGTGATACCGGCGAATAAGGTGCACCTGAAAACCAACCTAAAGCCAATTGGTATAGGCCGCGTGCTCAGCACCAAGGTAAATGCAAATATCGGCGCAAGCAGCGTTTGCTCTTCGGTTGAAGCCGAGATTGAAAAGATGCAGGCCGCTCTTGACGCAGGCGCCGATACGATTATGGATTTGAGCACCGGCGGAAACCTCGACCATATCCGCGAAGAACTGCTGGCTCGCTGCCCGGTTCCGTTTGGAACAGTTCCAATCTATCAGGTCATCGAAGGCAGGGATGTCGAAGATATAGATACCAAAATAATCCTCGACTGTCTGCAAAAGCAGGCCAAGCAGGGCGTTGACTTTTTTACGATCCACGCTGGTCTCTTAAAAGAACATCTGCCGCTGCTCGAAGGAAGAGTCGGCGGCATCGTAAGCCGGGGCGGCTCGCTATTGGCCAAATGGATGATATATCACAACAGGCAGAATCCTATGTACGAGATGTTCGACGACTTATGCGACCTGATGACCGAATATGATATTGCCTTTTCTCTTGGTGACGGGCTTCGTCCGGGCTGTATAGCCGACGCCACGGATGACGCCCAAATCGCAGAGTTGAAAACAATCGGCGAACTGACAAAAAGGGCACAGGACAAAGGCTGTCAGGTCATAGTCGAGGGCCCCGGCCATGTACCGTTCGACCAGATACAACACAATATGGAGATACAGGAACAAATCTGTAACGGTGCTCCGTTTTATGTTCTTGGGCCTTTGGTAACTGACATTGCGCCCGGCTACGACCATATAACATCGGCGATTGGCGGAACCGCCGCCGCCTTTTACGGCGCATCTTTTTTATGTTATGTCACGCCGAGAGAGCATTTGGGGCTGCCGAATGCCGATGACGTCCGCCGCGGCACAATCGCATCGAAAATCGCCGCACACGCCGCCGATATCGCTCGCGGCTTAAAAGACACCGCCGAAAGAGACAAAAAACTGAGCTTCGCACGGGCAAACCTGGACTGGAAAACCCATCTGGAAGAATCTCTCGACCCCGAGACCGCCGAGAAAATGCACGATGAGGCCTGTAAGGAAATCGGCGAAGAAGAACTCTCCACGGCTGATTACTGCTCGATGTGCGGCAAGCCCTGGTGCAGCGTTAGAATAAACAAGGAAATCAACGAAGCTATGAAAAATCGGAAAAATTGAAATCTTCCGGTATTGTTTCACATTAATCTATTTGTATTTATGAAAGGTGAAAAATGAAGAAGTCAGCCAAAGTCAAAGCCCATTGTCTCGCAGTTCTGATAATAGCAGCCCTTACGGCACAAACATGTCCCGCAGTTTCCTTCCGTGATGGAGATTTTCAATACTGGAGTATAAACGGAGGCTCTGTTGATATCGACGAGAACTGGACCATCACTGCTCACGAGGAACTGCGTTTTGGCGATAACGCAAGTGAATTTTATTATCAGCATACGGACGTGGGGGTTGTATACAAAAATGTTGTCGAGAACGTAGATTTAGGATTCAACTTCAGAAAGGCCTTTACAAAAGTCGCCAGAGACAATTGGAATTCAGAAAACCGTCCGCACCTTAATCTTACTATAAGAGGCGAACTCTTCGATATGCCTGTAAGCAACAGGGCAAGGCTCGAATACCGTGACGTCGACGACACCAAACACACTTACCGCTACAGAAACCTGTTCACAGTCAACATCCCTGCCGAACTTACCGATTTAAAATTGAAACCCTACCTTGCTGACGAAGTGTTTATTAATTGCGATGAGGACGGTCTCAACATAAACAGAGTTTATGCAGGACTGAAACTAAAATTGGCGGACAATATTGATGGCAGCCTTTTTTATCTTTGGCAAACGAGCAAGCCCTCCGGCAGTGACTGGGGACAGGATATAAATGTCATTGGAACGGCACTGAAAATCAGGTTTTAAAAAGGTTTCTTTTCAAACAATAGCTTCTGACTTTAGGTTTTCATCGAATCCAGTTCGATAAAAGCTACCGGCAGGAATATAAAAATGGGCAGCCACGCCCACAGTTCCGGTATTACCTTGTCAAAGAAAACGACTTCCGTGGCAAGCATTTTGCACACAAAGGTCGTGATAAAACACGCCGTCGTCGCGGCAAAGCTAATCATTACAGCCGACTTCATCGACTTTGGGTCGCGGCAAACCAGTATCGGCAGACACACCATCAGCATCACTAGGTTTATAATGGGCTCGGTAATGTGGAAATGCATTTGGGAGAAAAGCTGTGCCAGGTCTTTCACTTTTGGTCCCTGAGCCGCAAGAGCAGCCAACTGCGGCCAGCTTAGCAGGGTTTTGTGACCTGCCCTGCGTCTGACAGGGATGTCTCTTGGAGTGATGTCACTGGCATAAAAATCTTTGGCCTCGGGGCCCATATTAAAACCTGTCGAAACAAATTGTCCGTTAGCCAGGTCCCACTTTTTGGTTTTAATATTGTAAACTCCGGTATCGGCTTTAAGCTGGCCGGTCACCTTCCAGCTTGCCGAATCCGGCATTTTTTTACGTATTATTATGGTCGGTTTATACATTGTGGACGTTTTTACGTCGAACTTCTGGGTGCAAACCAACGAACCGTTGGAATCGGCGATAAACCATACATTATAGGTTTCCTGGCCGGGAAGAGCATCCTGGCTGCGTACCAGTTTGTCGGCGAGCGGAGGTATTATCAGCTCCTGGTCAATCACCAGCAATCCTGTCAGCAGCAGCGACAGTATTATTATCGGCGCAATAACTCGCTTGAGACTGACTCCTGAGGCCATTACCGCCACCAGTTCACTGTTGCGCACCATCCTGCCGAATGAAAAGGACGCCGCAACTACGGTTATCATTCCTGCAAAATCGCGAAAATAAAGCGTGGTGTGAAGAACGTAATAGCTCAATATGTTTCTGAAGACGGCAAATGTACCGAGGTCGGCGTGTTCGGTAAATTCATCAATATTCACGAACAAATCAATAATTATTCGCAGGCCTACCAATACGCAAAAAGCTATTGCATAGCCCGTCATAAAACTCTTTGCGACATATTTGTCCAATATCTTCATAGCACTTTCGTATTGACTGCAGCATTAATTTTTTACTAACTTACGATATACTGCAAAAGCCGACAGAGACACAAGGATTAACTCGATGATAAATTGCAATGGTGCCTGTCGAGCCAGTTCTGCGATTGGATAAAACCTTTTATCCCTGTCAAACAGCGGTAAATAGGAATAACTGAGTTTATATTTCGTATTAACATCCATTGGGCCAGTTTCAATCGCCCACTGCTTAAACTGCTGCCAATCATTTGTTTGGAGTCCATTTTGCCGACAGTACCTTTCATAGAATTTTAAGGTATCACTGATGTGAACGTAATTATTTTTTCTTTTTCGTTTCCACGGCCCCGGCGAAACATAAGCCTGCCACTTTGCGGTTTCGTAGTTTGCTTTGCCAATTGCCATTGCAGCTAATGCCCCGGTTGTGCCGGAGCGGTCAACGCCTGCACGGCAATGAATCAGCACAGGCACTTGTGCCGTCTCTATCGCCTCTATCAACTCAGTAAGCAAAGGTCTTTTCACAAGTTTGCCGGCACTGAGGCCGATAGTAATCATCTTTACACCCATCTCGTTGGCTACAGCCCGCTCATCCTCTGTAGCCCGGCCGGCGTCACCGCGAAGATTTATCACCGTCCTGATTCGGTATTGGCTAATCCACTTTTTGAGCTGCGCAGGTCTCGGCTGTGCGGAGCGATAAACTTTGTCTGTAACCACCTCGCGAAAATTTGCACCGGCTGCAAAAAAGACAAAGTAGTATCCCAAAGCCAATACGACCACAAGAAGTAAAACAATCCTGCTTCGCAGTCGCTTGAATGTCGAGGGCCGGTTTTTCCTGATTCGGTTCATAAAACGTGTTCTCAAATTACGAACTCAAATTCCATTAAAAAAGGTCTGCTGAAGTACAACTGGCCAATCAGCAAAATAATATTTAAGACGACTGCCAAAAGTGCGGTTGCCTTCATTTGTGGTTTTAATAAAGCCGTTACCGAAACTATGATTCCTAAAG
>CAZECQ010000094.1:0-9419 GCA_964510545.1 uncultured Pirellulales bacterium | reverse complement strand
TTCTCCACGAATCGTTGAATTTGAAACTCAAGGCTGTTTTCAATATTTTTTGCTTATTGGGCGAGAACATATTCTTACTATAAATCCTGTACTTTTCTGAAGGTCACGAGGCATTGTTGCTCGATGAAATTGAGCTTTGGAAACCGCTCGACTGGCTCAAGCCCCACCTGTTTTGCGAGGTTAACTAAATGATTGAAGGTAATATAGTATCCTCTAATTTTCTTTCTTAACATTTTTCTCCGGAAAAACCTCAGGCAGTTCTTGTTATAGAAACTGAGTGCAACATATCTTTTTGAAATTCTTGAAAGCTCCTTCAGGGAATCTAATCTGACTTCGTCGGTTTTCATATGATGAAACAGCCTCATACAAAAACATAAATCCGCAATGTCATTATCCAATGACAAATTTGAAATATCCCCCTGAAGCATCTGAACATTTTCACCAATTTCAAATCTTTCTTTAGCAGCTCTAAGCATATCCGCAGAGTAGTCAATCATTATTAGCTTTCGGGCTTTCGAAAAGATAGTAAAAAATCTGCCGTTGCCGCACGGAATATCTACTATGCAGGAATCACTACCGACCATATTATGTAATTTCTGGGCGAATTTTTTTTCAACTCTGTTAAGCCTTCGGGTCTTGGGCCGCTTCAGAAATCTTCGTTTCTCATAGTCTCTGGCCTCCTCAAGCGTGAAACCTTTTTTTGGTCGAACTTTAGCTCTCTCTGACATCAACTTTTTCCTAAAGAAACTGAGATATTCAAAACATCAAAATATACGGTAGAAATCCCGCACTAGATATAGAGATAAGGTGAAATTATAAGCAAAATTTGCCTCAAAAGTCAACCTATTATTTACACCCAAAAAAATCCGTGGTTTTGGCCCAAAATCACAGTGCTTTTCATAGCTCTTGGCAGTCGGCAGAGAGCTGATTTTGAAAATACCCCATTCAAGAGGCAATTTTTTTAAGGCAATTATCAGTACTGAAAACCGTAAAAATTTGTAAAAAAAATAATTTTTTCTTTGTATTCATACCCTTTTTCTGTATATTGCTAACTGAAATTTCGATTTTTACGGGTATTTCCCGGCTTTTAAAGGTAGCTTAGTATTAATTATGAGCTTTTCCCGCCTATGATGAGAAGTGTTTTGTTATAGCTGGTTAATATAAGGGTACTCGTATGAGATGCTCGATTAATTCAAGGTATCTTGTTTTAACTCATCTTTTCTGGGTTTTCGTTTCTGTTGTAGATGAGGGAGGCAATAAACGGGCTTTCAACCTTGAATCAGTTGTTATGTGCCGTTCAGAAGCTTTTATGAATCCTCGTTGCTAAGGATTTTACCAAATAAACTAAACTGTAAAAAAATGTTAATTTGGGCAATTTAGGTATTGACAGGCCAGTTGGAGTAGTGGTATAGTGTTACGATAGGTAATTTGGGCTAATTTTGCAAATACGTTTTATGAATAGCTTGTTTTGCCTGGCCTTTGGATACCTAAATCATTTAAGGATAAATGAAGTGGTTTGTTTCAGAGTTCATGTCGGGAGTTTAAGGGCTCGTTCGAGCTTTTATCTAAAATGATAACCGGTATTCATTGGTCAATTTAAGGAGATTAATCATGGTTAGTTGGAAAAAGTTGATGTGCGTGGCATTTGTCTGTTTCTACCTGGGATTTATGGTGTGCCTCGCAAATGGGGCTCAACAAAGCACCGAGTCCGAGGCTGTCAAGACAGAAACCGAACTAAAGCTGGAGAACGAAAAGATTAAGGCTAAACGTGAGGCCGCTGCAAAAGCCAAGCGTGCCGCTGCCGCAAAAGCCAAGGCCGAACGTGAGGAAAAAGCCAGACTTGCTGCCCTGGACGCCGAGGCCAAAAAAGAGACCAAAGCTGAAATCGCCAAGGCAAAAAAGGAGAGGAAAGACAGGCTGGCAGCACTGGATACTAAAGCCGAAAATTATGCTCAGCAGAAAAAGCAAATCGAAACTGAATATCAGGAAAAAGTCGCAAAAATCAAACTCAAGCTTACAGGGCGAAAAGAGGAACTCTTGGTTCAGAAGTTGAAATTACCCGAAGATACGACACCACAACTGGCAGTAAAAGAATTGAGTATCAGCGGCAATGTCTTGGTTCCGACTTCTGAGTTGCTGAAGAATATGCCCCTGGTGTACAATGCCTCCGACAAGCCGCTCGATAAGGCGGATAAAGGCGACCTCTATGACTTTAGGGCGTTGAGGGATGTAATTTTACAGCCCGGTCAGACTCGTCAGGTCTCTACAAGAACAATTCAGGGCTTTACCCAATACGTTCTCTCCGTTTATCAGGAGCAGGATTATGCGGGTATATATGTTTATGTACCTGCAGGTGCGGTACGGGCCGGCGTGGAGCTAAAGGACGGTATCCTGCCTGTAGAAGTTCTTGAGGCCCCCGTTACCGGAGTTACAATATCTGCCTACGACCCAGACCAGAAGAAAATGGAAAAAGGTTTTCTCAGTAGCGCTGCAATTCGGGAGTGGTCACCGTTAGAAGTCGGACAGGTAGCAAATCAAAAAGAACTGGATGATTTTGTCAACCTGCTCAATCTTAATCCCGACAGATATGTCTCCGCAACCGTAACCAAAGGCATTGAACCAGATTCACTTGCTGTGGAATATGATATTTACGAAGCAAACCCCTGGCATTTCTTTATCCAGACAGACAACTCCGGCACAAAGGACAGGCGTTGGACACCCAGATTTGGCTTAATCAACACAAATCTGCTTGGCGTCGATGATACATTTACGGCGATTTACCAGGCACCTTGGATTTGGGAGTCGGATTGGGATGAAAATTACTCACTATATGGTAGCTACGACTTTCCAATTTGGGGACCTCGGCTTCGCTTAAATGTTTATGGCGGTTACAGCGAGTATGATATAACGTCGGAAGGCGGCATTGGTTTCCTTGGCAACGGTTCGTTTATCGGTGGTAAGTTACGTTACAATGTCCTCCAGACGAATGGCTGGTTCCTTGATGTAACCAGTTCTCTCAGCCACGAAAGAAGCAAGGTTACTTCTTCGTTGGCTGCGTTGTTCCCGGGATTTTTCGCAAGTGACGTTGAGTACCAGTTGTGGGGCATTGGTCTTGATATCCATAAAAGAGATGATATGTCTCAGAGCTCTTTAATTTTTGAAAGAGTTCAGAGTGTAGGTGGTTCCAAAGAAGTACATTTTAAAGCTGCACGAACAAACGCCGACGATGATTTTAGTATTTACACGGCCTCAGCTTCTCACAGCCAGTTCCTCAAACCTGATAAGGTTGAGAGAATCAGCGGTACTTTCAGGTATATACACCCCACTGCAAGACTGGTCCCTGCAAAGATGACCAGCTTCGGGGGAATGTACACCGTCAGAGGATACGATGAATATGATATTGTTGCAGATGGAGGCGTGCTCGCATCTGCACAGTATGAATTTGACCTGGTTAAGTATGACGAGTCAAAGCAGACGCCTGAAGTCAAGCAGATGGAGCAGCAAAAAGGTGAGAAGCCCTTCCTCAGGAAGCTGGCTCCGGTGGCATTCGTCGATTATGGCCGGGCCAGGGTTAGAAACACTGTCGCCACAGAAAAGGGTGACCAGATGCTTGCATCGATAGGTGCCGGCGCACTTGTAGAGCTTGGCGACAACTTCAGTGGCGGAGTATATTACGGCTGGCCGCTCACAGGCACCGCTAATACCGACAAAGGCCAGGGGAAATTCAACATCGGATTGATGTTGAGATGGTAAAATTTTTTCCGGCAGCGTAGTCGGGACATAGATATAGCGTATAGATGGAGCTATGAAATGAAAGTCTCTATATAAAAGATAAGGGGAAGAATTATGGAAAAAGTAAGGAAAATATCAAAGAAGTATTATTTAAGGCAGATTGTGGCCTGCTGGTTGATGTGCTGGATGGTTTTCGGCTCGTCAATCGCAGGGGCCATCACACCACCTCCTCCGGGTGCGCTTCCCGAAGGATGGGAAGTTGTTACAGGTAGTGTTGGTGATTTTGACTATGGTACTATTAATGAGTTGCACATAAGAAATATTGCCAATGGAACAATTATTAAATGGAATGAAGGTTTTAACATTGGTTCAGCTGCATGGACGGAGTTTCAGCTAATTAATGAAGGTCAAAATGTTCTCAACCAGGATGTTACCGGTAATTTGAGCCAAATTTATGGTACATTGACAGCTAATGGTGGGGTTTTCATTGTTAATCCTGCCGGAATTGTCTTCGGGGGTGGAGCCGTTATCAATGTTCCGCAGTTAGTCGCTTCGAGCCTGAATCTTGATAATGATGACTTTTTGAATGGCGCTCCCTATGAATTTACCGGCGGCGCAGTTGCAGGGGATGTAGTCAACCGCGCTACTAACATCACGGCCGAGCGTCTCTATCTTATCGGCCGAAGGGTTGGTAACAGAGGTATCTTAGCAGCGGATGATTGTATTATAATGGCTGCCGGAGAAACCGTGCTTATCAGCGAAAACAGCCCTGTTGTAGTTGAAGTTTCGATGCCGGAACAAACGCCCGGCTCTTACGATTACATCGTTGATAACAGCTGGGGCCCCATTGACTGCGGTGATGGTGATGTAGAGGCGGACCATGTAATTCTTGCTGCCGGCGATATCTGGTCGGCTGCAATCGATAATGTTGAGACCGTAAGAATTGATGCAAAAGGAAATGTTGTCCTCGACGGCCCAATATATGCATCCGCAGAGGCTGCCTCGGACGCGGTCGCCGATGTTACGATTATCACCGGCGGTGATTTTACAGTAGAAGAAAACGAAATAATAGCTGAAGCTGTCGGTGATGGCGACAATGCTTTTGCCAGTATTACTATTAACGCCGATGGCGATGTCAGCGTATTAGGCGATGGTGTAGTAAAAGCTGAGGCTGAAGATGGCGTTTTAAACGAAGCTAATGTTGATATCACAGGTAAGAATATTCTTGTAAAAGGCGATGGGTCCGGGAGTGACGATGCTTTTGTGAAAGCATATGCTCACGATGGCGAAGAGAATACAGCCAATATTACAATGACCGCCAACGGCGAAGAGGATAACGGCAATGTTATAGTAGAAGCCACAGGCAAACGGGACGAGGCTCTGATATTCGCTAAAGCATGGGATGGCATAACTAACACTGCCACAGTTGACATTGAAGCCAGTGGCGATGTTAGAGTAACAGCGGTAAAAGACTCTGCTGCAATAAAAGCTTTGGCCAAAAATGATGTTGAGATTCACTATGATGGTGAGAGCCCCGACCCTGTGGAAGGCCTTACGAACACCGCTACTATTGATATTACCGCCACCAATGTTGAGATAGCAGGTGAAGCCGGCGATGACGACGCTACAGTAGAGGCTGTCGCCGAAAATGTGATTAGGATTCTGGCTGATGAGGGCGACGCCTTTGCTTTAACCGTACAAAACCTTATCAACATCGCCGGTGTTACGATTAATGCAACTGAAGATGTTACGGTAAAAGGTGGCCGAAGTGTCATCCCAGATGAAGTAGTTGAGGAGCAGTTTTATGGTGATGCTGAAATATCCGCTGAGGCCGGGAATGTGATGGTGATTGGGGAGTGGAGATTATGTGGCCCTGACTATGAGGATTTCGCCTTGGATTTAACAATGGAAGGCCTTGAGAACGACGCCGATGTCAATATTACCGCTGCCAATGTTGATGTAACAGCAGACGGGGCCTGGGTAGGGTTAATGTTGTGCGATGAAAGCGAAGCTGAAGTACAAGCCAAGGCTTATAATGAGCTGGGATTTGGGTGGTTTGTTGATGAGGTTGATTTGTTTGTACACGCAGATAACATTACGAACAACGCCGATATTCAAATTACCACCACAGGTAATACTGCGGTAACAGCCTTACGCGGCGGCGCAGCTTCCGTGAATACTGAAGCTTATAATGAAATGGATGAAAGCTGTGATAACACTATAATTTTAACAGCGGATAACTTTGCTAACAACGCCGGTGTTGATATTGACGCCGGTGGTGATGTTCTGGTAACAGCCGAATGTGAGGGCGATTGCAGCGAAGTAACAATAATAGCTGATGCCTGGAATGATATACCCAAGCCTGAGAATGAGCCGGAGATAATTACCAATGACGCAAGTGTTAATATTACCGCTACCAATGTCGAGGTTACAGGCACAGATTGCGGGGAAGCTTCAATAGGAGCTTACGCTGCTCTCGGAACTGATGATACTGCCAGCGTTGTGATTGACGCCAGCGGCAATGTCCGTGTAGCCAGCGAAGATGGTGAGGCTTATATAGAAGCTATTGCTGAAGCTGGTGATGCCACTGCCACAGTTGATATTGATGCCGATGGTGATGTTACCGTAGAAAATGCTGAAGTCACCGCCGATGCCAGGACTAAATATGACTCAGGTGACGCCGATGCAACTGTTGATATCAGCGCTGGTGGAAATGTCAGTATCGTTCAGGGTTTAGCTGATACGGTAAAAGCCTTCGCTATGACCGAAGATGGTTCAGGTGACGCTGATGCCAGCATGAATATCAGTGCCGGTGGAAGTGTTACTATCGATGATAATGTTAAAGCAATAGCTCATGCCTTCGATCCCAAAGAAGATTCGGGTGATGCTACGGCCACGATTGATATTGACGCCGGAACAGATGTGACGATTACAGATGACGTTGAAGCCGTTGCTGTGACCAAATATGGTGCAGGTGATTCTGATGCCACCATCGAGATTACAGCCGGTGGTGATGTTACTGTGAAAAATGGCACTGACGTTGAAGCCAAAGCTAAGAGTGAGAAGGGCTCAGGCACCGCCGCGGCTACCGTCGCAGTTGTTGCCGCTAACCTAACTGTTACTAATGGAGGCAAAATAAAAGCTGATGCGGAAGCTGATCGTGGTTCAGGTGACGCCGACGCCGATGTTGGTATTACGCTCCTGGAAAGTGATGTCCTTGTGAAGAATGGTGGCAGCATACTGGCCAGCGCTGACACCAGCCGTGGCTCAGGTGACGCTACAGCCGATGTAACGATTACTGGTGCCGAGAACGTAACGGTTATCAATGGTGGCGGAATAGCCGCCTATGCTGACGCCGAGAAAGGTTCAGGTGACGCCGAGGCCACTGTTGATATTGACGCAACCGGTGACGTTCTTGTGGAGCACGGCGGCGAAATAGTGGCCGATGCTGAGACGTATAAGCGCTCGGGCGACGCCACCGCAACTGTCGATATTGACACAAGCGGCAATGTTACTGTAGGCGCACGTGGCAATATAATGGCAACAACTGAGGTTGACAACTTTGGCGGGCCCGACGGTTCATCAAGCAGCGCGACCTCTCTTGTTGAGATTGACGCCGTTGATGTTATCGTAGAAGAACGCGGCGAAATAGAAGCCGACGCTGACGTTGACGAAGACGACAGCAGGGATATAGAGACATTTATAGGTTTCGCCGACGCCGATGTTGATATTACCGCTACAGGTGTGGTTATCGTAGATGGCCTGGTCAAGGCCGAAGCGGATCTCTGGAACAATGACAACTATGAGGGCGGCTGCGAGCTAAAGAATTTCCCGGGTGATACATACGAAGGCAGCTCGTATGCCAATGTTACGATCGACAACATTTTAGGCCTTGGTGTTACTGTAGGCCCGGATGGCGAAATCATAGCCGATTCTGAGCTCATCAACTGGGATCACCCGGACAGCCGGTATGAGGATAATGTTTATTCAGGAGAGGCCGTTGCCGGTATTGATATCCAGACCTGCGGAGACGTTATTGTGGACGGCCTGGTAAGGTCCGTAGCTAACATTGACACCCGGGATCAAGTTCCCACGAACGATGATTATTTGCAAACAACTACTGCCGATGTTATTATTAAGGCCTTTGGCGACGTTATCGTAAACAGCGAACATGAAGAAGAAAATGGTGTGCTTGAGGTTATTCAGGTTAACGGCAACGGCGGCTCAAACGGCCAAATAGAGGCCGTGGCAAGCAATGGTGAGGAGAACTCGGCTGTTATTACGGTTCTCGCCGCCGGTGACGTGATTGTAAACAATGGTAGTGACACAGGCCACCCCAGACCCTTCCTCAACAGCCGAGAGGAGATAAGGGCTGCGGCTTTCAATGGGTCCACAAACAACGCTGATGTTCGAATTGCAACCCGTGAGGGATTTGGTGGCGATCTGATAGTAAGCGGCCAAATAGGAGCTCGCACCTGGATCGAGGGAGAAGGAGGCAGCGAACATACCAATACCTCCAATGTTGAAATTTGTGTCGATCGTGATGTGATTGTCAACGGTGGATATGCGAAGTTTGGGGTTAGTGATAACCCAGGCACAATACTTCTTGAGAGCCATGAAGGCGGCCAGATAACGGCCGCTGCACAAGGTGGTGGTCAAAAAATCGAACGAGGTGAAAGTCTCGTCTCCTTCAACAACGCCAATGTTGATATTTTCGCCGGTCGTGATGTCATTGTACACGGTGCAGAGCTTGAATATACTGAGCTTATTCCCAATGGTGGGTACCTGACTCAGGGTAATGGCTGCGGTTTCTACGACGGCGGCCAGATAATAGCTCTTATTATGCCGACACACCGGAATAATTACAATGAAAACACATCCACTGTCGGTATTTACGCCCAGCGTGATGTTACTATAGGTGCTACGACTATTACAGGTGAGCCGCTGGAAAATGGCGTCAGTAACAATACAGATGGCCTGGTATTGGCTGGAGCACATGGTAATGACAGCATAAACACCGCCGAGATTGAAATCTGTGCTCAGGACGATGTTACTATAGACGGCGTAGTAGAGGCCAAGGCAGGCACAGGCGCTGGGCTCGAGAGCGAACACTACGCCCATATTAGGATTGCCGCAGGTGACCTGCTTGGCGGAACCGGCAGCATAATAGCTGATGCAGATCCAGCCGCTGCGATTGTGGACGCCAGTGTTACGTTCTTCGTTACTGGCCTGGCTAATCTTGTTTTTGACGGAGATGCCTATTCTACAACAGATCACGGAGCCACAAAGGTAGACCCCGATATTGAAATTGGTCCTGTTGACTGTCCTGAATGTGATTTCGGTTGGATCGACTGGCTCTGGTGCGTGGACTGCGAAGAGAGGCCGTCTGAAGCGGCACCTCTACCCCTGCTGCAACTTCCGGTAATAGAGGGCTGTCCTGCTGAAACTCAAGCGGCAGCAGGCGAGCTTGGAATTACGGCAGAAACCATTCAGGTTTCTATAGCAAACGCTCTTGCTCTTAATCCGGATATACATCCTTGCCAGGCCTGTGCGAGACTCATAAACGCCGCTCGAATCCTAAGTGATGAAGACGGTTCCCTGATGGCTGCAACGGTTCAGACGTTTAACACACTGGCTCCGGCCGATGCACCCTTCACTCCGGAAATGGGAGCGTCGATTGCTATGAC
>CAZECQ010000093.1:0-9428 GCA_964510545.1 uncultured Pirellulales bacterium | reverse complement strand
AATTGTTTTGCGTACTCTTTGTAATCCGCTACCGGAATTTTACCGCGTTGCATGAACCATGGACCAACATAGTTATCTTTAAGCAGGACCTGCTTACCATCATGACTGCCTCCCAAGACGGAATATACTCCCCAGTGAATGAACATTCCAAATTTTGCCTCACGCCACCATTGCATACGTTCGTCACGCTGCTGCCTTGTTTCTTTTTCGTAAGAGCGGGTGGAAACAGCATTCTGCGGAGTTTTGGCGAATACAGAAATGCAGAATGATAGGATTAAAAACAAATTGATTTTTAAAATTCTTTTCTTGTCTTTTTGTTTCATTTTAAACCCTTTCTTCACCATGTTTTTTTAGTAATGGATGTTAAATATTAAATTTTTTAGGCCGTTCAATTAGCTAAAGACAAAATAATGTTGCTAGTTGTTGCAAATTTAGTAAAATTTTATTCTAAATTCAAGTCTTACTTTTTTGTACGGATTTATTTGGGAAATCCGGGTTAATTTAACTGTGAAGATTGATTATTGGAAAGACAACAGCAGGCGGTAGATGCCCCATTCCCCTCTCTTATGAAGAAATCAGGTGTTCGATAAGAATCTTTGTCCCTATGCCAATCAGTACAAGCCCGCCGATTATTTCTATTTTGCTTTCAAAAAAATGTCCAAACTTTTTGCCGATATGAACGCCCGCATAAGAAAACCCAAATGCAACCAGACCTATAATGATTACCGCCGCTGCAATGGCACCGCTTAGCAGAGAAAGAGTTATTCCCACCGCCAGGGCGTCGATACTTGTTGCTACCGACAAAGTAAGCAGAACCAAAAAGCTCATAGATTGCAGCTTTTTATCAGTCTTCTTTATTGCAAAGGCCTCATAAATCATCTTACAGCCGATTATGGCCAACAGCGCAAATGCAACCCAGTGGTCGAAATCCTGTATGAATCTTCGAAAACAAAGCCCTGCCAACCATCCTGCAATTGGCATAATGGCCTGAAACGCCCCGAATGATACCGCCATCAAAATAGCGTGCCGTATTTCTAATTTTTTGTAAACCGCACCACTGGCCACGGATACCGCAAATGCGTCCATAGACAGCCCAACAGCAATCACTAAAATAGTCAGCAAATCCATACGAAATTAATTAAACTGGAGAATACTATGTAAGGCCTAAACGTTCGGCTTCGGCATAGAGGCCGTATTGCTTCATTTTTTTGAATAAAGTTGTGCGGTTTATCTGAAGTGCTTTTGCGGTTTCCTGCCTGTTCCAGTGATGTGATTCAAGTGCCTGGCGGAGAAGATTTTTCTCCGGTTCAGCCAGCGCTTCTTTCAGGCTCATTGGTTTATAAGCATTTTGCTGTTTGCTCTGGTCCTGTTTAATTGAGTTGGGTAAATCATCCGGGCCGATAAATTTATTTTTGCTTAAAAGAACCGCACGCTCGATTACATTTTCCAGCTCGCGAATGTTACCGGGCCAGGAGTAACGCTCTAAATATTCCAGTGCCTCATCGGTAATGCCGATTTTTTCTTTGTTGTGCTGGGCGCAGTAGATTTTCAAAAAACGCCTGGCCAAAAGGGGCACATCCCCAACCCGCTCGAACAATGGCGGCAGGTTTATGGTTACCACGTTTATCCGGTAATATAAATCTTCGCGAAACCTGCCATGCCTGACTTCATTTTCCAGGTTTTTGTTTGAAGCGAGTATAATACGCGTATCGACGGTTTCGGTTTTATTACTGCCGACCGCCTCGAACTGCCTGTCCTGCAAGACCCTCAGAAGCTTGACCTGAAGAGCGGCCGAAGCGTTGGCGATTTCATCGAGGAAAATTGTACCCTCGTCTGAGACGAGAAATTTGCCTTTTTTATCATTTAAGGCACCGGTAAAAGAACCTTTAACATGGCCGAATAACTCGCTCTCAAGAAGCGTTTCGGGCAGTGCACCGCAGCTTACCTCGATAAATGGTTTATCATGTCGGCCGGAACGATGGTGTATCGCTCTGGCCAGCATGCTTTTGCCTGTGCCTGAAGGCCCGGTCATTAATATTGTGGTCTTGGTGTCGGCAACGGCGTCGACAAGGTCAAAGATTTTCGCCATCTTGTAATTTTGGCTGATTATGTTTTCCAGACTGTATTTTCGTTCGAGCTGTAGACGAAGGTTCACGTTTTCGCTCATAAGTGATTGCTGTTTAATTGCTCTTTCCACTGCTAACCGCAGGTCATCATCGACAATCGGTTTTGTAAGGTAGTCATAAGCACCCTGTTTAATGGCTTTAACTGCGCTTTCAATAGTGCCGTAACCGGTTATCACAATCACCACCGTTTGAGGATAGCTCTTCCTGACTATGTCCAACAACTCGAAACCGTCGCCGTCAGGCAGATTAATTTCCGTTATAACAAGGCAATGATTTCGCCTCTGCAGCTCAGCCAATGCCTCTTTTAATGTCCCGACCCCTTTGGCTCGAAATCCTTCAAGTGACAAAAACTCAATTAGCGAATCCAGTATGATTTTGTCGTTGTCTATAACGAGAATATCTTTTTCTTCTGTCATATTACGTAAGTCGTTTTTTTACGAGTTCAACCTGTCAAACAGGGCTGAAAAGATGATAATTTGCGTCAATTCGGTATTATACCTATATTAACCTTTACGTTCACATTGTCAAACACGAATGTTGCAAAAAAGCAACACATCTGTTTTTTCGGCCTGAAATAGCTGTTAATTTAGTTTAAAAATATGAAATTTTACAAATTTAAATGGCGTGAGAGGGTGATTTTTTGCAACGTTGCCGGCCTGTGTTGTTGTGATTTATCAACATTTTAGGCGCATTTACAACTCAATCCAGATACAAACAGGGCAATTTACTTTAATCTTGTCCGGCAGGGTGATTTGTCAAGGCGAAGTAGTTATTATTTCGGCCAGGTGCCTTCGAAGACCTCGACCGCCGGCCCGGTCATATAAACACAATTATCTTCCCGGCACCAGTTCAAATACAAATCGCCCCCCGGCAGATGCGCAATGCACATACGCTCGGTTCTGTTGGTAACTACTCCTGCGACACAACAGGCCGAAGCGCCGGTGCCGCAGGCAAGAGTAATACCGCTGCCTCGTTCCCATGTCCGTATTGTAAATTCTTCTCTGTTTTCAATCTGCACAAAGTGCACGTTTGTACGCTGGGGAAAAATGCTGTGGTTTTCAATTGCAGGCCCGATTTTCTCAAGCTCAATCAGCCAAATATTATCGCGAAAAAAAACTGCATGTGGATTACCCATTGACACGCAGGTCATTACGAATGCCCTGTTTTCAAACTGCATCGGCTGTTCAATCACTTTTTTGACAGGCAAGTTTACCGGAATGTCTTTGGCGTTTAGTATGGGCTGGCCCATATTGACACAGACTTGCTCTATTTTGTTATTGTCATCGATTACCATTCCGACGGTTAAAATGCCGTTGCCGGTTTCTATATTCATAGAAGCAGGGCACTGAGGCTGACCGGGAACATTGAGCGGGCCGCCGGCTTTGGCCAATTTATGTTCGTATGCATATTTGGCGACGCATCGGATTCCATTTCCACACATTTCGGCTTCGGAGCCGTCCGCATTAAAGATGCGCATTTGGACTTCGGCAGTTTCTGATGGGGATATAAGAATTAACCCGTCACCGCCTATGCCTGTATGCCGGTCGCTTACGATTTGAGACAATGCTGCAGGCTCGTCAATTGTTTCTTTGAAGCAATTGACGTATATATAGTCATTGCCAATACCATGCATCTTCGTAAATTTCATTATGCTGCTCCTTGAAAAACAGCAGTAGTATATAGAGCAAGAGAGAAAAAATCAAGAATTGAAATAAATGTGTTTATTTCCAAAAACCGAAACCACAGAGTCTGGAGGATTTGCGTGGTAGCCGGTAAAGACCGGCGAACTGGTAATCTTAGACTGCGAACTCTTTTTTTCGGGTGTTCATCTGGGCTTTGAGGCGTGCAACAATTGATGAGTGCATTTGTGAAACTCGCGACTCGGACAAATCGAGCGTTACGCCGATTTCTTTCATCGTCATCTCTTCATAGTAATACAGGACGATAATAAGCCTTTCGGCCCGCGTCAGCCCCTTGGTAAGCAGGTTTTTGAGGTCTCGCTTTTGGGCTTCTGTTAAGGGGTTCTCGCTTTTTGCATCTTTGATTACGTCTATTTCACGAATGTCTTTTTCCCCGTCGCCTTCGCTGAATTTGGTATTTAACGATGTTATGCCGACCGCATTGGCATCATTCTGCAGCCTGTTAAAGGTCTCCATATCAACTTGAAGTTCCTTGGCGGTTTCTGTTTCAGTTGGTGGTCGGCCGAGATGCGCCTCAAGTGCCTGTCTGGCCCTTGTCAACTGGTGGGCGCGGGCACGGACTAATCGCGGGACCCAGTCCATACTCCGCAGTTCGTCGAGAATCGAGCCTCTGATACGAGGCGAACAGTATGTCTCAAACTTTACTCCTCTGTCGGGGTCGAAAGCATCGATGGCGTCCATCAGTCCGAAGGTGCCGGCACTGATAAGGTCGTCTAGCTCAACCTTGTCCGGCAGTTTGCTGTGCAGGCGCTCGGCGGAATACTTTACAATGTATCTATAGTGTTCCAGGAGCAGATTGCGGAAGTGCTCATCGTGGTTTTTGTGGAAATTCTCCCATATCTGTTTGACATTGAGTTTCTGGTTGGTTTTCACAGTGTTCTTCCCTGAAATCTTAATAGTGTTAATAAGTCCTTTTGAGCCGAGATTTAAATCCTGTTGAAACCACCATTTACTTTCTTTTTTGACAGTTCTGGTGCATTGGGGAGAGAACCGCTCCCCTGCCAGAGTACTTATCGGCCTTTTAGCCGATAACTTTAGAAAAACCAGTCAGCAACTTTCTTAAAAAATCCTTCGGTATCGTCCCGAACAACTGAGTCTTTATTTAGTTTTGCCGCCAAAGCCAACAGCAACGAAGTGATTTGAGCTTTTGGATATGCTAAAACAACGGGCTTTCGCATCCGAATGGCCGAGGCCAATCGCTCATCTCTGAGCAGTACCCCTCCGTCATATAGTGGAATGTTCAAAAATCGTCTGACGACATTTGCCATTTGTTCATAGGTCTTTTTGCCTTCTTTAAAAGTATCGGCATTGTTTACAACGAGAGTTATGTGACCGGCAAAATTCTTTCCGACCAGTACTTTAATCATTGCGTAGGCATCGGTCATTGCCGCTGCCTCCGGTGTTGTTACTACAAGAACATTATCGGCGGCGAGACAGAAACCGACAACCGGCCAGGAAATACCTGCGGCCGTGTCAATTAAGATTGCATCACGGTCATCCTGCAGTTTTGAAAGTTCATTTAACAGCCGATGGCGATGAAATTCACTGAGGTTTGCCATCTCCTCGAGTCCCGAAGCGCCGCAGATTATTTCCAGCCCCTCCGGGCCGGTATGAATAATTTCATTAATGCTTTTTTTGCCGTCAAAAATATGTGAAATATTATATTTACTGTTGAAGTTCATAATGACATCGAGGTTGCCTAACGACAGGTCCGCATCGAGAAGCAGCACTTTTTTCCGCGATGAAGCCATACAAATCGCAAGGTTGGCCGCTATATTGGTTTTGCCTACCCCTCCTTTACCGCTGGTTACCGCCAGAACTTTTGCCCGGCGGCTGCACTGTTCCATCATTTGTTGTAGCTTGGCTGCTTCGTTTCCCATTTTTGTTTTTATAGTCTTTGCCCGTTTTTTACTCAAAAATTGAAACTTTTCCCTGTTTTTGTTTGAGAAGTTCCGCTGCGACCCTCTGATTAAGGGTGTTTTCCAGGAGCTTATTTATTTGCAGTTCGAGATATTCATCCGAATTTTCTTCAAGAAGCTCTTTGGCGTATGTATCGAAAATCGGCTTGGCTTCGAAGCTGCCCGCCTCGCCGAATTTGATATTTTCCGTATCTCGCAGCAGAAGGCGGCCGTTTCGGGCGTGCTCGTTGATTGCATCGTGCAGCAGCTCCGAAAAATCATCCACTTCCAGGTCTTTGGGAACAAATCCGCTGGTATGAATATTGTTTATGTTCCGAGTGAGAATTTTCTGACGGGTCTGCGTGAACTCGATTATCTTAATGAGAAGTTCGGCGATATTGTCCGTTATTAGTGCCGGAATATTCATATCAAATCCTTTTGACTATATATGGAGGCCGGGCGCCTTAATGTTGGAAAAGCGGGAATGATGACTTGTAAAAACGCAGTTCCTGTTTCTCATCCTTGAGCCTTTCGCTTTTCCCTCGGTTCCAGGTTTCTATTACCTCGCTGATTATTTACAGGCTTCGAATATTGCCTTATTATTTCACTAACATTTTTTCTCTGCTGAGAATCCTTCTTATTTCTGAAAGGGTTTTTGTTCTTTTGAGTTCGATGATTCTGGACAATCTCTCGAATACCGATTCATCGTACAATCGGTGTCCGCCCTCGGTCCATTGCGCCTCACGAATCAGGCCCATTATCGTATAGTTATGAATAGTTTGGCGTGAGAAGGGGGTATAGCGGACTAATTCGCCGATGCGATACAGCTTGGCGGGTATTTGAAAGTCTTGGCTCTTAACTCTTGGTTCCATCGCTAAAACATTTTGAAGTTAATGCAGTAGTAATTTTGGCCGTTGGCTGAAAACTCCTGAACTTCTGTCCCTTATCTTACATTTTGAATTTACTGTTTCTTGTCCAAATGCGTTTTACATTTTGTAAAATGTAAAATGCCTTTTATCGTATGTCAAACTTTTTTTGGTTTTTTTGAAAAAAATTTATTTTTTTATTCAGCCGCTTTTTTGGGTTTTGGGATGCAATTTTATCCTGAAAATTCCAATTTGGGAGCGGTTTTTACTTGAACTTAGACTGCTTTTGTTGTAAAATGCTTTTTAAACGGAGATTTTATCGGGCAAACAAGGAGGCTAATCAATAATAGGAAAGTTGGATTTAGAGCCTCTTAGTCTTCTATTTTTAGTTTTGGCCGTCTTATGGCCGGTATGCAGGGAATTCGCAGTGAAAATAACAGCTTTTTCAAAAAAAATAAAAATTAAGGGAACAGGAAGCGGCTTTTACGCATCCTATTAACAGATAACGGAGCTGTTACTGATGAATAGGGAGTAAAAACGGTGTTTTTAGCAAAATAGACGCTGTATTACCAATGATTGACTGTTATCTTCAAAAACAGGAGAAAAAAATGAAAAGAAAATCAAATCTTTTAGCGGTGGTTGTTTTTGAATGCTTATTAACCACTGCAATAGCATCAGCTGGCGGGCCGCCCCTTGAATGGGACAAGACCTTCGGGGGAAGCGGGACCGACAGTGGATGGTCTGTCCAGCAGACCAGTGATGGGGGATATATTATTGCTGGGTATACTTGGTCCTATGGAGCAGGCTCTACCGATGCATGGCTCATCAAGACAGATGCTGACGGTAACGATGTCTGGGACAAAACCTTCGGGGGAAGCGATTACGACTATGGAAATTTTGTCCAGCAGACAAGCGATGGAGGATATATTATTACTGGGTCTACCGAGTCCTATGGAGTAGGAAACAGAGATGTATGGCTCATCAAGACAGATGCTGATGGTAACGATGTCTGGGATAAAACCTTCGGTGGAAGCAGTGGCGAAACTGGATATTCTGTCCAGCAGACCAGCGATGGAGGATATATTATTGCTGGAGAAACCGGGTCCTATGGAGCAGGTGCCAGGGATGTATGGCTCATCAAGACAGATTCTGACGGCAATGATGTCTGGGACAAGACCTTCGGTGGAAACCTTCATGACAAAGGATGCTCTGTCCAGCAGACCAGTGATGGAGGATATATTATTGCTGGAGAAACCGTTTCCTATGGAGCAGGCGGTCTTGATGTGTGGCTTATCAAGACAGACGCTGACGGCAACGACATCTGGAAAAAGACCTTCGGGGGAGCTTCTACGGACTGGGGACGTTCTGTACAGCAGACCAACGATGGGGGATATATTATTGCTGGAGATACCAGGTCCTATGGAGCAGGTGAAAGTGATGTGTGGCTTATCAAGACAGATGCTGACGGCAACGAAGTATGGAACAAAACCTTCGGTGGAAGCACTTCTTTTGACCATGGACGTTCTGTCCAGCAGACCAGCGATGGGGGATATATTATTGTTGCAGAGCTCTATATGAGCGAATATAGTGTGTGGCTCATCAAGACAGATGCTGACGGTAATGAAGTATGGGACAAAAATTTCGGGGGAGACGGTTTCGACAGAGGAAATTTTGTCCAGCAGACCAGCGATGGAGGATATATTATTGCTGGAGAAACCGCTTCCTATGGAGCAGGTGCCCGGGATGTGTGGCTTATCAAGACATATGCCGCTTGTACGAGTTGCGGTGGTGACCTTGATGCAAATAGTATAGTTAATCTTGACGACCTTAACATACTTATCGGTGACCTTACTATTGCCGAGATGGATACGGGCAGCACAGGTCTGTGGATGATTCTGCCGAACGACTCTATAACAAGCGACTACTGGAGGAGTTGCAGCGATATGGATTCAGATGATGACATCGACCTTGCCGACCTGAACCGCTTGGTTGGTAACCTGACGTGGGAAAGAATTACAGTTGGTAACTGGTATTATCCGTGTGGAACGTATGACCCATAGCGACTATGGGCAAAGCCGCAAAAAAAACCGATGCGGTCGACAAGATTCGCACTAACCACCAAAAGTCACTGCCATCCTTTGCAATCATCAATAATCAATAGAAAATAATCAATGGAATGACTTATGCTGCCTCCGGTTCGCCCTGTGCCCTCATTCCGGCCTCCGCCACCAAACAGCACCCCAATCTAATTCCATTTTTGCGCGGAGTTTCGTGTTAGTACAAGGCGTAATTTGTCCGCCGCACGGAGGCATACTGTACTACATCGAGTACGTGCGGACAAATTTGACAACGAAGTAATTACACGAAAGAACCGCAAAAAGCATTTTTTTGACAACATTTGACGTTTTTTGCCATTTTCTTTCACTTTTTGACTCTTTCTTGCATTTTTTGACACTTTTTTCTTACCCCGCGCAGCTCAGTACAGCCCCCGCGGCGCTCCTGTCTATCGTAGACTTGGCGAAGATGGATGAGCGGAGTAGAATCATTTGCGCAGGTAGTCTTTTCCTGAACGGAATTTTTTCAATATTTTTTTTACCTCTTTCCACATAACAACTTACAAATTTTGACTATACCAAAATCACCCGTATTTTCGCACCAAACGCGCAGGTTCGTCTAATTGTAGGGGGCGTGTTTTTTTCAAACCGCCCTGAAAAAAAATACCCTTAAGGTTGTCAACACTAAATTAGGAGAACTTATCATGACTACCGAAACTCAAATCATCACCAACCGTCGTAACACCCTAAAATCCACCGGCCCGCGCACCCCCAAGGGAAAGGC
>CAZECQ010000092.1:0-9444 GCA_964510545.1 uncultured Pirellulales bacterium | reverse complement strand
CATAGCGCTGACCGCACAAAAACCGCCGAGAAAAACATATCCTAAACTTGGCCTTACAGTTAAATACCCAAGTATTGAAAATGTAAGGCCTAATACAAGCCCCAAAAAACAAAATAAGATATTCTTTATGCTGTGATTTTCAATGTGTTCAAAAATTGTTTTTGAAGATGCTAAAATTAGCCCAATAAAAAATGATATAGTATACGCATAATAATTCCTCAACAAGAACTTAATGACTCTTGCTCCAAGCAAAAAAGCACTGATGATCCCCAGCACCAGAATCAACAGGAAAATTAAATCTAATTTTTTAATGCCCTCTCTCATGCTGTCTTTTTTCCTGTTTACCGGATATGTAAGGATATCATAAAATAATTTTGGCGAGAAACTCTTTACCGCTTCTATTAACCGCGTGTAAATTCCGGTTATAAAAGCAATGGTGCCTCCTGAAATGCCGGGTATTAAGTCACAAATTCCCATCGAGAAACCTTTTAGAAATATGAAAATCTTGTCACTCATACTTGTATTCTAACTATAATTTATGGCGATAGATAGCTCAAAATCGCCTGAATTTTCGATTATTCCCAAAAGACAGAAAAATTATCCGCCGACATAGAGAAATATTTCAATTGGTTTTCGCCCGGCTTAGTGTTACTCTTAATCGGTGGTTTGGCTGTAACAGGACGGCTGCATTGAGGAAAAGCAAGTTTCAAAAATCAGTTAATAACTGATTTGTAATTTTGATGTTTGATTTTTGATATATGTTATGGATGAGACGCAGAAGAAGATTTTGTTGAAGATTGCCCGTGATACTGTCGAGGCGGTTATTACCGGCAAACCTGTCGGCGTGCCCAAATCGGCCGATGCCGAATTAAATGCTCATTGCGGCTGCTTTGTAACATTAAAAAACCAGGGGCAATTAAGAGGCTGTATTGGCCGATTCACTTCCGATGAGCCGCTGGTTGAGCTGGTTGTTGAAATGGCAAAGGCCTCAGCTACCGGCGACCCGCGGTTTTTTGCCGACCCGCTCAGAGAAGATGAGCTGGAAAATCTGGATGTGGAGATATCGGTTCTTTCGCCGCTTCAGCGAACCAGCGAGCCGTTGAGTCTGCGGCTCGGAATCGACGGAATATATATTAAAAGAGGTTTTGCCTCGGGGTGCTTTTTGCCTCAGGTTGCCACCGAGAGCGGCTGGAGCAAAGAAGAATTCCTCTCGTACTGCTGCGCACACAAAGCCGGCCTGGACGCCGATGCATGGAAAGACCCGCAGACCGAGGTTTACCTGTTCACTGCAGATGTCTTTGGCTCAGAATTCAAAGACCTCTGAGAAGGGGAAAAACGTGGTGAGAAATTTTGCGCTAATTTTGGTAGTTGTAATTGGTTTGCTTTCTGGCTGCTCTGAGAGCGGATTATCAACAAATCCCGGTGGTGCTCAGAAAATCGATACGCCCAGCGGTATGATTGAGTATTTAGAGGGGCGGAATCTGCCGGCGATGGAATCGGCGCGGGCCTGGGAGAATGAATACGGTCCCGGCCTGATTATTACCACAAAGCATTACGATATTTATACGACACTGCTCGAGCCGCTGATGCTTTCACAGGTCCCCGGATTTATGGAGTCGGCTTATCTCGGCTATCAGGACCAGTTGGGCGAACCGGTCGAGACCACAGGCAGGTTCAAGGTTTATCTTTTTGCCAAGCGCAGCCAGTGGGATGATTTTACTAAAGCGTTCGCCGGTCCGCAGACACCGATGTACCGTAAGATAAAAGCGGGAGCATATTTTCTCAACGGTGTCTGTGTGGCATATAATATCGGCAGAGAGCGAACATTTTCCGTTCTTGGACACGAAGGGTGGCATCAGTTCCACCACGGCCGCTTTAAGTTACGCCTGCCAAGCTGGCTCGACGAAGGTATCGCAATGCTCTTTGAGACCAGCACTGAAAGCGATGGCCTGTTTTATTTTGAGCCGGCTCGAAATTTACCTCGTCTGGGAGCTTTGAAGAAGACGCTTGTAAAAGACAAAATGATACCATTGGAGGAATTGGTAGCCATAAATCCCGGAGAGGTGCTTGCTGCGAACCAATCCGATGTGGTTGCGGCTTTTTATGGACAGGCTTATGCGCTCGTGCGTTTTATACGGGAAGAAGGCTACGGCAAACGGCTGCGGAATTATCGTCAACTGCTCCTGGGCGGAATCAGAGGCAATTGGCCGATGATTAGCAGCGAAAACAGAACAATTGCAGCCGACAGAAGTATTGCGCTGACTGTCGGATGGAACCGGAAGGTCGGGCCGCAGTTGTTTCAGTATTATATTGGTGAGGATTTTGACCAAATCGAGCAGGACTATCTCATATTTTGCAGAAAGATAGTTTATCACGTGCACTTATAGCTTATAGATATAGGGAGAAAAAATGCAGCGAAGGGCTTCTATCGTTTTGGCTTCGTCCTCACCCCGGCGAAAAGAGTTATTAACACAGGCCGGCTATAAATTTACCGTTGTTGAGCCGAGTATTGACGAGTCGGCCTCCGGCCTTGAGCAAGCAGAGCCCTGCGAATACGCAAAAGAAAAGGCCCTGGCAAAGGCAAAAAACGTCGCAGTTAACTATCCTGATTGTATTATCATTGGCGCCGATACGATTGTGGATTTTAATGGGCACATCATCGGCAAGCCCACTGATGCGAAAGATGCCGAGCAGATTACCAGAAAGCTCTTTAGCTCGCCGCACAAGGTCATAACAGCTCTTGCAATTGTCAGATTGACCGATGCGGTCGAATTTGTCGAAAGTAACACCACAATTATCTATCCGAAAAAGATGACCGATGAGCAAATCGCCGAACATATTAAAGGCAAATCCTGGCAGGACAAGGCCGGTGCGTATGCCATACAGGAAAAAGGCGATGAGTTTGTCGAAAAAATCCAGGGCAGTCTGACAAACGTAATGGGCCTGCCGATGGAACTTCTGGAAGATATGCTGAAAAGATTTATTGGTTGAAATCGCAATATAGACTGGATAAGAATACCGGTTATGAGAAAAGACTGGACAAGAAAGGTTTTTAAGAGCAGGGGGGTTTGGTTTGGGGCGGCGGTATTCTTGCTGGCGGTTTCTTTACGACTTTTTTATCTCTACGAGAGCAGTGATAATCCGACGTTTTATATGCCGGTCGTTGATTCTCTTACCTACGACCAGATGGCACAAAAGCTTTTAGAGAACAAAACGATAACGAGCGAGTTTTTCTGGCAGCCTTTGTTTTATCCCTTGTTCCTGTCGGCGGTTTATTCTTTCAGTAATTCCTCCGTCTTGCTCGTAAAGTTAATTCAGGTTGTCCTGGCCGGGCTTACATCTGTGCTGGTGTATAAGCTGGGCGGCAGGGCTTTCGGTCTGGCCGCCGGGATATTGGCCGGCGTTATTACAGCAGTTTACATACCTTTGGTTTTTTTCGAATGTGAGCTTTTGGCCCCCGGCTGGGCCGCTTTCTTCTCGGTGGTGCTGGTGTTGTGTCTAATCAGGATGGCGGAGAAAATTAAAATTTTCGGTTGTTTTGTTCTGGGTTTTTCAGGGGCCGTCAGTATTGTAATAAGGCCTGTGTTTGTGCCTTTTTTTGCGGCCGGCTGTATCTGGCTGGTTGCTGTATGGCTCAAAAAAAGAGTCGGCCTTAAAAGCTTTGTAATTGCCGCTGCAGTCATTGCGGCTGGCTTTCTGCTGGTCGCCGCACCTGTCGGAATACTCAATTATCGAGTGATGGGCAAAGCGAGTATTTTGCCCTATTCAGGTGGAATCAATTTTTATGTCGGCAACAACCTCAATTACAAAGAGACTATAATGGCAAGGCCGGGTCTGGGCTGGCTGCAGATTACAGACCTGCCGAAAAAATACGGATATAAAGACAGGTACAGCGGGCAGCAGTTCTTCATTAAAAAGGCGGTTGAAGGGATTATTGCCCAGCCGATGACTTTCTTTAAGAGATTGATGTATAAGACGGCGCAGTTTTTTAGTTCGCGGGAGATACCCCGCAATGTTGATATATATTTGTTCAGGAAATGGTCGGTATTGCTTGGCGGCGGGGTGTGGAAGGCGGGCGGATTTGGATTTCCCTTTGGTTTGCTGCTGGGGCTGGCTGTTGTTGGCGCGGTGTTCCTGCGCCGTGATGTGCCTGTGCCGGTATGGCTGTTTGTGATTTTCTATTCGGCGGCAGTGATAATTGTCTTTGTAACATCGCGGTATCGTATTGTCATTGTGCCGGTGATGAGTGTTCTGGCGGGCGGCGGATGTGCTGTGATATTGAAGTTGTTGGCGCAGCGGCGGTTCAAAAGATTGGCTGGGATTGCAATTGTGGTTGTGGCGGTGGGTTTTGCATCGGCAGCGGCGGGGCCGTTTTATGAAGAGCAGCTCGATTATGAGCCGGAATTGTATTATGGACTGGGAGATTCGTTGAACAAACACGGGCGGCGCGAAGAAGCGATAGAGGCGTATTTGGAGGCGGTAAGATTGAGAAGCGATTATGTCGAAGCTCGCCATAATTTGGGGCTGCTGCTGGTGGATAATGGGCGGGTCGATGAGGCCCTGGAGCATTTCAGGAGCGCTTTGGCGGTCAGGCCGGGAAATTCGGCTTTGCAGGATGATATGGGGATGGCGCTTTGTATGCAGGGTAAAATTAAAGAGGGTATTTTGCATTATCAAAAGGCCGTTGAAATCGACCCGAATAACTTCAGCGCCCATAATAATCTCGGCACTGCGTATTTTCGATTGCGTCAACTCAATAATGCTTTTAATCATTACTGGCGGGCGGTTGAACTCAGGCCTGACGACCCGGTGTCGAATAATAACCTCGGTAACGTTTTTGCTCTTCAGGGCAGGGCGGAGACGGCCGTTGAATACTATCGGGTATCGCTGCGGGCCAAACCCGAAGATGCTGAGACGCTCGGCAATTGTGCGAATGCGCTGGCAGAGATGGGCAGGTTCGAGGAGGCGGGAAAGATGTATAAAGAATCTCTGAGGATAGATGCGAACCAGGCGGGGATATATGCCAATTTCGGGATGTGCCTTGTAAGGCAGGGCAAGAATGAAGAGGCGATAGAGCAGTATAAAAAGGCACTTGAGATTGAGCCTGGCCATAAACGGGCGCAAAAGGGACTTGATAAACTTTTGCGTTGAGTAAAATTGGGTTTGATTGGGTTTGAATTGGGTTTGTTTTTCTTCGGAATAGGCGTTTTTGACGCAAAATCGGGGGAAATTGGGTTTGTTTTGCATAAAAGAGTATTTTTGTGCGCTGGTATAAGTGATCCGGCTTCGCCAGAGGATTGGCCGCGACAAGGGGGATTGGTGGATTTGAGGTTTGGTGGTCATTATTAAGTTCTCCTAAGGGGGGTTTTAAAAAACAGGTCTCCCCATAATTAGATGAACCTGCGCATTTGATGCGAAAATCGGATGATTTTGGGGTGGGGAAAGTTTGTAAGTTGTTGTGGGGAAAGAGGTAAAAAAAATTTGAAAAAATTCCAACTATGAAAACAATACCTGCGCAAATGGTACGAAAAATGCGAAGAAATCAATTATTAACAACGAATTAACACAGATTTTTTGAACCACGAATGTCACGAAAGACACGAAAAAGCACGAATATTTTGTCAGCTTTGGTGTTCTCGGTAAACTCTGCTCTAAAAGCAAGCTTTCGGCACAGAGATTTACCTTTGTCCACAGTTGCATCAAAATGCAACTCTTTATTAAGCTGACGAAAACTCAGGAGAAGTGCAAGAAAGAGTAAAAAAGAGTAAGAAAATGCAAAAAATGGCAAAAAATCCCCGACAGAAAAACAAGTGAGCTAACATCGAGGATAAACTTAAAGGCAAAAAAAGTGCTTTTTGCGGTTCTTTCGGGTGATTACTTCGTTGTTATTGCCTGACTGCACGTCCTCGATGTACAATAGTACGCCTCCGGGCGGCAGCAGGCAAACGCCTTGTACTAACCCGAAACTCCTCGCTAAATCCCACTGAGGCATTAGTTCTTATGCCGCGGGGGCTGTACTGAGCTGCGCGGAGTAAGGAAAAAGAGTAAAAAGTTAAAGCGTGAACCTTTCGACATGCTCAGGATTAGTTCAGGTTTTGAATAGAAAATTCATAACTGGGCTAAAAAGAGCGAAAAAGTGCAAGAAAATGGCAAAAAGTGAAAGAAATGGTAAAAAAACATGAGAAGCAAGTAAAGAGGGTGGAAAATGGTTGATCCGGCTTCGCCAGAGGCTACGCCGCGACAAGCGGGGCTTACGCACGAAGAAAAAGAAGGGCAAGAAGAAAACTAACTTCGAACGTCCAACTTCGAACGTCGAACTTCGAATTTGTTGAGAGTAGATAGGTGAACAGTAGAGTATGGAATTTTATGGTTTGACGGGGTATTGAAAGAGGTTTATAATTTTGGGCGACAGCGAGGGATAAATCATCGCGGCTTCTAGCTTGTAAAATACGAGAATAAAAGTATATTTTCTGAGAAAGCAACTGTAAGGAATTAAAAGTGCAAGTTAAGACCATTCGAAGACTGCATGTTTTTATATCTTGTCCTGAAGATGTTAAGGACGAGAAAAAAATTGTCAAAGAAGTGTGTGTTCAACTTACTGACAGCTTAAAACCATCAAAAGACATTGAAATTTGCCCTATCGATTGGAAGAATGATATTGTGCCCGTCATAACCGGAGAGGGAGCACAGGCAGTCATTGATGAACAAGTTAAGGATTATGATTATGATGTGTACATCGGAATAATGTGGAAACGTTATGGGGACAGAAAGCTTAATGGTTTATCACATACAGAACATGAGTTCGAAAATGCTTTAAACAGAAAAAGAAAAACCGGACGTCCAGCGATTATGTTTCTCTTTAAATCTTTATTTAACATTGAAGATGGTGACAAAGTCGAGCAGATTGAGCAGGTTGAAGCTTTTAGAAAGAGAATAGAAAATGAAGATCCAGGACTATACGGAACTTTTGAAAATCAGAAGGTGTTCCGTAAAAAAATATTAATATATCTAAAAAAAATAGTGGATAATCCTGACTTATTTCTACAAACTACAGTACCTAAAAAAAAATATCCTCAAGTTACTCCCTATTTACCACGTAAAATATGCCAGAAGAAGGATTATACGCCAATGTGGTCATCATTCCTTGTACGAGATATTGCACAGGATACCACAGAAATCATTTCTAATTATAAACGAGTTACTTTTCTCGGTGATGCTGGAGTAGGCAAAACAACAGAGCTTCGAAGAATTGCTTGGCATTTTTCAGAAGACGATGTTCCATTTTACCCATTCATGATCGAACTTAACAAGTATGTTAATCAAAGTATCGCAGAATTTCTGCCATTAGAATGGGACGTAGTTCCTGAAAGTAAACGTGTCATTATTCTTGATGGTTTAGATGAAATAGAAAGCAAGAACAAGAACGATGCAATTAGACAAATCGAGCTATTTGCCGAACAGTACCCAAACACACGTATTGTTGTTTCCTGTCGAACAAACTTCTATGAGTCTGATACAGAAGGATTTTCTGGTACGCTAAATGGTTTTTCTTCCTACATGCTTCTTGAGCTTGGTCAAAAGGAAATCGAAGATTATGTTAAAAAAGCGTTAAATAAAAAAGCTGAAGATTTTCATACGGCTATTTCTAATAATCAATTACATGATTTTTTGCAGATACCCTTTTATTTGATTCGTTTAGTCGGACTGTTTAAGAAAAATAATGCTTTACCAAGCCATAAGGCTGAAATATTCGAACAGCTATTGCTAGACCGGATACAATTGGACGTTGAACACTACAGAAAAAAAAAGGATTTAAAACGGAAAAAGAAAACTATTATTCAAGCACTCCAAAGACTTGCCTTGGGAATGGAAGTCCTCGGAAGAAACTATATCACAGACGATGAATATAACAAACTTATAGAGAACGATTCTTTACGAGAGCTAATAGAGCATTGTACAGTTTGGAAAAAGGATGAGACAGAAGCAACAAAGTGGAAATTTGAGCATAACAACTTTCAAGAATATCTTGCTGCGGAACTTCTTTCAACCAAACCCCTTTCAACGATAAAAGAGTTAATGTTCTTTGAGCCTGACCATCGAAAATTAATTCTTTCTTGGTCAAGCACACTTTCTTTTCTCATCGGTATCTCTGATGACCATGATTTGATCCAATGGATTATAGATAACGAACCTGAGCATGTTGTAAAATTTGAGCCAGATAGAGTTGAAAAAAACAATCGAATTAACATATTTAAAGGAATCTTCAATCTTTATAAGGAAAAGCAGATTTGGATAAATCGCGATAAATTCAGATATGACGAATTGGCAAGGTTTGGTCAATCTGACGAGATAGTTGAATTTGTACTTTGTGAAGCAGAGAAAGCAGCGCATTATACGACAGCCAGTAATGCTATTGAATTAGTACGCTATCTTCAGATTCCATATAGTCAGAGAGAACGCACCTGCAATCTTCTGGTCAATTATACTCTCGGAAATGAATTTGGAGACCAAATCCAAAATCGAGCGTTAATAGCATTAGCAGATCTAAGGCTGAATTCGCTTGAAGTTATAAATAAAATTACAAAAACTATAAGAACGTCAGAAAGTGAGTGGATAAGATACGGTTTGTACTATTTTCTGCATAACAGCGACTATCTTGATGATAATATTGACATATTTTTAAATGGGCTGAAGTATGTAAAACTGGATATTTCGTCTGAGAGAAGCAGACTTATGGATGAACACTGGCACCTACGAATCGGAATAGAAAAAGCCAAATCTCCAGATGCAATAGTAAAGATTTTTGAATATTTTATAGAGCATACTCAAGACCTCGATGATATCATTTTTGAGAAAAGTGTTTCAGTCATTGCTGAAAATGCCGCCAATACTGGCAACGTCAACGAGGGTATCTCGCTGGTACAAGCGATGGACGATGTCCGAGGAACTATCAGGGAAAAAGTTTACGAGATGAAAGAGTTAGCGGAGAACGTCGTAAATGGAGACTTCAACAAGAAGGAAAGGGAGGCACTGCAGGAACAGTTTGACGTCCTTGCCGATGAAATCACTGTAATTGCTTCTCAGTTTAACCTCGGCGGCGGAGGTGTGCTTGCCAAAGATGATGACATCGTGAAAATCTCCATCGGCAACGACCTTTCAATAGACATCGACACCAAAGCCCTGACCATCAGCGGGTTGGGCATCATCAACAATATTGACATTGTGAACGACGCCGCGTCTGCTTTGGCAGGTCTTGAAGCCGCCGTTGCTGAGATTGACGACTATGCCGACCACCTCGAAAGCAAGGCCGGCGACCTCGAATCGGCTGCGGCGGTGCTCGATGTCCAGAGCCAGAGCCTTCTGGCCGTCAGTTCGGCAATAGAATCCGCAGACGCGGCGATGATGTTGGTTAACGCGCTGAACAATAACTATACGGTCCAGGCC
>CAZECQ010000091.1:6580-9453 GCA_964510545.1 uncultured Pirellulales bacterium | reverse complement strand
TAGAAACCAACCGCCGAGTATGAAGACAATTACGAAGACAATTATAAATGATATAGCTACTGATAGCCATTTCATAAGATGTCTCCCAATATAGTCGAAACTGCCAAGGGCAATAGAAGTATCGTCTCGGTGGTGCGATTTACAATTATACTGATTCCGGATAGCGGTGCAAGGGTCTATTTTGATTGGTTTGCTGCCGGCGTAGGCCGGAATGAGGACGAAGGGGGAACCCCAAAGTCGTGGCTTTGGGGGCTAAACACTAACCAACGCATTCTGGCGAGGCAGCGGAAGTAAGACCAAAGCCACAAGACATAAGAGGCGAGCAGCTGTTTTCACACGGGACATGCAAAAAGCGCCCTTGTGCTTATAAAAGGTGGTTTTTAGCCAGTCAAACCCAAAATAATACAAGAAATCAGCGATTTTAAGAGTTCTCCTATACGCAGGGGTACCTTGAAGGTCCCTCTTAACCAAAAGCATTATGGCCGGACAAACTTATCAAATTTACTTCTATTATGTAAAACTTACAGTTTTAGCGGGAAAATGCCGAAAATTAAAGATATATGCCAATTATACAGCTATAACAAGTGTGTTCGATTAAACAAAAGTTATTGAAAACAAGATGGGAAAAATAAGTATATTTCCAAAACCAAGATAAGCCCGTCTTAGTAAATTGTAATGTCCGAAACGAGAGCCAAATCCCGATCAAAAGAACTGCTGGCAAAAGCCATAGCCCAAATTCAGGCTGAACAAAAGGCCAGAGTTGAAGCTGAGGAAAAATCAAAAGCTTATATTGATGAGATAGCCTGGAGAGAGGCTGAATCTGCCGAGAGAGTAGTTCAGTTTAGAGAGCATGCTTCAGAGCGGATAACAAATGAACGAAAAAAGGTTGCAGCTGAATCTGCAGAGGCAATAGCCAAAGTCAGGGCCAGAGCAACAGATACTGTTGACAGGATTAGGGCCGAATCAGGGAAAAGGTTGAAATCCTACAGTGAGGAACTAAAGAAAGCTAAATCGGCACTCAAGACGAAGACAAAATTGTACAATGATGCGATAGCTAAAATCAAAGCTGAAACCCAAGAAACGATAGCCCGGGTCAAGTCTGAAACTGATGAGATATTAGCCGATGTAAGGGGCGAGTTTGAAGAAAAGGCCGGCCGTTATGCCAAAGCCATAGAATGGGCCAATGCAAAAGCCCGAGCTGAGGCACAATCAAGGGGTGAGACCGAAGAGCAGTTAAAGTCTTATAAAGAGTCATTGGCGCAGGTTGAAGAGAAGCTCAAGGCCGCGACTGGAGCGAGATTCAGGGCCGAAGCCCAGGCAGAGTCTTACGGCGATGCAATAACTGAGATTCAGGTTGATGCCACAGAACAAGTAAATAAGCTGCAAGCAAAGTTAGCTGAGTCTGCAGAGGCAATAGGCAAAGTCAAGGCCAGGGCAACAGGTACTGTTACCAGGATTAGAGCCAAATCCGGCAAAAGGTTGAAATTCTACAGTGAGGAACTAAACAAAGCTAAAACGGAACTCAAGACGAAGACAAAATTGTACAATGATGCGGTAGCTAAAATCAAAGCAGAAACCCAAGAGACGATAGCCCGGGTCAAGTCTGAAACTGATGAGATATTAGCCGATGTAAGGGCCGAGTTTGAAGAAAAGGCCGGCAGTTATGTCAAAGCCATAGAATGGGCCAATGCAAAAGCCCGAGCTGAGGCACAATCAAAAGCCGAAGCCCAAGAGCAGTTAAAGTCTTATAAAGAGTCATTGGCACAGTTTGAAGACAAGCTCAAGGCTGAGACTGAAGCGAGATTCAGGGCCGAAGCCCAGGTAAATGGTTACGCCGATACAATGAGCAAGGTTCAGGCCGAAGCTGCAGAGCAGATGAACCTTCAACAAGCAAAGGCTGCCGAGGCAGTTGCTAATGTCGAGGTTGAATTCGAAGAGAAAGCTAAGTTTTATACTAAAACCATAGAATGGGCGAAGGCAAAAGCCCGGGCTGAGGCACAATCAAAAACCGAAGCCCAAGAGCAGCTAAAGTCTTGTAAAGAGTCATTGGCGCAGGTTGAAGCCAAGCTCAAGACAGAGACTGAAGCGAGATTGAGAGCAGATGCCCGTGTAAAGGCAGAAGCTGAAGCAAGAGCAATGGCTGAAAAGGAAGTAAAAGCTCAGGCAGAAGAAAAAGAGAATGCCTTTGCCGGAAAGATAGCCAAGGTTAAGTCGGAGATTTCTGAGAAGATAGCCGAAGTGAAAGCTGAAGCTGAGCGAAGAGAAAGAACATATGCTGATGAGGTAATCAGAATTCAGGCCAAAGCTGCAGAGCGGATATCCATAGCAAAGGATGAAATTCGTGAGAAAGAGAAATTGCATAACGAACAAATAGAAAAGCTAAAGACTGAAGCCAGTGAAAAGTTGAATGCTTACAGAAACGAGCTGGATAAAGCTAATGCCGAAATTGAATTGGCGAGAAAATTTTACAAAGTGGAGATTGCCAAAATCAAGTCTGATGCTGAAAAGACGATAGCAAGTAACAAAATCAGAATTAAAGAGATGGATGCAAGATTAGTTGACTGGCAAGCAAGAGCTAAAGCTGAAGCGGAAGAAAGAACAAGAGCTTATGCTGATGAGATAGCAAAGATTCAGAGTGAAACTGCGGAGGTGTTGGTTAAAGGCAAAACCGAGGCGACAGAGCAGATAAAAAGTCAGCGGGCAAAGTTGGAAGCTAAAGCTGCAGAGATGATAGCTAAAATAAAGGCAGAGGCATCTGAGGCGATAGCCAGGGTCGATGCCGAAGCACAGGAAAAAGAAGAATTCTATAAGAACACAATATCTAAGCTCAAGGCCGAATCCGGTGAAAAGTTAAAGTCCTACATCGATGCGCT
>CAZECQ010000091.1:0-6480 GCA_964510545.1 uncultured Pirellulales bacterium | reverse complement strand
GAGTAAAGCTAACGCCGAAATCGAAACAAGGACGAAACTTTATAATGATGAAATCGGCAAAGTCAAGTCTGAATCTTCAAAGAAGATAGCTAAGGTCGAATCTGCAACCAAGGAAAAGTTAAAGTCCTACAGCGATGCGCTGAGTAAAGCTAACGCCGAAATCGAAACAAGGACGAAACTTTATAATGATGAAATCAGCAAAGTCAAGTCTGAATCTTCAAAGAAGATAGCTAAGGTCGAATCTGCAGCCAAGGAAAAGTTAAAGTCCTACAGCGAGGCCGTAGTTGAAGCCAGGAAGAAAGCTCAGGAAAAGTCAAAGGCTTATTCTGAAATGATAGCCAAAGCCAAGGAAGAAGCTAAAGCCGGTGCTGATGAGACGGCATCCAGGCCGATACTAAACAGTGCCGGGGGTCTCCTGACGATATGCGCAAAAGACATTATGCAACAAGATATTATCTGGGGCAGTCCTGACCTGAGCGTACAACAGGTCCTTGCGAAGATGCGACAGCACGACACAGACCATATTATCATAGGTCAAGATGGAGTATTGGAAGGCGTTCTTTCAAAGGATGATTTAACAGGAGCAATTAGTCCTTATCTGCGACCTGAATTTTCAAAGTGGCGTCGCCCACTGGATGAAGCTACACTTCAAATAAAGGTCAAATGGATAACAGCCAAACCTTCCTGTTACATCAAGCCGACAACGTCACTTGCAGGTATAATTAACAGGATGCGACAGTTTGGTGAGAATTCCCTGGCCGTGCTTGACCGAAAGGGCAAAGTACAAGGATTAGTAACGGTATTTGACGTCTTCAAAGCATTACCGAAATCCGACCCGAATATTTTTCCTCAGGATGAGTCACTTATGGAGCAAGTGCTGGATTCTGGTTTCCAAAACTATGAGTCTTTTATTGCGGCTGAGCCTCACGAAAGCAGCAGTGTTTGTCTTCAGTAAGAATAAATATTTTTTCCAATCCTAATCTTTTCTGATTATAATCTTAGTTGTGTTTGTTAAGTAGATTTGGTATTTTAACGGAAGAAAATCAGCAGCACAGCCGTACGATTGTCAGGTGTAAGATTCCAGGTTGTCCTATTTTTTGCGCAGTCTTTGAGAGATATCGAACGTTATTGCAGGCAGAAAGCAATAAAGGGGAATAGCATATGGCATTGGAGTATTTGTTATATCCTGAGTCCGTAGCAGTAATAGGTGCTTCACGAACATCCGGCAAAGTAGGTCATGAGATATTAGTCAATTTGTTGGAGGGCGGATTTGAGGGGCAAATTATACCGGTGAATCCCTCTGCTGACGAGGTATTAGGCCTTAAGTGTTATAGCGAACTGGATGCATATAAAGGTGCACTTGACCTGAGTGTTATCGCAGTGGCTGCCCAGTCTGTACGAGATGCTGTTGAAAGCTCGATTAAAGCCCGAGCAAAGGCGGTAGTAGTAATCACAGCGGGTTTTAGCGAAGTTGGGCCGGAAGGTGCCCGGATGCAATCGGAAATTATGCAGCTTTGTGCCAAAAGTGGGGTTCGTCTGTTAGGGCCTAATTGTCTCGGGTTGATTAATACTCACCACCATATGAATGCTTCTTTTTCAAAACAAATACCGAAAACCGACGGCATATCGGTTCTGTCTCAGTCCGGAGCGGTTTGTACTGCAATGCTGGACTGGGCTGCTGCCCGACATCTTGGTTTGGCAAAACTTGTTAGTATAGGCAATAAGGCGGATTTGGATGAGACAGATTTTTTGCTGGAATTTACAGCTGACGAACAGACAAAAGTTATTGTTGCCTACCTTGAGAACATTACCTGCGGCGACAAGTTTATTGCAGCCGCCAGCTCGGCCACCTCAGCTAAGCCGGTGGTCCTTTTAAGAGCTGGAGTTACTCAAGCAGGTACAAGGGCGGCATCGGCACATACCGGCAACATCAGCGGTGACGATATTGCTTATGCCGCAGCATTTAAGCGCTCCGGCGTGATACGTGCAGAGAGTTTTGATTCGCTTTTCGACTATGCTGCGGCACTATCTATGCAGCCGCTTCCCAAGGGCGAGCACGTGGCAATAATTACCAATGCAGGCGGGCCGGGCGTTATTGCCGCTGATGCGGTCGAACGGTCGGGTATGAAGGTTGCTGCTCTGGATGATTATAGCACCACGGCCCTGAAACAAAAGCTTCCTTATGCGGCCATTGTTGACAATCCGATTGATGTGCTGGGTGATGCCGACCCGCAGCGGTATTCTGCCGCTGTTAATACCGCCCAAAAAGACGATTCGGTTGACGCTATCATTGTGATACTAACCCCGCACGCTATGACAAAGCCCATTGAAACAGCTCGGGCCATCGCCGCCTGCAATCCGAATGAAAAACCGATACTGGTGGTTTTATTGGGCAGCGCCGATGCGATGCCGGAACGGGAAGAATTGGCCGAATGTAATTTACCTGATTACCCTTCGCCTGAGCGGGCTGTTGCAGCTTTGCGGGCAATGTATGAATATTCTACCTGGCGCAGCCGGCCGGCACGTGTTGTTACCCGTTTTCCAGTTAACCGGCATAGAGTCGAGCGGATTATCTTACGGCATTTAAAAACAAACCATACTCAGATAGGAGAGGTTGAAGCCAAAAAAATTCTGCGAGCTTATGATTTTAATGTTCCGGATGGTCAAGTGGCAAACACGCCTGAAGAAGCCGCTGAAATCGCTGAAAGAATTGGATTTCCCATTGCGATGAAAATCGTTTCGGCCGATATTGTGCATAAGTCTGATGTTGGGGGTATCAAGCTGCAAATATCCAGCCCTGAGCAGGTTCGTGACACTTTCGACCTTTTGACATTACGTGTCGGTCGACGCGCACCTGAGGCGCGGCTGAATGGTGTTTATATAGAAAGAATGTGTGCACAGGGACTGGAAGTTATCCTTGGTATGACCTGCGATGCACAGTTCGGACCGATGCTTATGTTCGGGCTCGGAGGTACATTTGTCGATGTTCTCAAAGATGTTTCGTGTTATCTTGCTCCCATCACCGCTGACGAAGCAATGCAAATGTTGAAGGAAACCAGGTCTTATGCATTGCTGAGAGGTACCCGCGGCCAGGCTGATATAGACCTCTCGGCGATTGTGGGTGGTCTTCAGCGGATAAGCCAATTGGCAATGGATTTTCCTCAGATAATCGAATTAAACATTAATCCGTTCATAGTCGGAGATGCAGGAAGCAGGCCCGTTGTCGTAGATGCGCGGATAACCCTTTCTCAGAAACCCGAAATGCAAAAAAACCCGTTTGGCAGTCCCTCTCAAGTGTAGATGACAGGTAAAATGACCGAGTCCGGCCCTGAATATGACAAGGGCTCTCAATTTGCAAAGAATCGCAAAATTGAACCCGAGGATTGGCAGAATAAGTACCTGGGTATACTTACGTCAGCCCGGATAGCTGTTTCTCGCATTCAGCCCGGTCAGCGCGTCTTTATTGGTACAGGTTGTGGTCAGCCTCAACTCCTGGTCAAAGCGCTTCTTGACCGCGCTGCCGAACTGGGGGAAAATACTGAAATTGTACATTTGCTGACGCTGGGCGAGCCGTATTATGAACACCATGAGCTGGCTAAACATTTTCGTCTCGACAGTTTTTTCATCGCTGAAAATATCCCTGAGAGCATACAGGATGAGTTAAGCGACTACACAGCAATATTTTTTTCTGACATTCCAAGACTGTTCCGCTCAGGTCGGCTCCCTCTCGATGCTGCTCTGATACAGGTAACACCGCCTAATGAGCAGGGGATGTGTTCTCTTGGAATTTCTGTTGATATTGTTAAAAGTGCCGCTGAGAACGCCGGATTGGTTATTGCCCAGGTAAACCCGCAGATGCCCTGGACTACTGGTGACAGCCTCCTCGATATTCATGATATCGACATTCTTGTGCCCTCGAATATGCCTCTTCTTGAAGCCAAGCTGCCGCAGCCCACGGCGGTCTCCCGCGGCATAGCTGAGTATGTAGCGGCTCTTATCGAGGATGGTTCCACAGTAGAGCTGGGCATCAGGCGTATTCCACTTGCTGTGCTGGAGTTTCTCAAAAACAAGCAAGATCTGGGTATTCACACCGAAGTGCTCTGCAACGCCATCATTGACCTTGTGGAGTCGGGAGTGATAACAGGAGTGCGAAAAAATATCGACCGTGGTAAGATAGTAACCAGTTTTTGTATGGGCACCCGCAAGATTTATGACTACATTAACAACAATCCTCTTTTTTCCTTTCGTCCCGCTGAGTATGTCAGCGACCCCCACCTTATCAGTAAGCAACATAAGATGGTTGCCATCAGCGTTGGACTTGAGATTGACCTGGCCGGACAGGTCTGTGCTAATTCTATGGAAGCGAAGTTATTCTCTGGTATGGGCAATCATATGGACTTTACTCACGGTGCTGCCAGGGCAGAAGGGGGCAAGTCAATAGTTGTCCTGGAGTCGAGTCGAAGCGAAGGTACTGTTTCTCGAATAGTGCCCTATCTCAGTCACGGCGCCATTGTGGCTGCCACCTGCTGCGAAGTGCATTATGTCGTTACAGAGCACGGCGTTGCCTACCTTCATGGGAAAAGCCTGCAGGAACGTGCTTTAGCCCTTATCAGCATTGCCCATCCCAAATTCAGGGCCGAATTGCTTCGAGAGGCAATCAACTTGAATTACGTCAGTTCCGATTTGGCTGCCGTGGAAGGCAAAATTCTTGTGGGGCCACAGGAATTGAAAACGACGTTTTTGCTGGAGGATGGGACGCAGATAAACATCCGCCCGATGCACCCGACCGACGAGAAGCGGATGCGCTCTCTCTTCCACTCACTCTCAGTAAAGACTCTTTACTATCGCTTTATGTCGAATATGACTCGAATTCCACAGAAGCAAATACAGAACTTCGTGTATATCGATTATCGCAGTGAGATGGCGATTGTTGCGAGTATCCCTGAAGCGCACGGTGAAGACATCATTGCTACCGGGCGATACTATCTGAATCCACGAACTAATCGCGCCGAAGTTGCTTTCCTTGTTCGAGATGAATGGCAAAACCGCGATATCGGAACCTTCCTGCTGAAATATCTAATCACCATTGCCAGGCGCAGCGGCATTGCCGGTTTCACCGCCGAGGTACTGCCGGACAATAAAGCGATGCTGGCAGTGTTCCAAAAGAGCGGCTGTAACATTCGCAGCCATCTGGAAGATGACGTTTACATCTTCGAATTGGATTTTGCATAAGAGCGGATGGGGAAATTTATATTGACTTAATTGTGATTGGATGTTTTAATTTCTTACTCTCGATATGTCAGAGTATGCATAACCATACATATATTTGTAGAGAAGCACAAATGGACAAGGAAAAAGATTTGATTGATGCTGTTCTAAAACGGGCCCAAGAGGTCGATGGCATAAAAAGACTGGCCTGTGCCGAGGCTTTTGAACTGGCTCAGGAGTATGAATTCCGGGTAATTATGATTGGGCGTATTTGTAATCAGCACGATATAAAAATCTGTAAATGTCAACTTGGCTGTTTTAAGTGATAACGACAGGGAGGCAGAGATGAAAAAATTAAGGGCAAGGTTTAAGCTTTGGCTGAGCGCGAAAGATGTTGAGGGAGTTTTCGGCGATGGCAAATGGCGGCTACTTAAGGCAATTGAATCCGAAGGTTCATTGTCTGCGGCCAGTCACAATCTTGGCATAAGCTATCGAAAAGCCTGGGGCGACTTGAAGAAAGCGCAGGAGGCCTTAAATATCACTCTGGTCGAGAAACAGCGTGGAGGCCGTTCAGGCGGCAAGACAAGCCTGACAGCCAAAGGTAAAAAATGGGTCGAAGCTTATGCAAAATTTCGCAGTGATATCGAAAAAGCAGTAGTAAAAGCTTATCAAAAACACATCAATGGATTGCCAGAATGAAAAAAGCGGCTATTAACAGGATTAGATGTGATTTAGCTGGTGCCTTCAGCCTTTTGGAGCTTATGGTTGTCATTTCTGTTACTTCTTTACTGCTCAGTATTTTGATACCAACGCTTAATAGGTGTAGGTCTTTAGCCGGGAAAACGGTCTGTCAGAGCCGACTTAGACAATGGGGCTTGGCATTTGAAGCTTATTCATCAGGAAATAACGGTTTTTACCCACATATTGACGGACTTGACCGCGATGCCAGCCGTGCAGACCGGTTTGGATGGGTTGATATGCTGCCGCAATTGATGGGTGAAAAGAAATGGCGGGATTATCCAAGATGGCATAAACCAAGCATAAAAACAATATTTCAATGTCCTAACGCAAGATTAGGCAATCTTGATAGTTATAAGTACTATCCCCAGAAGGATGGATATTTTTCTTATGCAATGAATTCCTGTCTTGAGCTTGACAGAAACTGCTGGCCGCCCTACCACCCGGATATAGACCCAACAGGCGGGACAAATAATATGCCAAGTTTTTTGAATACCGTTCTGATAAGGCATCCCTCAAGAGTAATCCTGCTAT
>CAZECQ010000090.1:0-9457 GCA_964510545.1 uncultured Pirellulales bacterium | reverse complement strand
TTTTATAGGAAACTTTCTGTAATTGCCAATGTAAACCATAATTCGCTCTGAAATTCCAGGAAACATTACTCGGCAGTTTTATTGATTTCTTGACATTTTGCCTGCAGTTTGCAATACTGGCGTCGCAAAGTGTCATACGGGATACAAGTTTTTTTTGGAGTAAAAAATGAGAGCATCTGAGATGAAAAAAGGTCAGACCGTCAGAATAGACGGTAAGTTGTATGGGATTGTTGATTATCAGCACGTCAAACTCGGCAAAGGCGGCGCTGTTTATCAAACGAAGCTAAAGAGCCTGGCCGACGGCTCAATTCAAAACATCCGGCTGCGCGCTGAAGAGATGGTCGAAGAGGCCTACCTCGACAAACGCACATACGAATATCTATATTCAGCCGGCAGCGAACACGTTCTGATGGATATAACGACCTATGACCAGATAACCCTTGACGATGATGCGTTCGGTGATGGGCCGAAGTATCTAAAGCCGAACAGCCGCCTGCAGGTAAGTATGTATGAGGGCAAAGCCATTATAGTTACTCTGCCTAATACGGTTGAACTGGAGGTTACCGACACTCCGCCGGATATAAAGGGCGCCACGGCGACAAATCAGAACAAGCCGGCAACTCTGGAGACCGGTCTTGTGGTGTTGGTGCCACCTTTTATTAAAACCGGTGACATCCTGAGCATTGATACACGCACCGGCGAGTATTTAACCAGGGCCAAATGAAGTTAGCGTACGGTGGACAGCATTTATCAGAATAGTTTGAGACTGAAAATTCAAAACTAATATGCCATTTGATAAAATATCCAAAGCCCTTGTAAAAGTTTTCGGTTCACGTAACGAACGCCTGATAAAGGCATATTCGGTAATTGCCGCGCAGGCGAGCGAATATGAAGGGCAGGTAGAAAAGCTCGACGATGAGAGTTTGAAAGCTAAAACGGCCGAGTTCAAAGCCGCCCTCAAATCAGGGTCCAGGGCGGAGGACATTCTGCCTGAGGTCTTTGCGGTTGTTCGTGAAGCGGCGAGACGAAACGTCGATATGCGGCACTTCGACGTGCAGCTTGTCGGCGGCAATATTCTCTATGAGGGCAAAATCGCCGAGATGGCCACCGGTGAGGGAAAAACTCTCGTAGCAACTCTTGCGGCATACCTTGTTTATCTTACCGGAAGAAAAGTTCATATAGTTACCGTCAACGATTATTTGGCCGAGCGTGACGCCGAGTGGATGGGGCCGGTATATAGTGCGCTGGGATTGTCAGTGGGTGCGATTCAGGCGGAGATGGATACGGCCGGCGGTGACCGGAAGAGCCAATACGGTTGCGATATAACCTACGGCACAAACAATGAGTTCGGCTTCGATTATCTTCGTGACAATATGAAGATGTCACTTGAACAAATGGTTCAGGGGCAGCTGGAATATGCCATAATAGACGAGGTCGATTCGATTTTAGTCGATGAGGCCAGAACGCCTTTGATTATATCAGGGCCGGCGTTTGATGATGTCAGCAGATATAAAAATGCAGACCAGGTGGCGAAAAAGCTGATTAGCCTTCAAGGCGGTTATGACCGTATTAAAAGACAAATTGATTCTGCCGAGCGCACACTGGCCAACGCCCAGGGCGAGCTGGCCGAGGCAAAAAAAGGCAAAGACAACGAGCGAATCGAAAAGGCCCAGAAGGCAATTGAGAAAAGTCAGGTCGAATTTGAAGACGCTCAGGCCAGGCTTTTGACAGCCACGCAATACTATGAAGTTGAGTACGACAGAAAGGCCGTCCATTTAACTCACGAAGGGCTCGGTGCAGCACAGGATATAGCCGGTGTGGGTTCTTTCTTTACCGGTTCAAATATGGAATGGCCGCATCTTCTGGAACAGAGCCTGCGTGCCTATGTAACTTTCGAGAAGGAAAAAGATTATGTCGTTATGGAGGGTAAGGTCGTTATTGTGGACGAATTTACCGGTCGATTGATGCACGGCAGACAGTGGTCGGACGGGCTTCATCAGGCGGTCGAGGCGAAAGAGACGGTCACAGTAAAAGAGGAAACACAGACCCTTGCCACTATTACACTTCAGAATTTCTTCAAGCTCTACGACCAGATAGCGGGGATGACCGGCACCGCTGCAACCGAATCCGAAGAATTTATGAACATCTACAACCTTGAGGTTATTGTAATACCAACCAATGAACCGTGTATCAGGGACGACCGCAATGATATAATCTATAAATCGATGCAGGAAAAATTTGATGCGATATCCGAAGAGATAAACGAAATCAGTTCTGCCGGCCGGCCGGTCCTCGTCGGCACAATCAGTATAGAAAAAAGCGAAACACTTTCTGGAGCCCTTAGTAAAAGATTCGGCCTGGAGCATGAGGTACTCAACGCCAAGCAGCACGCAAGAGAGGCGGTTATCGTCGTCAAGGCAGGCCATCAGCACCAAGGCAGAGACGGGCGAATGCGCGGCAATGTAACAATCGCAACAAATATGGCCGGTCGCGGCACAGATATTAAGCTCGGGCCCGGCGTAGCTGATATAGGCGGACTGCACATACTCGGTACCGAACGGCACGAGGCCAGAAGAATCGACAACCAGCTTCGAGGCCGGTCCGGCAGACAGGGCGATGCGGGCTCCAGCCAGTTCTTTTTGAGTTTCGACGACGACCTGATGCGAATTTTTGCGCCCGAGTGGACCGTCAAGGCGCTTTCCTGGATAGGCTGGGAACAAGGTCAACCGATTTACCATGGAAGAATAAGCAAAGGCATCGAAAAAGCGCAGAAGAAAGTCGAGGAGCGGAACTTCGAGATACGAAAGAGCCTGCTTGAATACGACGAGGTAATGGATTATCAGCGTAAAATTTTCTACTCACGCAGGCGCGAAATCTTGGCCGGCAGGGGACTAAAGAAAATAATCGAAGAAATGATTGAAGCCGCTATCACAAAAAACTGCGACACAATCTTTGATGAAAATTATTCTGTAAGGTGCATCGTTGAATGGGCCAGAACCAATTTCGGCGTTGATTTGAAACCGTCGGACATCACCGGTATCAAGCCCGAAGAAGTTGAGCAATTAATTAAGCAGCAGACAAAAGACAATGTTGCCAACGAGATATCGCTTTCTCTTGGCGAATATCTGGAAGACTACTCGGACTCGCGAAGCTGGGACATTGCCGGGCTTTGCAAATGGGCGATGAGCGCTTTTAGCGTTAGTCTGAGCCCTGCCAAGGTCAAACATCAGTCGCCTCAAGAGATTGAGCAGCAGTTGATTTCGGCTTCCGCTGAGCAGGTTGATAAAAAGGACTGCTCACAACTGATTGAATTTTTGAAGGAGGACTTCTCCCTCCGAACGTTTGCTGAATGGGCACGGGCTAAATTCGATATAAAGCTGGACATCGAGCAGTTGAAGAGTTTGAACAAATCTGAAATTCATCAGAAACTTTGCGAAGAGACCACCGCCAGGTATACACAAAGAGAGATTGAGTATCCGGTCGAGTTTGCAATGAATATGGTTTACGGCCCACAGGGGTCTAATGTGTATGCCTTTGAGGCGCTGGCTCAGTGGGCGAGGAAAAAATATAACGAGGACTTTTCAATTGAGCAGATACAAAATGCCAAGCCCAGGGTTTTGAACAAACAGCTTCTCGAACTGAGCGAAAGCTTTAACAACGGCCGACTGGATAAAGAGCTCGAAGAGAAAATTGCTGCGCTCAATACTGCTGAATTAGTAAGCTGGGCCAATGAGCGGTTCGACAGCTCTTTGACCGAAGAGACAATCGGCGAAGGCCCGCAGCGCAAAGACATACTCTCTGAACTGGCAAGAGAGTTTCTTCGAACAGAACTTACCGACCTTGAAAAATATGTGCTTCTTCAGGTTTACGACAGCACGTGGAAGGACCAGCTTCGCAATATGGACCACCTGAAAGACAGTATCTGGATGCGTTCCTTTGCAGAAAAGGACCCCAAGACCGAATATAAACGTGAAGGTTTTCGGATGTTTGACGATATGCTCGAAACCATCGAGGACCGTGTTACGGATATTATTTTTAAGGTCCGTCTCGAATCCGGCTCCAGGGCCAGGAGCGTTTGGAATGTGAGCCAGACGGCCCACGATGAGGTAGGCCAATTTGCTATGGCTGAGCGTCAGCGTGCGGCTGCACAGGCCCCGCAGGGCGAGCAAAAAGTAAAGCAAATCAAACTGGAACAACCCAAAGTCGGCCGAAATGACCCGTGCCCGTGCGGCAGTGGAAAAAAGTACAAAAAATGCTGCGGAAAAGGCTTTTAAGCTTCCACAGCGATTTTGCAATAATCTTAACGTGCTGTTACAAGCGGTAATTTCGACAAAACCGGTACAATCATTTTAAAAAGAAAACATCGAGCAACATTGGCTTGCTCGATGTTTCCCGGAGGGGAGAAAATTCCATTATTTATGCTGTTGTATCGGCAATTTTGCGATAGTTACTTTAGCCAAAAAGCAAATCATTGATATTTTTATGTCTTTCCCAATGATCGATTAATCGAGTGTCATCGGCTCGTGCTTTCGGGTGGAGCGGCGGTAAATCGTAATGCCTTTACAGCCAAGCTCATAGGCCATCTTATAAGCCTTGTCCACTTCGGCTGTGGTGGCTTTTTCGCGGAAGTTAATTGTTTTGCTAACCGCTGCGTCGCAGTGCCTTTGAAAGGCGGCCTGCATTCGGATGTGCCATTCGGGTTTTATGTCGTAGGCGCACTTGAAAACTTTGTGGATTGCGGCGGGGAATTGTGAGATTTTTTGAATACTGCCGGCCCTGGCGATTTGCTGTTCGAGTTCTTTGCTGTAGAGGCCTTTCTTTTCGGTGATTTGTTTGAAGACCGGATTTATGTGCAGCATTTTTGTACCGCCCAGTATCTGCCGAACGAACAACGGCGAATAGGCCGGCTCGATTCCGCTTGAGCAGTCCGCGATAATGCTGATTGTGCCGGTCGGGGCCACGCATGTAATAGAGGCGTTGCGGACTTTTTTGGCCCTTTTGGTTCGCCAGATACTATCATTCCAATTTGGGAAAGGCCCTCGCGAATCGGCAAGTTCACTGCTGGCCTGATGCGCTTTGTCGTTAATAAATTTCATAAGTTCGGTACCGAATTCAATACCCTGATATGAATCATAAGGGATGCCGAGCAGGAACAGGCAGTCGGCAAAGCCCATAACGCCCAGTCCGATTTTGCGGTTTGCCTGTGCAAGGCGCACGGTGTCCCTGACAGGGTAGTTGCAGGCATCGAGGATGTTGTCCAAAAACCTTACCGCCAGCTTAATGGCCGCAGCCAGCGCTTTGAAATCCATATCAGTTTTGCCATCGGCGGTTTTTACGAATTTGGTAAGATTGATGCTACCCAGGGTGCAAGCCTCAAAGGCGAGTAAAGGCTGCTCACCGCACGGATTGGTTGCTTCGATGGGGCCTAATGAAGGTGTCGGATTGTCACGGTTGATTCGGTCGATAAAGACTATGCCCGGCTCTGCGCTTTTATGGGCGCAGTTGACTATCGTTTTCCAGATATCACCTACAGTGTAGAATTTGCCCGTTGGGACGGATGATTCCGATTTCTTAGCCAGCTTCGTCAAATCGTTTATAGTGTAGCTTGCAATATCAAGCTGGAGCGGCAGCAGATACCGCTGCCGGGTGCGTGGATTTTTTACGATGTGCAGTGTTTTGCCCGATTCGAGTACCTGCCGCATCCAGTCATCGCGGATTTTTACCGAGATATTGAAATTGGTAAAGACTTTTAGGTTTTGCTTTGCGTGCAGAAATTTCAGTATATCGGGATGCTCGACACTCATCATGCCCATATTTGCCCCACGGCGGAAGGCACCCTGTTGAATTGCGTTTGTGGCCTCGGAGAAGACCCGCCAGAAACTGATAGGCCCTGATGTTGTTCCGCCGGACGAGGCGACGCGGTCGCCGGTGGGTCTTAACTTGTCGAATGAAAATCCCGTTCCACCGCCGGCTTTTTGAATAAGGGCCGTTTGCTTAATCGTTTCGAATATCGCTTCTATGCTGTCTTCAATCGGCAGCACAAAACAGGCGCTGAGCATTCCGCCGGGGCGGTTGGCATTCATAAGTGCAGGTGAGTTCGGCAGAAACTTCAGTGACGCCAAAAGGTCGTAGAATCTTCTATGCCATTTTTCGATTTCGCCGGCCTCGGGTTTATATTTGACTTCGGCTTCGGCTGCGGTTTTTGCAACTCTGCTGAAAAGCTGCGCCGGTGTTTCAATGCATTTTCCATTCTCATCTTTGATAAGATAACGGCTTTGCAGCACGGTTACGGCATTTTCACTAAGCTCAGGTTCCTTGCCCGGGGCAGGTTCTATATTAAGGTCAGACATAAAAAACCCCAATAGTTAAAAAGCAAATACTGAACTAAATTTTTCTAAGCCATTTGAACCGAAAAACATCTCGAATTTTTTTTGTGAATCGAATCCCCATCCGCTGAGTACTGGTTTTAAACTCGGCTTGCCTCAAATCGTTAACCGAAGGTTTTCTGCGGCCTTTGCCAAAGAGTGACACAATCCCGCCTGCAAGCGAACCGAGAAATGAGCTTGTTTTAGTGCGAGCAGCCATTTTATTATCGTTTCATACTTTACGAAACTATCTTTGTACTGCCGATTTTAAGTTTGCTAAAAGTTCTTGGCCGGTACGGCTTATCAATTCGTCTCTGGCGAATAATTGATGCCTGTCCAGGATTTTCGGCCCGGAGTCATAATATCTTTGTACCGCTGCTGTGCCACCTTCTGCTGCGCCGGCGGTTATATACTCACCGTCGAGAAGCCAGGAACTTATTTCATCGTCGAACTCGGCGGGATAGATAACGGCCAGTGCAAATTTATCGTCTTTGTACTTAGCTAAATGCACCTTTGCCCTGCAGGGCGGGGCGGTCTTGACAGCAAGATTAACGAGTTCCTTAAAATACTTTCTTGCAGTTTCGATGTTATTTGAGTAAAAGAACATCCCTGCCTCTAACTGGAAAGTCTCTTTAGGGAGGCCTTTTAGTTCAAGCCGGCCGTCGGGATAGGCTTTGTGGATTTTATAGACCTTGCCGTCTTTGTATTTTTCACTTTCCAGAAGCTCAGCCACCTCTTCGGCGGTAAAGCCCACGCCCGTGTGCTCACCAAAGTCAAAGACATAGAGGCCGACATACTTATCAGGTTTTTCAAGTTTTGGCAGTTTCATAATTTTATTTAACTTTTAATCGGGCGAATTTTCTTTTGCCGACCTGAACGACCATACCATCGGCCGGTGTAATTTCTGCGTTGGGGTCGGCGATTTTTTCGCCGTCAATACGCACAGCGGCTTGCTTTATCATTCTTTTTGCTTGACTGCCTGATGATACGAGTCCACAAGACAGGACAAACGAACTTGCAGAAATAGGTTGAGCAGACATTTTAATTTCCGGCATAACATCGGGCTGCTGGCCTTTTGCGAATACCTTCTCGAACTGTTCGGCGGCCGACTCGGCAGAGACCTTGTCATAAAACTGCTCAACAAGCATTTTGCCCAGCAAAACCTTTGCCTCTTTAGGATGTGTTTTTTCGGGGTTGACAAGTTCGGCTATTTTCTCATCTGACAAATCGGTCAGAAGTGTAAAGTAATTTTCCATTAAACAATCGGAGATGCTCATAACCTTTCCGAACATATCGGGCGGCTCATCGGTAACACCGATGTAATTGCCTTTCGATTTGCTCATTTTTTCCCTGCCGTCCAGGCCGACAAGGATTGGCATAGTAATTACAACCTGTGGTTTTTGGCCGTCATCTCGCTGCAGGTCTCTGCCGACCAGATTATTAAAGGTCTGGTCGGTCCCACCCAATTCGACGTCGCTCTTTATCATAACCGAGTCATAGCCCTGCATCAGCGGGTACAGAAATTCATGTATGCCGATAGGGTCGCCTTTTTTGTGCCGCAGCTCAAAAGTGTCCCTCTCTAACATACGGGCGACAGTCATATTGCTTGTCAGTTTAATAATATCAGCCAGGTTCAGCTCCGCCAGCCATTCACTGTTATGTCTCATTTCCAGTTTATCGTCGGAAGTATCCAGGATTTTGCCGGCCTGGTCGAGATATGTTTTTGCGTTTTTTTCTATCTGCTTGCCGGAGAGCATTGGGCGGGTGGTATTTTGGCCGGAAGGGTCGCCGATTAGCGCGGTGTAGTCGCCGATGATAAGGACCGCCTTGTGGCCGAGGTACTGGAACTGGCGCATCTTCCGCAGCACCACCGTATGGCCCATATGTATATCTGGACTGGTCGGGTCAAGGCCTAATTTGATTCGCAACTGTCGGCCATTTCCAGCCGCCTCGGTCAGTTTTTCAATTAGTTCCTCCTCGGTGTATATATCAATCGTGCCTCGCTTCAAAGCCTTAATTTGTTCTGCGATTTTAGCTGTCATATATTTCTCTCTGCAAATTAATATGTTTCAAACGCAGATTATAAGGCATAAACAAAGAACAAGCAACCACCAGTTCGGCAAATATACGCTGCGGGCAAACGATTATTCTTTGGGTTTGTTTTGTTTAATGTATGATTTCACAGCAATTGCGTAGAGGATAACAGCAGCAACAAAGAGGGCAAGGCAGATAATTTTTACCTGTCCCCGACTTACCAGGCCGAATAGTGGTTTTGCCCTGCTCGGCCAGAATATCCGCACGTCCCAGTGGTAAATTGCATCGATAAAAACGTGGAGCCATACGCCGAGAATACCGGAGACGACCATTTTCCAGAAATTGGTTTTATAAGGTATGCGAAGCTGCTGCATTGCCCACTTCAAGGCCGGTTTTGCCTTATAAGCTAAAGACCCCCATACGGTGCCGGCCACTGCCCCGAACAACAGCGTATGACAATACCGATGACAGGGCCAACCAAGGCCGAGCAGCCCTATGACCAGCACTTCGATGTCAACTATGACGTTAGCCAGTATGAAGACGGGTATATCAATCCACCTGCGCAGCGTCAGGGCGATAAAGCCGCTCGGCCCAAAATGATATGGTGTAAATGGCAAAGGAGCCTCACTTGAGAAAATAACAGCAGCTAAATACCAATTAAGTAACCATCTTTCTGCAGGTAGTTTTGGACGTAGTCTTTTATTGCATCTTCGAGAGGAATTGTTTTTTGGGCGTAGCCGGCGTTGCGGAGTTTGGACATTTCGGCCTGTGTAAAATATTGATACTGGTTACGAATCGAATCGGGCATTTCGATATAATCGATATTCGGCTCTTTGCCCATAGCGGCGAAAGTTGCTTTTACCAAATCGTTCCAGGAACGTGCCCTGCCGGTGCCGATATTGAACAGGCCGCAAATTTCAGGATTGTCCAAAAAGAAAAGTGTCATATCGACGGCGTCCTTGACATAAATAAAATCACGTACGTATTCGCCGTCTGTGTATTGGGGATTGTGCGATTTGAACAATCCGACCCTGCCGGTCGCTTTTATTTGTTCGAAG
>CAZECQ010000089.1:0-9822 GCA_964510545.1 uncultured Pirellulales bacterium | reverse complement strand
TTGGAAAACCAGCAATTGGCAGTAGTTGCCGCAACACTAATGGAAGCGAAACTTTTGGACAAGAAAGCGCAGGAAATCTCTGAGCTGGAAAATGTTTTGTCTGTTTCGATTGTTTCGGGTCAATATGACCTCCTGATTGAAGTTTTAGTGGAATCAAATAGAGGGCTTGTTGGTTTTTTGACCGAAAAACTCTCTAAAATAGAAGGGATATCTAAAACAGAGACTTTTGTTATTCTCAAAAGTTACCAAAAGTGGGTATAGAAACAGTTTAAGTTTAAACTACTCACGCTTATCAAAACCAAAAAAGCTGTTGTTTGTGGCGTTAAACCGGCGGTGTTTTTACGTATAATTTCAAAAAGAGTTTACAGGTGAGTAAATCTCCTTCCGGGAAAATGAGTGTATGAAAATGTCGCTCGCAGTCTGAATATACAATATACCCTCCTTGAATCTGTCTTGGAGTAACTGCTCAGCTTTTCGATTTTAATATGGTTTGTCGAACTCACCGGCTCTTAAACGCTGCACGTAATCATGTTTCTTCGCTGAGACCAGCCCGGCCAAAGCCACTAGACCAATCAGGTTCGGTATCGCCATCAAAGCGTTAAATATATCAGCCAGGTTCCAGATAATCCTCAGCCCCCCTATTGCACCGACAACTATCAGCACAAGAAATACATACCGATACCATTTAATCGCCCCCGCCCCGAAAAGATATTCGGCGCACCGATCACCGTAATAAGACCAGCTTATTGTTGTCGAATACGCAAAAAATATTAAACCAAAACCAACGATGTATTGCCCATAACCTAACAGCCCGATATCGAATGCTTTTGCCGTCAGTGAGCTGCTGGTCAAACCGCTCGAACGCGCACCCGTAACCAGTATGACCAGTGCGGTAATCGAACAGATGAGTATCGTATCTATAAAAGGTCCAAGCATGGCGACAAAACCTTCGCGGACCATCTCTTTGGTCTTCGCTGCCGCATGTGCCATCGGCGCCGACCCCAGCCCCGATTCATTACTAAAGACACCACGTGCAACACCAAAACGTATAGCTGTCCCCACTACACCACCAAGCCCGGCATACCGAGTAAAGGCATATTTGAAAATCATAGCAAGGCACTCAGGTATTTTATGAACATTAAGGATAAGAACCACCGCTCCGCCCAGCACATATATAATACACATCAGAGGAACCAGCCTGGCAGTCACGCTGGCAATTCGCCGAATACCTCCTAAAATTACCAGCCCGACCAGTGCCGCCAGCACCAGACCAATCGTTAAGTTAAAGGAGCTTACGCCAAAACCCCCTAACGTTATCTCCGACTGTTGCCAGCCTTCCGGCAGTACATACTTCAAACCGTCAACTACTGAGTTGGCCTGAACCATATTGCCGATACCGAACGAAGCAATTATGGTAAATAAAGCAAAGGCCATCGCCAATAACATTCCCAATCGGCGAGTTGCCCCCTCACCTGCCAAACGAACCAGCAGCATTGGGCAAAACCCCTTTGAAAGAAAATACATCGGCCCGCCGCTGGCTGAACCGTCCTCATGGATATTACGAAAATGCAGTGCCAGCGAACAGGAGGTGAACTTCGTTGCCATCCCCACCAATGCCGTAACCCACATCCAAAAAACCGCTCCCGGCCCGCCCATAGCAATGGCGGTTGCCACTCCGGCTATATTGCCTGTACCTATAGTTGCCGAAAGTGCTGTTGTCAAAGCACGAAAGTGTGAAATGTCACCGACATCTTCAATATTATCATATTTGCCGCTGACACATCCAACTGCGTGAGCAAAATGACGAAACTGCACAAAGCCCAATCGTACAGTTAGATACAGACCTGTACCAACCAGCAGGCATATCATAACCGGCCCCCAGACTATCTCACCAAGTCTTACAAGCACTTCTTCCATCCTTAACTTCTCCTTCTCTTTGCTAAAAAATCTTTGCTTTTACTTTTGCTAAAACAAGCTCTAACACCAAGTGCAGTAGATGTACCCGAATACCGCAAAAACGTCAAGTTTGAAGTTGAAGATTGTTCCCGGTATTAAGCCACATCTTTACGTCAAAATTTTACACACTTATCTTATAGATTGAAGCTTGACATCTAAGGCCTCAACTTTAAAATTAACGTATATGACTAACTCTGTCCCACCAGCAAAAAAAGTTAAACATCCAGGCAGAACTGCTCCGGTTGCCCGGCTAAACACTTCGCATGAGCAATGGAAGATACCCCTTGCAGCAGCACTCATCATTGCCGTCGGTATCACCGCTTATTTAAACAGCTTCCAGGGCGGATTTCTTCGCCCCGATGATGTGCTCTCAATAACTGATAACCCCCACATCCAGAGACTCTGGCCGCTCGCAGATGCAATATCCCTGCCGATATGGAGTACCGGTGCCACAGTGGCTGGCCGACCTGTTCTCAGTCTCTCTCTTGCTGTCAACTATGCATTCTCAGCCCTTGAACCCTGGGGCTATCACATGGTCAATCTTATCATACATATATGTGCTGCTTTGCTGCTGTTTGGCATCATTCGCAGAACTTTACACACAGAGCGATTTCAACAGCGTTACTGGACGAGGGCATTACCGCTGGCTCTCACCATTGTACTAATCTGGCTCGTCCATCCCTTCCAGACTGAAAGCGTCACCCAAATCGCTCAGAGGGCCGAATCAATGATGTCAATGTTTTTTTTGCTGACGCTGTATTGCGCCATTCGCGGTTTCAATAGCAGCCGAAGAGGATTTTGGTACTCAGCTTCGGTTCTGGCCTGCGCACTGGGCATGGGCACGAAAGAGGTTATGGCAGCCGCCCCGCTGATAGTCCCCCTGTATGATTACGTCTTCGTTTCAAAATCCTTAAAGACAATGCTGCGGAAACGCCGGGGACTCTACTTATCACTGGCTGCAACGTGGGTAATTGTGTTCGCTCTGGCGCTCATCACCCACTTTAAACCTGCCGGCTCGAACATATTTAATAAAAATTTGCTTGTACTGAAAGATGCAGACTGGCTCGGATTCACCATTGCCCAGCCCGCTGTTGTTCTTGAATACATCCGATTATCGTTCTGGCCTTGGCCCCAGGGCTTCCAGGGATTACTCACACCACCGCTTTTGTCAGGCAGCACCGTTACAGTAACACTTTCAGTGGTTATTGTGCTCGCACTGCTGGCTTTGATATTTTGGGGACTTTGGCACCATTCCTGGCTGGCCTTTACAGGCGCATGGTTCTTTCTTATTCTGGCGCCTTCATCGAGTTTCATCCCGACCTTGGATGTCTCCGGCTGTCTCCACCGAATGTACTTGCCGCTCTCTGCCGTGGTTGCAACTGTTATTTTTGGCGCTGATTACTTTTTGAGAAAGCTTTTTACCACTCCACTGCGCCAACGCATTATTAAAACCCTTAGTCTGACTCTGGTTGTTGCAGTCGTCGCAGCGCTTACTTTTATGACCGCCCAGCAGAATAAAAGGTATCGAAGCGAAGTTACAATGTGGTCCGGCGTCTTACAGCATAATCCGGACAACATAGACGCCCATACTGTTTTAAGTGCAGTATTTTCTGAACGCGGAAACACCGAAAGGGCCGACTTTCACTCTCAGGAACTCCTCCGAATTTACAAGGATAAATATGAGCGTGCGATTCAGACCGACCCCAACCGGAAAAAAGCCCACTACAATCTCGGCATCGTATTCGCAAAACAGGGAGACATGGAACGGGCCAGGGTCGAATTCGAATATGAAATCCGCATCAATCCCAACCACGTCGAGGCCCACTACAATCTCGGCAACGTTTTCTTGGAGCAGGGCAAGCTGGAAAAAGCCGCTGCCGAATACGAGCGGGCTATCAGCATAAAACCAGAGCAGTTCACCGATTATATAATTGACCACTTCAACACCCAAATCAATGCACGTATCAATCTTGGCAAGGTCTTGTTAGGGCTGGGCAAACTCGACCAGGCCATTGCCAATTACGAAATGGTCCTTAAGATGGCACCGGACAACACAATGGCGACTAATAACCTTGCCTGGCTGCTGGCAACCTGCCCCCAAGACAATTTGCGCAACGGCCCCAGGGCAGTAGAACTCGCCGAGCGTATCTGCAGCGCTACAAACTACCAGACGCCAACATTTCTCAATACGCTGGCTGCTGCCTACGCAGAAGCCGGTAGATTCAAAGAAGCCGTAGAAACCGCCGACAAGGCACTGACTTTGACAAAATCACAGAATGGCTCTGCCGCTCAGATAAAGCAATCACGGCTGTATCTTGAACAATATAAAGCAGGCAGACCGTTCCGCTACCGACTCCGATAGCATCGCACAGCACTTTTATGATGTGTATGAAAAAGAGGAAAAAAACAGTTGAAAATTTGCCTGCCGTCTCTAAAGCCGTTATGCCGGACACCCCGACCCCTCAGCACTACCGGCGGCGAATCTCCATAGCGGCAGGTATAATTATTGCCGCAGGTCTTGTTGTGTATTTCAACAGCTTTAACGGTGCATTCCTGTACGATGACCTGCCATCAATCACCGAAAACCCGCATATACGCAAACTTTGGCCGCTCTCACAGGCAATGTCACTTCCTCTGGCAAACAGTGGATTAACAGTGTCGGGCCGGCCGCTCCTGAGCCTCTCTTTCGCAATCAACTATGCATTGTCGCAGTGCGAACCCTTCGGATATCACCTTACAAACCTCATCATACATATCGCTTCTGCCCTGCTGCTGTTCGGCGTCATTCATCGTACACTGCAACTGGAGCAATTTCGACAACACTACACCAAGAGAGCATTACCGCTTGCGATGGCTGTTGCGCTAATTTGGCTGGTTCACCCACTACATACCGAAAGCGTTACCTACATCGCCCAGCGGGCCGAATCAATGATGGGGATGTTTTTCCTCTTAACACTCTATTGCGCCATTCGCGGCTTTCAAAGCAAACACCCGCTGCATTGGTACATATTATCCGTTCTAACCTGCGCTTTGGGTATGGGCACGAAGGAAGTAATGGTTATAGCCCCTCTGATGCTTTTGTTATACGATTATTTTTTTGATTCCGGCTCTCTAAGAACTTCACTTCACCGACACTGGGGATTGTATGCTGCCCAGGCGGCAACCTGGAGCATTCTTGTTGCATTGATATTCCTGACCAGAAAAATGATAAGCAGAGACTTTCAGATGACAGGGCCGCTCAATTACGCCCTGACCCAGCCCGGCGTCATACTATACTACCTCAAACTCTCTTTCTGGCCGAGCCCACTGATTATGGACTATAATTGGCCGACTGCAAAGAACGCCGCTGACATCCTTTATCCCGCAATCATGCTCCTTTTGTTGCTCGCCCCGACCTTATGGGCACTGTTTCGCAGACGATGGTTCGGCTTCGTTGGTGCGTGGTTCTTTCTCATCCTGGCCCCATCGTCGAGCTTCATCCCCACAAAGCAAAATCTACACGAGCATCGTATGTACCTCTCACTGGCCGCCGTAATTACGCTGGTTGTTATTGCCGCCGACCACCTTTTGCGCAAAGCTCTACTCAAAAGACCAACCCAACGCCTCTTCCGCATAGTTACCGCGGTTTCGCTCATCGCCATCGTGGCAGCTTTGGGTTACCTTACCTATGAGAGGAACAAGGTCTATCGCAGCGGACTCGCCCTTTGGACCGACAATACAAACAAACGCCCCGAAAGCAACTTCGCCCACTACAACTTGGGCGTCACATTGGCTAAACAGGGAAAATTTGAGCAGGCTAAGGACCAATACTTACAGTCAATTCGCATTAACCCACACGCTGCCGACCCCCACTTTAATCTTGGCGTTATAGTTATGAAAGAAGGTAATCTGCCCCGGGCCAGGGCCATCTTCGAACGCGTACTTCGCATCGACCCCAACCACGCCAATGCCCACAACAACCTTGGCATTATATTCGCAAGAGAGCAGAATATAGACCGCGCCAGGGCCGAATTCGAACACGCACTTCGCATCAACCCCAACCACACTGATGCCCACTATAACCTTGCCCGTATATTTATAATGCAAAAAAAGCTCGACCGGTTTTGGCCCCACTATGACCATATCTCCCTTACCGACCCCGCTATGGCCGAGCAGCTCCGGCTGCTTCTTGAGCAGCACAATTACAAAATCCCGTCCCGCACCCAGCCCTGACCTGTCAACAGCATACAGACAGTTTAATGGAGATTAATTGTGGCGTTTCATCACCAAATTAAGTAAAGTACGTTTATGGCAGAGCGAAAAAAAGCTAAAAAGAAAAAAACTAATCCCGTCAGAGATTGGCTCCTCTATCTTGCCCTGCGCATTCTTATGATGTTTTTTCTTTTGTTCAATGTCGAAACCATCCTCAAGTTTGCTTGTTTTCTTGGCCGGCTCTTATGGAAGTACTACCACCGCGGAAGAAAGCGGGCCTTGGACAATCTGCGCGCAAGCTTCCCTCACAAAAGCGAGCAGTGGATTTGGCAGACCGGCAAAAGAAGCTTCGAGCACATCGTTATGCTGACGGTCGATATTATATTCACACCAAAACTCGCAAAAAAACATAACTGGCACGATTACTCACGCTACAAAAACATCGAAAGGGTCAAATGGCTGATGCAGGAGCAAAAAAGCATAATGCTTCTCACCGGCCATTACGGAAACTTCGAAATTATGGGATATGTACTCGGCCTCTTCGGTTTTAATACCTACAGCATCGCACGCCCCCTCGATAACAAATTTATCAATAACTATCTCTACAAAATCCGCCAGCGAGTCGGACAAAAAATAATAGACAAAAAAGGCGCCGCCGAAATAATGCCTGATTTGCTTGCAAACGGCTCTACCCTCTGTTTCATTGTTGACCAGGATGCCGGCAAAAAAGGAATCTTCGTCGATTTCTTCGGCCGAAAGGCAAGCACATACAAGAGCATTGCCTTACTCGCCATCACAAATAATATTCCAATAGGCGTAGCTTCCAGCAGAAGAATTGACAATCGGTTTTTCTTTGAAATCGAAGTCAACCGACTGATTTTCCCGGAAGAATGGGCACAAAAACCCGACCCCATCGAATGGGTAACCGCCGAATACACCAAAGCACTCGAAGATTTCATCCGTGAGGACCCGACACAGTACTGGTGGCTGCACCGAAGATGGAAGCATCAGCCGAAAGAAAAAAGAGAAAAATCACCCGCCCAATCTTCAAAAATACCGGCCGCCAATAACGCCAATACAAACAGTGCATAAAAAATGGCTCCTAAAATCCTTCTTGTAAATCCGCCTCTTTATGACTTTGCCGCCTATGATTTCTGGCTGAAGTCCTACGGCTTATTAAGTGTTGCCGGATTCCTCCGCGGCAAAGCTTCTCTCACACTCTTCGATTACCTTGACCGCCTGCACCCGTTTACGGCCGGTAAAAAACAATTTCAATCAGACCAATGGGGACGTGGTCGATTTTACTGCGAAAAAATCCCCAATCCTCCTCCCCTCTCGGATATCCCCCGGCACTTTCGCCGTTTCGGCCTGCCCCGCCCTATGTTCGAGGAGTTTCTCAGCCAAACTCCCCTGTGTGATTTCGCCCTTGTCCAGACAACAATGACCTACTGGTATCCCGGCGTCGCCGAAGTCATAGAAGATATTCGCAAATTCCAGCCGCAGGCAAAGATTATTCTCGGCGGAAACTACGTAACGCTTTGTCCCTCCCACGCAGAAAATCTCGGCGCCGACCTTCTAATAACTGCTGACAACCTCGGCCCCCTCTGGCAATTCCTCAACATCACCCCCGACCTGAATCAGCCGCCGCTTTGGGAAATTTATAACAGACTCAACACCGGCGTACTGAAACTCTCCGATGGCTGCCCCTTTAACTGCACCTATTGCTCCGTGCCGAAGGTTTACGGTAAATTCAAACCCCGCCCCACCCGCCAGGCCCTGCGCCAGTTACAGCTCCTCTTAAAACTCGGCGCCGAAAATATCGCCTTCTATGACGACGCTTTGCTGTACAAAGCCGAACAAGTCATTATACCTTTCCTCAATAAAATCTTAAAACGCAGCTTAAAAGTAAATCTCCACACCCCCAACGCCCTTAACGCCCGTTTCATTACCAGCGAACTGTCCGAGCTAATGACAAAGGCCGGCTTCAAAACCTTCTACCTCGGTTTTGAGAGTCTCTCTTCACAGTTCCAGCGTGCCACCGGCTCGAAGGTCCTCTCTGATGAACTCGCCCGCGCCGTCAAGCACCTTATCGCCGCAGGTGCAGCCCCTCAAAACATCACCGCCTACCAAATCCTCGGCCACCCGGCAATTGACATTCAGCAGCTTGAGGCCTCGATGCATTTTGTTAACGCTTTGGGCATTCGCGGAATGCTTGCCGATTTCTCGCCGATTCCCTCAACGCCCGATGGTGAGCTTTGCAGAAAATACGCAGACCTGAACGAACCGCTTCTTCACAACAAGACCGCCTTCCCGATTATCATGCTCGGCTTCGACGAAACAAACCGCCTCAAAGACCTCCAGCGAAAACTAAACCGCAACTTACCAAAATAATACCCTCCTGCTTAGGGCCTCGAAGATTTCATAAGAGTTTGACCGATACTTCTGTTATACTGTCCTCTTTGCCGAAAGGATAAAATTTATGAAAAAAAGAGCAAGCGGCATACTCCTTCACATAACTTCTTTACCGTCAAAATTCGGCAGCGGCGACCTTGGCCCGTCAGCCTGTAAGTTCGCCGACTTCCTCAACAAGGCAGGCCAAAGTTACTGGCAAATGCTGCCCTTAAACCCGCCCGCCGACGCTCACAGTCCATATAGTCCACTCTCCGCCTTTGCGGCAAACCCATTGCTCATCAGCCCACGCCTTCTCTACCAACAGGGCCTCTTAACGCAAAAAGAAATCCAGGACCCTCCCGCTTTCCCAAAAGACCGTCTGCATTATCGAACAGTCCTGCCCTACAAAACAAATTTGTTAAACATCGCTTACGAGCGTTTCAAATCCGCCCCTGCCGACTCACACTTCGAGAAGTTTTGTCTGGATAATGCTGACTGGCTTGAAGACTTCGCCCTGTTCGCTGCTTTGCGCAGCCGCTTCAAAACCGCCTTTTGGCCTGAGTGGCCGGCCCCCTTCAACGACAAAAACAAAATCACACAAAAGTCCCTTACCCCCAAAATACGGGACTCCATAAAAAATCAAAAGTTTCTGCAATACCAATTCTTCAAACAATTCTTCGCCCTGAAGCGCCATTGCAGCCGACTGCATATCAAAATAATTGGAGACATCCCGATTTACGTATCCTTCGAAAGCGCCGACGTCTGGGCGAATCCCCATCTTTTCAAGCTCTCGAAAAGCAAAAAACCTCGCTTTATATCAGGCGTCCCACCGGACTCCTTCAGCAAAAAAGGCCAGCTATGGGCAACCCCCGTTTATGATTGGCCCACACTGAAAAAGACCGGCTATTCTTGGTGGCTTCGAAGAATAAAGCACAACCTGACATTATTCGATGTCATCCGCATCGACCACTTCAGGGGCCTTGTTGCATACTGGCAGGTCCCCGCAGGCCGTAAAACCGCCGCAAAAGGAAGATGGATTCGCGCCCCGAAAGATGATTTCTTCAGAAAACTTTTTAAGCTCTTGCCGTCCTGCCCGCTAATCGTCGAGGACCTGGGCTTCATCACCCCTGCCGTAAAAAAGCTCATCGAAAAATACCGCCTTCCCGGAATGAGGCTCCTTCTTTGCGGCTTCGGTGATGATATGGCTGATAATGTTCACGCACTCCCCAACTCTTCCATTTTGGGCCTCTTTTTGCCGGCAACAGAGTAATATCCTCACCAGAT
>CAZECQ010000088.1:0-9871 GCA_964510545.1 uncultured Pirellulales bacterium | reverse complement strand
TGTTTGGGCGGGAGACATTCAGTACCATTCAATGCCACCTAGCGCAAAGCAGCGGTGATTTTTCCGGTGTTTTTCAGATGAATAAGGTGATAGTATTTGGTTAGTACCTTTCAATGCCACATAGCGCGGGATTTGGCTAGAAGAGAAGAAGCAATGAAGCCAAATGTGCATGGTGTTATTTGCCCTGTTCGATAGAGTCGGCCTGGTGCTTGATTGCCTGCCAATAACCGTTCATCTGGGCGAGGACTTCACAGCCTGCATTGGTTAGCTCATAGTATTTTCTTTTTGGGCCATCCGGGGATTTGGATTGAGTGGTTTTTACAAGTCTTTGTTGTTTGAGCCGCCTGAGGATGTTGTAAATTGTTCCTTCGCTTATGAGCAGACCTTCGGATTTACGAAACTTCCTTTGTATTTCGTAGCCATACATCCTTCGGTTGCGTATGTCGTTGAGGATATTAAGCACGAGAATGCCTTTTCGAGTCTGATTTGTCCAGTTATTTAAGAAGCCGGCGTTCATAGTTATTACGATAAGCCAAATTGTAGTAGGTGTCAATGCCACCTAGCTTAAAAATGCAGAGATTATTTTTAGCCACGAATGGGTGAGGGAAAAGATTAAAAGTTAAAGTGAGGACCCTTCGACACACTCAGGATTAGCCCAGATTTTGAATAAAAAATCCATAACTGGGCTAAAAAGCGTGAGAAAATGCAAGAAAATGGCAAAAAACGTCAAAAAGCGTCAAAAAGTGAAAGAAATGGTAAAAAAAAAACGAGTAGCAAGTAAAGAGGGTGGAAAATGGTTTGACGGGGTGTGGGAAGTTGGTATAATCCTGGGCGGAGATGTTTCCGTTAAAGTATTTGAAAAGTGTGGGTTTGGTCGTCATTTTCCATCGAATTAAAACAGGCGATTGTTAAAATGGTGAGGTGAAATTTGAAGGGAGATAGTATGAAAAAAACCATCATATTCACTCTATTGGGTTTTGCGATAGGTCTTGCAGTATGGGGCTATATTGTAATACAACGAACTCTGTGGATTAGAAGTTGGCATCGAGCGGCATCCCCCATGAGTGGATGTATGGCAAATATATCTGGCTTAGGGAAATCAATGTTGATATATGGACATGAGAATGATGGAAAATATCCTACGGTCAGTAAGTGGTGTGATTTACTTGTGGAACATGGTGATGCATATGGAAAAACTTTTGTTTGCAAGGGGGCTCGGAAAAAAGGGGAAGAGGGACGTTGTCATTATGCTATTAATCCGAATTGCGAACCAAATTCACCCAAAGATGTGGTACTTTTGTTTGAAACAAAGGGCGGATGGAATCAGTTTGGTGGTGCAGAACTATTGACTACAGAAAACCATAAAGGTGATGGTTGTAATATATTGTTCAATGATGGTCGCGTGGAATTTATAAGGCCAGAAGAAATCGGGCAGTTGAACTGGGGAGAAAGACAAGGCAATCGTTAAAATGGTGAGGTGAGAAATTTTGAAGGGAGAAATTATGAGTACAATCTTTACTATTATCACTACTATTTCGCAAGTAGGTGCAACAATAGGTATTTTCGTTACTGCTTTGATTATGTTGGTTTCAGTAATAATTATGAGGCAATCGGTCGTTGCTACTGAAAGAGCAAGTCAAGGGCAATTATTAGCAGAACATATAAGAAGATATTCAGACGAAAAGATGTATGATGCTTTGACTTTGTTGTGGGAAGAGAGAGAAAGATTTGGAGAAGACAAAAAAGGGATGGGAGATTGGGAGAAATGGATTGGAAACTGGAAGGAAGCTGTTAGTACAATGAAAAAGCACGGAGAAAATGAATTTATGGTAACAGTGGCGCAGGCTAGAGAGATAGACAAAAGGAGGCGTCGCGTGACGCATCATTTTACTATACCGTTACAAATGAAAAGAGTAGGATTAATAAATGAAAAAGTGCTCAAAGAAATGTGCCTTCAGGATAGTCTTAAAATAATGTTCGCAATTAATGAATGGCTGGAGAGGGCTAAAAATCCTACTGGATACACAAATATTGCAAGAAAAGAATTTGACGACCTCTTAAAAATATGTTGCGATCAAGAATACCAAGATAAATACAGACGATTAAGACCGCCTTTTACTCGCTAGTTGCTAGCGAATAGCGTTTTGTAGGTTGTTTTTTTTGTAATGATTTGTGGTTCGAGCCTTACTTAAGTAAGGCTCACTTCGTCGTTTCACTCCTCTGTGTAAACTCACCTGAGCGGTGCAGGCTTTTGCAGTAACCTGTGGTTTGAGCATCAAAACAGAAATCGCTCCACTGCTTAGCGTAAACTAAGCCGCACGGTGTAAGCTCATCTGCGGGCTTCTGCGATTAACTGTTCTTTTTTTTCTCTCGAGAATCCTTTAATTTCTCTTTCTCTATGAGCGGCTTTAAGTTTATCCGGGAATGTTTGCTTGTATAGTAATGGAGGATTTGAGTGTCGGCGGAGGCGATTGTGAAGATTTGTAGTTATGCCGGTGTAATATTTTCTGTTTTTTTCGATTATATACAAGTACCACATAGAAAAACAGTTATGAGTTAGAAAGAATATTAAACAAATGATTCACTCATCCTTAAGCTATTGAATTAATCTAGTCCGCTGTTGGTCTCCTTTCGCATTCTGTCTTCGCTAAAGCTACGCCGCGACAAGTTGGCTGCAATTATAACGGTTTATGATTATTTCTCAATCTTTTTTTATAAGTATAATCTGGCTTCGGGGGAGGCGGGAAAAGAGGATTGTTAGGGCACTTCTTTTTGTTTATAATGGTTTGCGATAAAGAACCATTGTTGCGGGAGTCTGGTGGACATTGGTCGTGATAAGACGGTTGCGGAAGTAATCCGCCGGCTTGAGGCCGCCGAAAGCAGAGAGGGGGCGGTAAAAGTCGAGGGGACGTGGGGGTCGTTTGCGCCGCTGTTGACGGTACATATATCAAAGAGACTCGGCAGGGGGATTTTGTATGTTCGGCCTCATATTGACGATGCCGAAAAGAGCGCTGATGATATGCACAGCTTCGGTGCAAAAGACGCTGAGGTGTTCAGTGCGTGGGAGGGTGAAGAGGATTTGGCTGATGCGACCGATGAAATCCGGGCGGAAAGATTAAAAATCGTATCTCGTCTTTCGTCGCAGGTGCCGGGCCCAGAAGAGGATTTTATTATTACGACGTCGGTGCAGGCGCTTTGTCAGCCGGTACCGAAGCCGGAAGCACTACAAGCCAGTTGTCTTCGATTAGGGGTTGATAAGGAATTATCGCCGGAAGAAGCGGCCGGCTGGCTGGTCGATAAAGGTTTTGAGCGAGTGGAGAGGATAGATTTGCCGGGTCAGTTTGCCCGTCGAGGGGGGATTATTGATATTTATGCGCCGCTGACAATTGAAAAGGTGTTTCGCGGAGAACAAAATAAAAGTGTATCTTCGCAGGGCGCAGAGGCGGTGAGGATTGAATTTTTCGGAGATACGATAGAGAGTATCCGCCGGGTCAATCTTGATACACAGCGCTCGAGTGAGCAGTTGGAAAGTATCGGGGTGGTATCGGTAGTCTGCGGGGCGGGGGGAGAAGAGCAAGAACTATTTTTAAATATCCTGCCGAAGGATTGTCTTATAATTCTCGAAGAGCCGGGGGACATCGAGGAAGTTGCAAATGTGTATCTGGAGCGGGTCGAGAGGCCGGAGCGTCTTTATAGCTGGGGCGATATTTACGCGGGGCTTGATAATTTTGGGCAGCTTCACATAAGCAGGTTTGCGGCCGGGCCGGGGGATTATCTTAAGGTTGACGTCGGGAGTGTGCAGCAATTTCAGCACAAAAGCTCTTCACTGTGGGCGGGGCATAAAGAGTCGCTGGAGGAATTGGTTCAAAAGGCCAAAGAGGGCAGCGAGGTTCGGCTGTACTGCGAGGCGCTGTCGGAGATAAAGCGGGTCGAAGAGATTGCAGCGGAAGATGACAGGAAGCTGCCGGGGAATTTCAAATTGGTGCACGGTTTTATTCATAACGGCTTTGTGATGAAGTCGCTTGATACGATAGTAATAAGTCACCATGAGCTGTTCGGCCAATTTGCACTTCGGAGGAGGCAGCGGCCGATGCGGGCGTCTCTGCCGGTGGATACGTTGAGCGATTTGCAGGTGGGCGACTACGTTGTGCATGTATCATACGGCATAGGTAAATTTTTAGGGATAAAAACGATTAAGGAAAAGGGGGCGCAAAGCGAATATCTTACTATTGAATTTGCCGATAAGGTGAAAATTCATGTTTCGGTGAGCAATATTACGTTAGTGCAGAAGTTTATCGGGACGAGTCCGAAACGGCCGAAGCTGAGCAAGGTTGGTTCGAAGAGATGGCAGAGGCAGAAAGAAAAAGTCGCCCAGTCGGTGCGAGACCTTGCGGCGGAGCTGCTTGAGGTCCAGGCGAAGCGGCAGGCGATGGGCGGGATTGCATTCGGGGGTGATACGAACTGGCAGTCGGAGTTCGAAGAGTCTTTTGCTTATCAGGAGACGGCAGACCAGGTTACGGTTGCTGAACAAATCAAGGAGGACATGCGCCGGGCGATTGCGATGGACAGGCTGCTGTGCGGTGACGTGGGGTACGGCAAAACGGAGCTTGCGATGCGTGCGGCGTTTATGGCGGTCGAGAACTCGAAGCAGGTCGCTATGTTAGTGCCGACGACGGTGCTTTGTGTTCAGCATGGAAGGACGTTTACCGAGAGATTTGCCGACTTTCCGGTCTGCATCGAGGTGCTTAACCGGTTCAAGAGCGGCAAGGAGGCAAGGGACATAATCGAGCGGGCGAAAAAGGGAAGGGTGGATATACTTATCGGGACGCATCGGCTTTTGAGCGGTGACGTTGGCTTTAAGGACTTAGGGCTTTTAATCATCGACGAGGAGCAGCGGTTCGGGGTGGAACATAAAGAGAGGCTGAAAAAGCTGCGGGTGAACGTTGACGTTCTTACGATGACGGCGACGCCGATTCCGCGGACGCTGCATATGTCAATGTTAGGGCTGCGCGATATAAGCTCTCTGGCGACGCCGCCATTGGACAGGCGAAGTATAGTAACGAACGTTACGGCTTATAATAAGGAGCTTATCCGAAAAGCGATTTTGCGCGAGCTGAACCGTCAGGGGCAGGTGTTTTTTGTGCATAACAGGGTCAGGACGATTGAGAAAAAGGCGTGGGAAGTTCAGCAGCTTGTCGGCGAGGCGAAGGTTGCGGTGGCGCACGGGCAGATGGCCAAGAGCGAACTTGAGAAAGCGATGATAGATTTTGTGACGGGTGGGACGGACGTTCTTGTCTGCACGACGATTATCGAATCGGGGCTGGATATTCCGAATGCAAATACGATTGTTATAGATAATGCGGACAGGTTCGGTCTGGCTGAGCTGCATCAATTGCGCGGGAGGGTCGGGCGGTATAAACACCGGGCGTATGCTTATATGATGCTGCCGGCGAAGAGGACGATTACGCCGGTGGCGGGGCGGCGTTTGAAAGCGATTGAGGAATATTCGCATCTTGGGGCGGGATTTCGAATAGCGCTGCGTGATTTGGAGATTCGCGGGGCGGGCAATATATTAGGGGCGGAACAATCTGGTCATATCCAGTTGGTCGGGTACCAGATGTATTGCGAGCTTCTGGCCGACGCCGTTAGAAAAATGAAGAACGAGCCGGCTGAATCGATATCAACGGTGGTCCTTGATTTGGGATTTGCAACGTATATACCGAAAAATTATATACCATTGGACAGGGGGCGGATGGATGTTTACCGCAAAATAGCGGTTGCGAAAAATGATGAGGAGTTGAAACAAATCGGCAGTGAGTTGGCTGATATTTACGGGCCGATACCGGATGAGGTAAAATTACTGCTGGAGTTGGCGGAGCTTAGAATCAAGGCGGGGAAATGTCATATAAAGAGCGTTGTTGTTTCAGGGTCGAATTTGGTGTTTTCGTTCGAGGGGGATTTGAAGGGGCAGGCTGAGTCTTTGTTTGCGAAGGCTGCCGGGACGGTTAAAATAGCCGATGCGAAGACGGTTTATCTGCGGTTGAGTAAGAACTATTTTGAGCCGCGGACGCTGATAAACATTTTGGGAAAGATTTTTAGGCACGGATTAACATAGATTAATACTAATTAAATAAGATGAAAAATGGATTCGGCGATTGCGCAGGAATGACGATAAGAAAGTAAAATGACAAATCAAGATGATACTATTTAATGGCGGGCGTGTGGGATTTGTCGGTGCCGGGGAGTTTAAGAAGTTGAAATGGCAGCACGAGTAAGATACAATGCGTTTTTGAAATTCGGATTGCAATTTGGAGATTAGGCGATGCGTAAGATAGTTTTCTTACTGATGTTGGCGTTTTTACTGTTCGGCGGCTGCGGCGGGGGGGCCAAGAAGCCGAGATTTACTGAAGAAGAGATGGAATCGATACCCCTTCCTCAAAAGACGGACCTGCCTCCTGTCTCAGGCGGTGCTGTATTGGCGGTGGGCGGTGAGACGATAACGTCCGACGAAATAGTTGAGCCGTTAGCGGAATACTTCAGGCCTGCCGCTCAGACAAATGACCTGTATCAGTTCAAAGCAAATGCAGGGGGGCAGCTTAAAAGACTGGTTTTAACGAAAGTTACGAATATTCTGCTCTACAACGAGGCCAAAAAGGATCTGGGTGATAATATGGACGAGGCACTGGAAAAGGCGGTAGAGGCGGAAGTTAGAAAATTTATTGTCGGTTTCGAGGGTGATTCGGCCAAGGCGGAGAAGGCGCTGAAAGAAATGGGTATGGACTGGGCCGACTTGAGGGAATATAAGAAAAAGGAGATTGTCAACCAATCTTACATAGCATCACAATTACCTGATGAAGAGCCGGTCACGTACAGGGAATTGATGAGCCGCTATAATGAAATGAAGGAAAGTGTTTTTTCTTCGCCGGGGACGATAACGTTTCGGTTGATTGATATTGATTCTGCGAAGCTGGAAGTTGCAGATTCAAATCAGGGAGTTCTGGAACGAGCGAAAGAGCTTGCGATGGAACTTCGTCTTTCGATACTTATGGGAGAAGATTTTGGTGAGGTGGCCAAGAAACACTCGCACGGTCACAGAGCGATGTCCGGCGGGCTATGGAAGCCGGTACAGCCGGAGTCTTTAGCACAGCCATACGATATCCTTGCCGCTGAAGCAGGGAAAATGCAGCAGGGCCAGATTGCAGGGCCAATCGTGGCGGGCAGACATGTCTTCATAATGAAATTAGAAGAAAAACAGATAAGGAGGGCCGAGCCGTTTGAGAAGGTCCAGAAAGAATTAGAACAGACTATTGAACTTGAGAGACGGAAAAGAGTGGTCGATGAGCTTGAAGCAAAACTACTGCAGCAGGCGGCGTTGAGTAATATTGATACATTTATAGATTTCTGCCTGGAGAAAATTTACCGAATGAACAACCGTTGAGCGGTAACTACAGGTGAGTATTTTAGAATTTAGCGCACTATCAATCGGTACTGACGAGATGGAAATAATAGCGCACGGCATAGACCTTGTGGATTTTGGCCGAATAGAGGAAATGATAGACCGTCACGGTGAGCGTTTCTTAGAGAGGATTTTCACGTCAGCCGAGCAGGCCTATGCCGAGTCAAATAAAAACTCGGTAGAAAAGCTTGCCGGTCGATTTGCGGCAAAAGAAGCCATTTTGAAACTGGTTGGCACCGGCTGGCGTGGCAAAATCGCCTGGACCGATATCGAGATAGTGAACAATGCCGCCGGTCAGCCGGAAGTTACGCTCTGTGGGGAGGTTGGAGAAATCGCCGACAGACTTGGGATTAAAGATATAAGCGTAAGCATCACGCATACGGCGAATTTCGCAATTGCATCGGCGGTGGCGCTGAGAGAATCCGATGAAAGCAAATGATTTCGACTGCATTGTTATAGGAGGAGGTCACGCCGGTGTCGAAGCAGCTAATGCTGCGGCGAAAATCGGCGCCAAAACCTGCCTTATAACCATTCGCAAAGACACGATAGCTGCGATGAGCTGCAATCCGGCAGTTGGCGGGCTGGCAAAGGGACAAATTGCGCGTGAAGTCGATGCGCTGGGCGGATTGATGGGGCTTGCGATAGATGCGACGGGGATTCAGTTCAGGATGCTGAACCGCTCGAAGGGTCCGGCTGTTCAGTCGCCGCGTGCACAGGCCGACAGGTACAAGTATCAAAAATGGATGGAGAGGGCACTTGAGCAAACGGAAAATCTAAGCATTGTCGAAGGTATAGCAACCGAGATAATCACGGAAGATAACAAGGTACGAGGTGTGGGCTGCAAAGACGGCTCGGTGTATTCGGCACAGACGGTCGTTGTAACAACGGGGACATTTCTTGGGGGGTTGATGTATATGGGCAGGGAGAAATGGGTCGGTGGCAGAATTGGAGAGCCGGCAAGTGTGGGACTTTCTGAGAGTCTGAAACGGGTAGGGCTTGAACTCGGGCGGATGGCGACGGATACAACGCCGAGACTGGATGCAGCGACAGTTGACTTTGACAAGTTAGAGATACAGGCGGGTGATGAGGTGCCGGTGCCTTTTTCATTTATGACCGAGAGAATAGGGCGGCCGCAGGTGCCCTGCTGGATTACATATACCAATGAAAAGATGCACAAGCTGCTGACTGATAACCTGCACCGTGCCCCGCTTTCATCGGGACAAATAAAGGGCACCGACCCTCGCTATTGTCCCAGTATCGAAGGTAAGGTCGTCAGGTTTGCAGACAAAAAGCAGCACAGGATTTTTTTGGAGCCGGAAGAAGAAAGTATCAAGACGATTTACTGTAACGGCATTTTTACGTCTATGCCTAAAGACGTTCAGGAAGAGATGCTGAAGCTGCTACCGGGGACGGAGAGGGCCCGGATTGTTGTATATGCCTATGCGATTGAATATGATTATTGTCCTCCGATTCAGCTTATGAGCAGCCTTGAGACCAAAAAGATATCGGGTCTTTTTTTGGCGGGCCAGATTAACGGTACCAGCGGTTATGAGGAAGCTGCGGGTCAGGGAATTATCGCCGGTATCAATGCAGTCCGAAAGCTCCAAAATGCCGAGCCGATTGTGCTCGGCAGAGACCAGGGCTATATCGGGGTTTTGATAGATGATTTGCTTACAAAGGGGTGTGACGAACCTTATCGGATGTTCACGTCGCGGGCTGAATATCGATTGTTGCTCAGGGCCGATAACGCAGACAGGAGATTGACGCAAACCGGCAAATCGGTCGGGCTTGTGGAGCAGAAGCGGTGGGTGAAGTACCAAAACAAACTCAAAAACATTAATGAACTCAAAAGCTATCTGCAAAGTAACCGCTCCGATGGTCTGAGCTTATGGGCCCAACTTTGCCGGCCGGGAAATACGATTGCCGAGCATCTTGCTGAGGATGATTATGTCAAGGAGATGGGTTTCGGTAAAGAGGTCCTTGATGCGGCGATTATCGATGCCAAATACGAGGGATATCTGGCGAAACAGAGGCGGCTGGTAGATAGTTTTAAGAGTTTGGAAAATAAAAAGATACCGCTGGGGCTGGATTATAACGGAATCGAACATCTTCGTGCTGAGGCGAAGGAGAAATTGTCGTTCTTTAGGCCGGGGACGCTCGCCCAAGCGGGGCGGATAAGCGGCATCACGCCTGCCGACGTCACAGTAGTTCAGATTCATTTGAAAAAATACCATTAGTGACAGATTATAAAAAAATATTAAAAATGTCTTGACACTCCAGAAGTCCTGTCGTAAATTGCATTTCAAGTTGTTGTGACAAAGGGGTTAAGTGACGAATTTTGCCGTTACCTTTAAATGAAAGGGGGAACGAAAATGGCAAAGAGAAGGAAAGTCACGAAAAGGAAAAAAGCCGCAA
>CAZECQ010000087.1:0-10054 GCA_964510545.1 uncultured Pirellulales bacterium | reverse complement strand
TATTTGTCTTTACTTTCTCATCCCTGCTCAATATCCCAACCAACTGGGTTGTTGTCTGTTCGAGAATTCCGCCCGTCTCGCCCACCCTTATCATTGACAGATATAGCGTACTAAAAATCTTCTCGTGCCTGCTCATTGCCTCTGAAAGTGACTGTCCCTGGCGCACCGATTCGGCAAGGTCATCGAATATTTCTCTAAGTGCGTTTTTATGCTGCTGGTCACGAATAATCTCAATGCTATTGAGCAGCGGCAGTCCCGCCCGCAGGGCTGTACTCAACTGGCCGGTGACCGCCAAAACATCCTTCCCGGTAATCCTGTGTGAGCCAAACCGCAGGAAACCGCCCAAATCTATCACAGCAGAGCCCGTAAGTTCTTCATCAACCGCTGCCGGCAAATGTCCTGCCTCGTTCAGTTCAGTTACAAACCGGCCTTTATCCACCAAAGCAGCAACCGCACTTCTGCGGTCAGCCGCCTCAATCGTCCCTGTGATGTGTCCGCCGGACTCATCAACCGCTTTGTATGAAAACTTACCCAAAATTCAACTCCGCTTACATTGTTTTTTACCTGCCGCTGTACTCAATTTTTTTATTCCTCCTTTTCAACACCCTGTGTAACCCTTAATACCTCTTCGGGCGTTGTAATGCCCTTTAATACCTTGTCCATACCATCCTCCCTCATACCGGCATGGTCAGGCGGTGCCGCTTTTTTGACCTGTTCAGTTGTTGGACGTTCAGCTATCAATTCACGCAGTTTGCCGGTTATTCTAAGCAGCTCAAATATCCCGCTCCTTCCCCTCATTCCCGTCTGCATACATTCATTACAGCCCTTGCCTGCATACAATTTGGTATCGTGATTAAGCTCCACTGTACCATTGAGTCTTGCAATGAGTTTTTCTTCCGGCCTGTACTGCTTTTTACACGCCGGACAAATCATACGCACAAGTCTCTGTGCCAAAACCGCTTCCAAAGAACTGGCCAACAAAAACGGCTCAACACCCATATCGATTAATCTTGTAACAGCGCCGGGAGCATCGTTTGTATGAAGGGTCGAGAAAACAAGGTGTCCGGTCAATGCCGCACGAATCGCTATATCAGCGGTTTCTTTGTCTCTGATTTCACCTACCATTATAATATCTGGGTCCTGGCGTAGTATATGCCGCAGGCCCGTTGCAAAGGTCAATCCCCTTTTGCGATTGACCGGCATCTGGATAATGCCTTCAAGCTGATATTCAACAGGGTCTTCAATTGTTATTATCTTAAAAGCAGGCGAATATATTCTGTTCAGGGCCGCATACAGCGTGGTTGTTTTGCCGCTGCTGGTCGGGCCTGTAACAAGTACAATCCCATGCGCTTTATGCAGACATTTATTGAAGCTTTTCAGACAGCTTTTGCTCATTCCCAAGTCATCAAGGCCTATCAGCGATGCGGACCTGTCCAGAATTCTCATTGTAATGGATTCGCCAAACACGGTCGGCACTGTCGAAACACGAATATCTACCTTGCCGTCTTTGCCTTTGAACTCGATATGACCATCCTGCGGTACAAAACGTTCAGCGATATTCATATTCGACATAATTTTGACTCGTGAAATAATTGCCGCCTCCAGCCGTTTAGACGAAGGCGTCTTTTCCATAAGCATGCCGTCAACTCTGTATTTGATTTTGACCTCATTCTCAAACGGCGCAATGTGAACATCGCTTGCACGCGCCTCGATGGCCTCGTGCACAATCAAATTCACAAGATTGACCAAAGATGGCTCCCTGGCTAACTCGCTTAGCTTGGCAGGCGAATAATCGTCGTTACCAAGCTCAGCCTGCCTCTGCTCAACCGGTACAAGGTCATCCAGCATTCTTGCGACGTTGCTGCCGTAAAACTTCAAAGTTGCAATTTTCATGTTGTGAGGGTCAGCATAATAACGCCTTATAGAACAGCCTGTAACTAAACGTAATTCCTCTATGACGCGCAATTCAAATGGATTGGTCATAGCTACCGCTAATAACCGATTATTTTCGTTATTTGGGCGTTTTTCATACCATAATGGGATAATATTGTAGCGGCTGACCAACTCGGCAGGGATAAGAGCGGTGATTTCAGGGCCGATGGAAATATCAGCTAAATCTACTTTTTCTATGCCGACCTGAAGCGCAAGTGCTTCAATTAACTGAGGTTGCGTAACATAGTCAAGAGCAAGTAGAATTTCGCCCAAGGGTCGATTATCAAGCTTTTGCTCGGCAAGGGCAAAATCGAGGTTTTCCTGGCTTAAATAGGCTTTTTCACATAATAATAGGCCTAATCTTTTCCTTGTTTGTGAAATCATCTCCATCTACCATAATAAATATTAAAAAGTCCCGTAACTGTAATTATATACAAATAAATAACTTATGTCAAGTATAAAGGGCCCGGATGCACTTTGCGCATACACACTTTCTATCTATTAATAGACGCTTAAGAGGGCTGTTTTGTTACAAAAAAAAGGTTTTTATCGGAAAATAAGTGTAAGAAAATGGCAAAAATTGCAAGAAATGGTAAGAAATTGAAAGAAATGGGGATTTTGGGGGTAAAACACCGCTGTTTTTGGCTTGGGTGGAGCTTGGCCGTGAGAAGAATGGGTGGGTTGAGATTGGGTTTGATTGGGGTGAATGGGCAGTATGGGCAAGATGAAAGACGCGAAAAATTGGGTTTGATTGGGTTTGAATTGGGTTTGTTTTTCTTTTAAATAGCTGTTTTTGGCGCAGAAACGAGGAAAAATGGGTTTGTTTTGCATAAAAGAGTATTTTTGTGCGCTCTTTTTAATGAAGGTCTTGGCCGGAGTTTGGCCGGGACAAGTGCGGTAGGCGATATTAGGGCTATAATATATCCATATTGCAACAGCAGCAGCAAGCTTTATGATAAGTGTCAACGGGTAAAAGGTGGGAGGTGAGGATTGGTGGGTGATAGGCCAAGGGTGAAGGGTGAGGTATAAGGGGGGCAGGAAAGCAGATAAGCCAAGAGGGGGTCGGTGGGCTGCCGGTTTTAGCTGATGCACAGGGTATTCGAGGCGCAGTGCTGCCGTAGGCCGGAATGAGGAACATACAGTATTACGCAGGAATGAAACTCCGCAGTAAGTAAAAACAGTCCGAACCGCCCTTCGACTGCACTCAGGACGGGCAGGCAGCACGAATCGTGGTTTGTAGTTTGTTGTTCGTGGTTTGGTGGTCATAATAACTCCTAAGGGGGGTTTAAAAAAACATGGCTCCCCATAATTAGACGAACCTGCGCATTTGGTGCGAAAATCAGGTGATTTTATAATGGTTAAGGTTTGTAAGTGGTTGTGGGGAAAGAGATAAAAAAAATTTGAAAAAACTCCACTCAACAAAACAATACCTGCGCAAATGATTCTACTCCGCTCAGGCGCCGCGGGGGCTCAATTACTGCTACTGAGCTGCGCTCATGACAGGTAGGGAAGGACCCTTCGACATGCTCAGGATTAGCTCAGGTTTTGAATCCAAAATCCATAACTGGGCTAAAAAGAGTAAGAAAGTGCAAGAAAATGCAAGAAAATGGCAAAAGGCGTTAAAAAGAGCGCTTTTTGCGCACTTATAGTTAATAGTTCGTGGTTTGTTGGTTGCTCCGGCTTCGCCAGAGGCTTCGCTGGATCTTTGATATTTTTTGTTGCGAGATGGGGAGTTTGCAGGTAGTATGTTGCAAGAAATTCGTGAGAAAGGGTCAGCAAAGAGAGGTAAGATATAGAGTGGGAGATCTGCTGTGGGCACAAAGAAATGCAAGAAAGAGTACGAACGCAATCGAAATGAATGCGGGTGTGGAATTTCCATAAAAGAAGAAATTCCGTATGGGCTGGTTATTAAATTGCCCCGCGGGTGGCTTCTTAATCATTATGGTGGGAAGGAGGGATTTCTGGGATGGCTTGCGCTTCAGCCGCGTGAACATCGAGAGCAGTTGTGTGAACTTAATGAATATGAACAGGAGGGTCTTGGGAAACACATACAGAGCATCGAGGCTACGTTGAGAGACTATTGGAAAACGGAGTTTAGAGATGATGGTTTTGAACGAATGTATGTCTTTTATTTTTCAGAGTATTCGAAACATTTACATTTTCACTTAATCAGTCGGACGCGGGAATTGGGGAAGTTAGCTTTATGCAGCAAGGTGTGTAGTGAGTTTAAGGAGAGTGTAGCTTCAGCCGGAGCTATTGCCTGGAACATTCCATTTGCAACGAAATGCGAGGACTTTCCTGACGAGTACAAGATAGCACCGAAAGGGCAGTACGACAAACGAGTAGGTAAACTAATGGACCACCTCAAAAACAATTTGCCGGGTGCAGCGGTGTACTCACGAAAGAGAGAAAATGGGTAAAGGAATTGGCGGGTAAAATGTCTTTGAAAATTATGGCGGTAATTGCGCAGTGGTGCCGGAGGCCGGAATGAGGGCGAAGCCCGAACCGTAGGCAGCATAGAAGTTAAAGTTACAAGAGATTGGACGAGTATTGAAGCAGAGATAATTTGAAGGTGGGAAAATGCGAAATTTAATTATACCGTTATTTATTACATGTTTTACTATCAACTGTTTTAGTGCTAGTACAAAACTATTTGTACCAGGAGATTATCCAACTATACAGCAAGCTATCAATGCGGCTGAACACGGAGACATTGTTGAAATACAGCCTGGAACTTATCACGAAACCTTAACTTTTAAGAATGGCATACATCTTAAAGGAACTGATATTAATGAGGTATTCATTAGTTGTGATGCAAATGTGGGGTCGGTTATAACAGTTAAGGATTGTTCTTCAGGGATAATATCAGAACTGACTTTATCACAAACAAGTGTGGATGAACCACCAGGAGAGGAAAAGAGACTTTTTCCAATCCTTCGTATCGACGCAAGTTCCATAAAGGTTAATCAATGCACTTTAAGGGATGGCGGCCACAATGGCATTACTATTGAAGGCAAGGGAAAATGTGAGATTTTAGGGTGCAGTATATATAAAAACAAGAAAACTGGAATATTTGTTTTACATGAAGGAGCTGAACCGGTACTTAGAAACAATCGATGTTCAGAAAATGGCATCAACGGTATTTACTTTCAAGAAGGAGCTGCAGGGCTAGTGGAAGGGAACATGTGCTATAAAAATAGTCATAACGGTATTTCTGTGATACATGACTGGACTTCTCCGACTTTGAAATCAAATCAATGCTTTCAGAACAAGGCTAGCGGTATCTATTGGGGCGATAAGGCGAAAGGGTTAGCGGAAGAAAATATTTGCAAAGAGAATGAATGGCATGGAATTGCTGTTGCTGACAAGAGTGCTGCTCCATCTTTGAAAAATAATATATGCTCGGATAATAAAAGATGCGGGATTTATTATTCTCCGAGAAGTAATGCTACTGCAAAAGGTAATATTTTAAAAAATAATGGAGAAATTAATCGTCGTCCGCTTCGTAAGTTATTATGGAACAAAAGGTTTGATGAACTAGAGGAGATAGCTTCAAGACTGCGTACGAACAACAGTAAATTTACCAACGGCAATTTTCAATTAGAGTGGTTTTATCATTGTCTTGCCAATACATGGGCCGGATTGAAGCCCTCTCAGGAAGAATGGTTATTTGATACCTTAGAAAGTTGGATTAGCCAAAAGCCAAAGTCGATAACGCCGAGGGTTGTTATGACAAAAGCTTATGTTTGTTATGCATGGGCTGCCCGTGGGGGTGATTGGGCAAAAGATGTCCCGGAAGATAGTTGGGAAGTATTTTATGAAAAACTTGAAAAAGCATGGGAGAATTTGCTTGAGGCAGAAAAACTTCGAGAAAAGGACCCTGAGCTATATCGAGTATTTATATTGGCTGGAATGGGGCTTAATAAACCTAAAAAGGAAATATACAATTTGCTCAAAAAAGGAGTCAAAATCGACAGGGATTATTATCCTCTTCATCTTCAAATGGCAAATTATTTATTACCCAGGTGGCATGGTGGTCCAGGTGAACTAGCAGAATTTGCAAAAGATTCTGCAGAATCAAATAAAACGGAAGGTGAAATTTTATATGCCAGGATTGTTGCAGATACTGTTCCCAAGTACCATAATGTAGGAATGGAGGATTTTCTGAATCTTGGGTTTTCATATGATTATGCGAAACAAGGACTTATTCAACTTTTAAGCAAGTACCCAGAAGCCAGCTATTATCGTAATTCTTATTGTTTATTGTCATCTGTTTATGGAGATAAAAAAACAGCTAAACAATTGTTCCAGGATATTGGAGTAGATTGGGACAAGATGGTATGGGTAAAGGAAGTTCATTATAACAAATACAAAGAATTGGCTGATAGCACTACTGATTATCAAAAAAGAATAGGCCCTCAAAAAAAAGAAGAAAGCTATTTTAAAAGATTTTTGAAAACAATGTTTAAAAGAGATACATACAAGTCAAAGCATAATAAGACGTTAAACAAATGAAGAATTTAGAAGAGAGGGAAAAAAGAGCTGGAGATTAAGGCTAACTATTTTTTAATTCGGTGCTTTCACAGGATTGGCCCCACAGTAATTTTTGGTTCGAGGCCTGTTTTAGTAGGCCTCACTTCGTCGTTTTACTCCTCTGGGTAAACTCACCAAAAGAATTACCCCGCTACCTTTAGGCAGGTAAGTATTTTTTTGCGATAACGAAAAAGAAGGCGCGTGGTTCGCTGCCGCGTATCCTTAGCGAAGCAAAGGAAGGGAGGGAGGGAAAACGGCAACTCTCTCGCACTAAGGAGCAGCAAGATAGCTAATTGCCCCCGTCGCAAGCAACGGGGCTAACCGAAGCGGAAAGGTCCCTCCTTCGCACGAGGCTTCCACCTTCGCCTAAGCTTCGGTGGACAAGATGGAGGGCAGGCCGGGCAAAGCTAAGGAGGGCAGACCCTTCGATAAACTCAGGACAGGTAGGCATTTCGGGTTTTGTTGGGTTTATTTTATAGTCAAGCGAGTTTGCAATCCTGCCGATATTTTATTTAAGGCAGATGTGCGTTTTTTGTGAATATGAGGCGATTTCGGCCTTATGTAAGTAAGTGCGAAAAGCGTGTAAATTGCGGGCAGGATAGAAATTAGAGGCTTTTTGGGCGAAAAAAAGGAGATTCGAACGATATGGCAGCAACAGCAAGTAAGAAAAAAGCAGCAATGCTATTGATGAGTCTTGATAGTGCGACGGCGACGGAACTGCTTAAGGGAATGGGGGCCGAAGAGATTGAACAGCTTGCTATCGAGATGGCTCGCATCAATACATCGGGCGGCCGTGAGAAAGAAAGCCAGGAAGAGATTGTTAAAGAGTTCTGCAGCTCACTTCAAGAAGGTGGAAGCCAGGGTCTTAATGTGCAGAATTTTCTGAACGAGACGCTTGTGAAGCTTCTTGACAAGGAAAAGGCCGAGGAGATTCAATCTCAGGTAAGAAAAGCCGGAAGGCGAGGTGATGTATTCGCACCGGTACGTTCTGCCAGTGCGGATGAGCTGTCCCTTGCACTACAGGGCGAACATCCCCAGACGGCTGCGGCGATACTGTCGGAGCTTGAGCCGAAAAAAGTGCAGGAGATTCTGCCGCTTTTAGATAAAGATTTTTGCTGCAAAGTGGTCTGGAAGATGGCGAACCCTGTACAGATGGGGTTTGGAGTTAAGCGACGAATGGCAATGACCATCGGTGAGCGTCTGAAAAGTTTTAAGGGCGAGACCGCTATTGTGGCAAAGCCGGAAAAGATCCTGCGTGAATTAGCTATCGTACTAAATGACGTGGAGCAAGAGCTGCGCGAACAAATACTCGATGATATTAAACAACGTGACGAGGAAACCTGCACGATGGTAAGGAACCTGATGGTGACGTGGGGTGATATTCCATCCATAGCAGACAGGTCTCTTCAGGAAGCACTTCATTCAGTGGAGGCCGGTAAACTGGCGATAGCCCTGTACCAGGCGGATGAAGAAATCGCACAGAAAATACGAGCGAATATATCCGAGCGTGCTGCTGCAGGGCTCGAAGAAGAAATGTCGCTGATGCAGGAGCCGCTGGAAAAAGAAATTCACGATGCGAGAGAAGAGATTGTCGCACCTTTGCGGAAGGCCAGCGAAGAAGGCACACTCAGACGTGTAAGGCAATAGTTTAAAAGAGCCGCGAGGCAACAAAGCAAAAATGCGCGCGGGGATAATTGCAGGATAGTCATTTTGCTACGGATTTGTCTGTACAGATTTGGTTTGACAAGAAGAACAGCGGCGGCTATTATGGTGCAAAAGAGGAATTGGTTTTTTCTATCGAACGAAAGGGTATGGCCGCGAAGAAATGTTTGAACTGGTAGAGACAATTCTTTATGCGGTGAGCTTTATCGCCATCGCGGGGATGGTGGCAATAATATTCTTCTTTATTTTCGCCCCGAGTATCCTCGGCTCAAAAACGACCCATCAGCAGCTCGATAAGATAGCGGAGCGATTTGAAAAGATAGAAGAACAACTAAAAGAAATCGCCGAACATCTTAAAAAAGAAGAAAGCACTCCCAAGGAAAAACCCTAAGGTTATCCGAGAAGCAGTCTGTAAAGGCGCCCACAGCTAAAACTAAAAGGCGCCCCAGTTCTGCTTGCCGGGGATGTAATAGCTCGGACAAATGAAGCGAAACATATTTGAAATTTTCCGTGACTTTTCAAGGGCCTGCTGGTCCTTAGCTTTCATCGCGGCAAGCTTTTCGCCAAAGACTTCTGAGAAATATTCCTGGGCCGCTTCGTAACGCTGAGCTTCGGTATCGAATAAGGTCCGGATTCTTTTCAACTCTCCGGCGTCGAGCCAAAAGCCGCCACATCCCGGGCACTCATCGACCTGGACCTGTTTTTTTACGCTGAAAAAATGCCTCATCATTACGATGTTATCACACTTGGGGCAGTTCAATCTTTTTGAGTGGTCGAGGAGAATATTTTCATCGTGTTCTATGTCCAGGAGTTCCTGGCCTGCGGATTCGTGGGGTTCGTCGAATTTTTTGAGCTCAAAATTATCGAACCAAATTCCGCCACAGCCGCCTTTGCAGACGTCCACAGTAACACCGGCTACAGTGGTTTGGTGCAACTGGTTCGAACAAACGGGACAATCCATAATTCAGTTACCTCCAAAAAAAATGGTTAAATAATCCACTGACTATGTAGAATACCGAGAATTGGCGGTCAGGTCAAACTAAAAGTGCATAAATAACAGGTCGAATATTTGCATATTTAAGGCGGTTTTATTAGCTTGACTGGCGGGAGATTTTTGGTACATTGTCAGCAAATAGCGTTTAGATTGCGGTGTTTAGCGGATAGTTGCGATGAATAACAGTGACGGAACAAAGAAGGGGCCATTCAGGGCTGAAGTGTCTTTCAACAGGCATATCGGGCAGAAGTACCATCGATTGGGTCTGGATTTTACGGGTGCTGGTGCGGAGGCATTTGGTACGAGCGAGCCGGGACAATTTGGCGAATTGGAGTTGAGTAAGGCCGCCCTGCCGGAGCCGGGAGCAATAGCAAAGGAGTTAACTGACTGTGCCGAACGACAGATTTTGCTGCGACGGCCTTTTAGTTTTGCCGATGTTCAAGCAGAAAAAAACTCAACCTATGTCGAGATTCTCTATCGTGTGGTCGGGCCCGGGAGTCTGCGAATGAGTACGCTTTCGGGGGGTGATTCGATAAGTGTAATCGGGCCTTTGGGAAGAGGATTTTGTGTGCCGGAAGGTAAAAAAACGGCGCTTCTGGTTGTTGGCGGGATGGGTGCGGGGCCGCTGCTGTATCTTACGAAAGTGCTGAGCGAGAATTATCCGAAAATCGAAGTTACCGCATTTGCCGGTGCAAAAACGAAAAACGAACTTCCCTTCGAAAGACGGCTTGATGAGGTTTCGCAGGGGCTTGGGTTTTCAATAGCAGAATTTGCCAAATACGGGGCGAAGTCACTTATAGCGACCGATGACGGGACGGCGGGATTCGAAGGAACAGCGGCCGATTGCTTTTCAGAGTGGCTGAAAGAGTCATCTTTGAAAAGTGAAGACGCAATCATTTATAGCTGCGGGCCTGAAGCGATGCTGAAGCAAAT